>CAKMJS010000027.1 GCA_927405585.1 uncultured Desulfosporosinus sp.
TCAGCAGAAGGTACTTCGGGAGTAACTAGGCAGGAATTGTTAGATGTGGACGAAATTGGAGATGCACAAACAATATTTTACGTTAGCAATGATGACCCTACTGATTTACCTAATGGTTACAAATTTGAAAAAGATTCGCCAGTAAACTTGAATGAACCTATCTTTATCTTTATTATTAACGATATTAATGGAGATTATAAAAATAGGTATGCTACTGACGTTCAGCTTACTCTAAAAACCATAGATGATACTGTATATACTTACCCGGTTGGAGATTTTAGAGGTGTAAATGGAGTTAACCATAATGGTATTGGAGAAGCTAAGTCGATTTTAATTGATTACAATGGAAGTGAGACTGTCCGTTTAGAGGTGGAAGGTAGGATTAGCAGCAATCTATCTCCGGGAAGTAATACGGTAACTATAACTAATTACTTTCTCCTAAACTCAGACGGTGAATTAATGTGGCAGATTGAGAATTAAGTTTGGAAGTAGTTAGAAATAAGCTTTGAGGGAGATTGTATCGTGTTCAAACAAAAACAATGGCTGGCAGTTGTTCGAGGTAACCACTGGGTTGTTGCCAAAGTGGCTCGCCGAAGGAATAATCTAGATATTCTTCGCTTATCTGAATTTCGCGCAGAACCAGAACTAGAAGCTGAATTTGAACCCGAACCGGAACCGGAACACGGTCAACAGCAACTTGGGGAGAATGATCTCGTGCAGAAAGAAAGTCTCCAAGAAGGGAAGCGCTCGAAGGGTGGGAAAAAATCGGCTTCACTCAGAGCGTGGTTGCGTGCAAACCGAGTTCCACTGAATAGACTTCGAGTGGCGGTTTCTTGCCCGGGAGTGATCACGCGAATGATCACACTTCCGATAATGTCTGTCCAAGATTTGGATAAACTTTTAACCTTACACGTGGATCAATATTTTACTATTAATATTTCAGATTATGTTGTAGATTATAGAGTATTAGAACGTTTAATTGAAGACGGGGAAAAGCGTCAGAAAGTTCTTCTAGCTGCTCTGCCTAAGTATCAGTGGGAGGCGTTATGGTCTGAGTGGAAAGACATCGGATTTAAACCAAAAGTCGTAGATTTAGCGGCTGATGGATTGGCTCGTTTGTATTCTCGATTGACTCCGAAGGGAAGGAGTAAAACGACTACGGCTGAGTTGGAGGCTACCCATGATATAGCGATTATTGAACTGAGTGCGGATCGGGTGGAATTTATCCTCTTGGAGCACGGAGTGTTTTTTTTGTATTCCGATTTGGAGGTTTCTTTAGACGACTTAGATCAAGTGGCAACCGCTGTGAAACGTGCTTCTCAAGAGCTTGGGCACGGAAAAAGAAGAAGGGCTGACAGTCCAGATCTTCAGACCGCTAGATTGCAGGCTTGGGCTAAAGCAGAAATCGAAATAACGTTGAGTGATGTTTTAAAGTCAGTTGCCGAATTCTTTGGATTTTTTGCGGCCAGACATTTTGGTAAAGCCATCGATCGCATTTATCTTACCGGGGAGTATTCTGATCTTCCCTTTATACAAGATATCTTCGAGTCTAATTTAGATATACCGACACAGGTGGGCTTCCCTGATGCTTGGCGTCCTAGTTTCAGTAGACGGATTAGAACTCTTCAAAAAAACGAGATGAAATACGGCAGCCTTTATGGATTAGCTTTGCGGGAGGGCTAAATGAGGGAAAAGAAAGAGTTCAATTTTGCTCAACAATGGATAGACGGACTGGCCCGAGAGACGGGAGGTCCTAAGAAATGGAAAACTGCCTCGATACTTTGGGGGCTGGTAAGCCTATTACTCATCGGGGCAGTGGGAAGTGCGCCGTGGGTTTGGGAGTATAAAATTAAACAGGAGATCGCGGTAGTAGGACAACAAATTTCGGCTCTCGGAGAGATTACGAATCAGGTTAAACAACTCAACGCCTTAAAGGCTCATGCGGAAGAACAACAGAAGTTATTAGATCTTATGAAAAAAAGTACCCGAGAACCGGGTCCTATCCTGGAAAACCTAAAAAAGACCTTACCGCTCGGAACGGTAGTTAATACGTTTTCGTTGCAGGAAAATACCTTGAACATTAGTGTAAGCGTTCCGTCACCTGTGGACGTAGCGCGTCTATGGATCAGTTTACGCGATTCGGGAATGTTTCAAGAAGTTGATATTCAACCTGTATCCTTACAAGATAAAGTACAGACCTTAAATTTTAATCTAAAGTTGAAGTAGCACGCAGTCTTGTACATCTAATAGTAGAAGAGATAGGAGTAACTACGTGAAGAAGGCAAAAAAAGAAAAAATGGAATTTATGATACTTGTCATAGTCGTGCTATTTGGGCTAGGCTCTGCTTACTACAAGTTCTTTTTCATGCCTGAATGGCTGGTTATTCAAAGCTCTACCCAACAGTTAAATGCCCAGAAAGATCATTATCGGCAATTGCTAGGCTATCAACAAAATCAAGACGGTCTTCAGCAGGATATAAAAACAATGGAGACTAAAGTTCTTCAATTAAATTCTCAGTTACCAGCTCAGGTTGATAATCCGCAACGCATGGTCGGGCTCTATAATTTGGCGAAACAACATTCGGTGACTCCTCAATCGATAGCCTTTGAGCAAGCGCAAACGAAAGGCGCCTATCAAGAAATGGGGATGAGCTTTAGCTGTCTTGGCCAAACGGCGGACATACTCACCTTGATTCAGGATTTACAATTCGGAGGGAGTCAACGATTAGCGATCAAAAGCATGAACCTTTCAGTTTCGGAAGGGATTATGCGAGCGGAGTTGAAATTGACGGCTTATTCGAGCCTCGGACTCTCAAAAGGGCTGCCTCAAAGACCGTCCTTTATGGATTCGCCCATTGGAGTAGGCTCACCCACGGAAATGTTCCAACCCAAATAATCCGCCTCCGCGCACTGAACGGGAGGGCGGATTTTTGGGTTTTCTGAAGAAACAGAGGTGGCTTTTACGAACTTATATATTCATTGACAATAGTAAATAATTCGGATAATCTTTAGCTATCAATTAATAGTTCGTTTAATAGCTAATAATAGAATGAAGGTGTTTTTTTTGTGGCAAAGGGTAGAATAAAAGTGATGTTAACCAATGAAGGATCCTACCCTTTTCATCAAAGTGGAGAAAGTTCATGGTGTAATGACTTAGTCAACGGATTAACTAATGTCGATTACACTATATATAGTATGATGATGAATCATAATGATACCCAAAGGTTTACTTTACCTCAAAACACTGAGTTAATTAAAGTTCCATTGTGGCGAACTGAGGATCCGAAACAACACTCAATCTTACCTTTTTCGAAGCAATATTTGGCTCAAAAACATCCTAGTTCCAATATTATTCAAGCGCAGTTTTTACCGTTATTTAAAGCTATGATTCACGAAATCATTAGTATCGATAAAAATCCAAGGGAGTTCGCACGCATTCTTTTTGATCTTTACAATTTCTTTAAGCAATATGATTACAGAAGTTGTTTTAAAGCTGACTTAGTGTGGACTACCTTCAAAGATCTCATCAATAGCTATACAGGTGACCCCTCTAATAAACTGCCAGAGCCAAGCGTCTTTGACATGATTCAAAGTCTTGGACGTTTGAATCGCTTGTGTACAATTTTAGATACCCCTTTACCTCGCGTGGATGTTACCCATTCTGCTGCGGCTGCATTTTGCGGTATTCCTGGTGTGTTGGCTAAGCTAGAGAATAGAACGCCTTTTTTATTAACTGAACATGAAGTTTATTTGCGAGAACAATATCTCAATATCAATGCAAGCAATTATTCTACGTACCTTAAAACATTTCTAATTCGCTACATTCATTCGATCACGTCCTTGAATTATTATATGGCTGATCAGATTTCTCCAGTATGTCAGTACAATATTCGCTGGGAAAAACAATTTGGAGTCAGCCCATCAAAAATTGAAGTTATATATAATGGCGTGGATAAGGATATCTTTACTCCGGATCCTCGAGAACACTATAACGCTCACCCTACGGTGGTGTCTTTAGCAAGAGTTGATCCTGTTAAGGATCTCCTCACTTTGATTAAAGCGTCTGCTATCGTAAAGGAACAAATTCCAAATGTGCGTTTTCTGGTTTATGGAGCCATCACTGTTCCAGATTACTATGAAGAATGTCTAGTCCTACGCAAACAGTTAGATTTGGAAGAGACCTTTATTTTTGCTGGGCATTCGAATAATGTCCCGTCAGTGTTGGCTAATGCCGATGTAATAGCTTTTTCCAGTCTTACAGAAGCTTTTCCTTATTCAATAGTAGAAGCGATGATGGCTGGTAAAGCCGTCGTTGCGACAGATGTCGGAGGAGTCAAAGAAGCTGTCGGTGATTGTGGGGTATTGGTTACTCCGGGACTGCACGAACCAATGGCTTGGGCAATAACCAACTTATTGAGTAATTCGGATCTACGACATTCGTATGGAGTAGAAGCACGTAAACGAGCGTTAACCCTTTTCACAATAGAACGTACTTTGGGATTGTATAGTGCGGTTTATCATAAACTGATTAAGAGAACAGGTCATCCTCAAGTCTTCTTAGTACAACTGCAACAGCAAAAATTGCTTTCCAATAAGGGATATGCACTTCTGGATTTGGGCTTTTGGAGAGAGGCGATTATTCAGTTCCAACAAGCAGTCGAGGCTAGTCCAAACTCTGCCGCAGTACCCGTATTAATGATAGAAATAGCTCATGCCTATAACGAGTTAGGAGACTCAGAGAAAGCGCTTTTGGATTTAGCAACCATAAAAGCGTTACTAACTAAAGACGTTAGTAAACTCGTTCCACTCAAGTTGCCCATCGAGACTGCGTTGGAGCAGTCCCCCTCTGAAACTGAGTACGGGGAACTACTCCCACTTGTAGACGAAAGAGACTCACGATTGGATGAGAGAAATGTTAAACCTCAAGCTGTATTATGGCAATTAAAGAGACAAAAAAACCTCGCTGATAAGGGATATGCCTTAATGGAACTGGGATTTTGGCGAGAAGCTATTGCACAGTATCAAAAGGCAATCAGTATATATTCCATTTCTTCGGCAGTGCCTGTCTTCTTAACTGAAATATCCTTTGCGTATATGGAACTAGGGGAAGTTAACCTTGCTCGAGATGTGTTAGACAAGGCACAGCTCCTTATCCAGTTTGAGGGGATGCATTTAATAGCTTGATTTTTTAAGGAGGGTAATTAGTTATGGCTTCTAGTTTTAAACGTTCATTTTTTGGATATGATCCGGTATCAGTCGTGAATGAACTTTCTTTTATTGATCAAGAATTCGCTCAGAAACGCGAGGAACTGCGTCGAGGACTGGAAATCCAAGTTCAACAAAAAGAGTTGTTGCAAGCTAAAGTTGAGAAGTTGCGGCAGGAATTAGCCCCGAAGTTAGCCCTGCGTGATGATATTTCCAGTCGATTATTTACGACTCACCTCAAAGGTACAGAAAAAGTGATCACAGCGATTAAAGGCATGAAACAAAAAGAGTCAAGCTTAAACCATAAGATCAGTGAACGTAAAAAAGAATTGATAAGGTTGCATAATGTTACGGGCAAAATGAGTAATGAATTTTTGGCAACTGCCACTCGTTACGGTTCAATCTTGAGCTGGGGAAAAGAAGAAGGTGAAACAAATGCTAAAGGTTAAAGGGAAATTATGGGGATTCAGTAAACAAGAAGTTGAAGATCACATTAATAAATTAGAAAAGGATCAAGAGGCAGTATTAGAGGAACTTGCCAATAAAATTAAAAAGTGTCAAACTGAAAATGAGATCCTCAAACAAGAACTAAGTACATTGACAGAAACAGAGGCTAATTTTCCCGAGGGGGTTCTGCTAGATCTCGCTCTTAATCGAATTGAAAGAGTATCAGGGTATATAGACCAAGATGTTGAGATCGAAGTTCTAGCTATCGATAAAATTACCCAACAGAAGTCAAAGGTTTTAGAGAGTACCATCGCAGAGATTGATAAGGATATAGATAAGGAAAAAGAAATCATCGAAAAAGAGCTTAAGAATATCGTGGAAATTGCCAAAGGGCAAGAGCGTACGAAAAATATAGATCTGGAAGTCATGAAGAACATTGGAAAGTTGTTGCCTATCGCGGATTGGCTTAAGAGTAATAGAGAGGAACAATCCAATCCGGAAAAAGGGGGAGAAGAAGAAGCAGCTGACAGTATGCAGGATTTAGTTAAGCAAATGACAGCCGATGGTACGATCCTTGAACCTATGATCAAACCAGAAACCACGAAGGGTTCTGAAAATCAAAGCTCTAAACGTTCTTCTTTCAGCGATCTTGAATTACTAGCGAACGCAATGAAGGTTGGCTCACGGGAAAGCAAAGAAAGCAAAGAAAGCAAAGATAGTAACGATAGTAAAGAGAACAAAGAACGCAAAGTAGAAGCTAATAAATTGTTGTGGAGTTATGATGACGGAACCCCTGAAATTGTTGATCCGTATGTTTCGGTCAATAAAACAGATTTCTGGCAGGTCTCTGTTGTTGATGAGGATAATGTTAAACCGAGCTTTCAAGAACTTGCCATATCTGAAGAGTCTGAGACGAAAGCTACAAATCAACATGTCTATCAGTCTACGGAGCCTATAGACGTTCAACCCGAGGAGATCCTAAGCGAACCTACTCAAGCAGGTGTGCGCGGGGAAATATCGGCTGTTCGCGCTAAGTATATTTTAGGTAAAGTGGCTGGTGAGGACATTTTTGGTGCCTCAGGTCAGGTGATCATTCTTAAGGGTAAGCCCATTACAGTCAGTGTCATGCATATGGCACAAAATGAAGGTAAATTAGCTGATCTTATTATCAATATGGAATCACCTGGACAGGAAGAATAAATTATGCAACTGGATAAAGAAAAACCTTTGTTCAAAGAATTAGTGGAACAAGTCCGAAATAAAGTGATAAACCCTGTAGATAAATATGAAATGGCTGCAATTATGGAATCTATGGGCTGGAATGATACCAGGGTCCAGGCAGACTTTGGGGTAAACGATATTTTTGACATTGCTCAGACGGTTTGGGAGGTAGCCCAACCTCAACCTAGAGCTTTGCCGGTGCTTCGTAGAGAAATACTTGAGCCACATTCTAATTCAATTAGAGTTTGGCGTAGTATTGACCTGAAAAAGTATTTAGGTAAAGAAACGGATCTAATGAATCAGATATCCGTTTCGGCGTATCTTAAAAGATGTTCCGTGATTGCTATCTTATCGTTGATAACAGCAATTATTATATTGCAGTTCAAAGTCATTGATAATCAGACGACGTCGGTTACCTTAATTGGGGCAATTATTGTATTATCACTGTTGGTGTTGGCCTCAATGAATTCTTTAATACTGTTTTCTCTTGGACAACCTACCTGGGTGATTAATTCTACTATTATTGCATTGACGGTCGGAGTGCTGGTCGGTTTTATACTTACCCAGTGGACAGATTATAGTGTCGCTGTGGTCGGGTTATTTCTTGGCTCTATCGTGGTTACAGTACTGACGACTCATAAGGTTATAAACGTTCTTAAGAACTTAGATTATTATCTCTATGTCTCCCATCTAAATAATAAGGCGTTTTCCCCTGAAGCCTTAAAGTGAAGTTGAAGAACCTAAAAACCGCACTCCCGAAGAAGATCGGCAGTGCGGTTTTTCATTGTCACTGGGTGGCCATGAGAATCGATTCCCAGGGGAAATATGGGTCTGAGGTTGTGAGACTGTAGGAACGTGGGATAGTGGGAATGTGGGGCTGCGGGAATGTGGGAACGTCCGAATTGCGGAAGGTAGTAGAAATCGTCCTTAAGCAGTATTCCTCATCGCTCTCTTTTTATCATACTCAGCCCAACGTTCTTCCATTGACATTGCTCTAGTTTTCTTTCCTTTTGGAGCTATTTCAGAAACTTCTTGAGTAGCATGTGCTTTTTCTTCAATAGGGTTAGTGTTAAGTGTGTCATTTCCAAGCCATGGTTTAGTTTCCTTTGTTAAAGTTTGAGATAAAGTCTCCATAACAAATTCAGTGGTAAGTTCGTCAAACGCTTGAGTTAAAACTGTTGTCGTTACTTTTTCTAGTTCTAATTCGGTAGTGCTATCTTTATATTCTTCAATTTCTGTTACTACTCTTGAGATTTTAGCTCTAGTTTCTCTCAGACGTTCATCAATTTTTCTTTCTGTTTTAATGGCTAGCACCATCTTTCTTACAATTAGTAAAACAATTGTAACTAAAAGCAAAGCAAATAGAAGAATAATTAAGTCAAATAAATTAAGTCTGATACTAACATTTCGACAAAAATCAATAATGTTCATTTTACTGATTCCTCCCCCTTTTTCCTGTAATCCATTGGCTTTTTATTTGGGTGCTAATAACATTCATGTCTAAGCTAATTTCTATAAGTCGCAAAGAATTACCTTCAGATATATTGTAAAATAATGTAATAATGATGGATTTTATTATTAAAGTGGATAAGCAAAATCTCCCTTTTTTACGCATAAGTATTAGAATACATGCGAAAGGGGTGAAAATGATGTTCACGGAACTATTACTAGTTAGCATTGCACTCTCCGTTCTTAAGGGAGTTTCTTTACTGGTCTCGTATATCAACAATAATGCCTTTCCACAGCCGTTAAATGAACTAGAAGAAGCGCGTTATTTGCAAATTCTCAGCGAAAGTAAAACACAGCCCTTTACTCTGACTCGTGAAGTTGAGAAAGCGCGCAATACGTTAGTTGAGCATAATTTGCGTTTGGTGGCTCATCTGGTCAAGAAGTTTGACGGAACAGGAGAAGACGGTGACGACTTGATATCGATTGGTACGATAGGGTTAATTAAAGGAATAAACACGTTTGATCCTGGTAAAGGGACGAAGCTTGCAACGTATGCAGCACGTTGCATTGAAAACGAGATTCTTATGCACTTGCGATCACTTAAAAAGTCACGGGGAGAAGTTTCGATATACGATCCGATTGGAATGGATAAAGAAGGGAATGAAATATCACTTATTGATGTGTTAGGCTCGAACGAGGAGGATATTTCAATAAAGGTTGAAAACGAGTCAGAGCAAAAGGCCTTGCTTGAACTGGTTAAGAACTTAACAAAAAGGGAAAAAATGGTACTACAATTGAGATACGGGTTAATGAACAGTCCAAAACGAACCCAGCGGGAGATTGCAAAGGCTCTTGAGATTTCGCGTTCGTATGTTTCTCGAATTGAAAAAAAAGCCATTCAAAAATTAATGGAAGAGATGGGTAAGATCGATCCTGAAAAATAAGGTGATTACTTGCTCTCACGGTACCTCTAAGGTATAATTATAAAAACTTCTGTACTTTGGAGGATTTAATGTTTGAGTATTTTCGACCGACCCTAAAAGCGCCTTCGCTCGATCTTATTTCCGTTGAACAACTTGTTCAAGATGGGATCAGAGGACTGATTATCGACTTAGATAATACGATGACCCCTTGGAATGATGTCGAAGTGGGTCCAAAAGTGGCGGAGTGGTTTATTAGAGTAAAGAGCGCAGGTATTAGTGCGTGCGTTGTGTCCAACAACAGTAAGCGCCAGCGTGTAGCCGTTGTTGCGGAGCGCTTGGACATTCCGTTTGTTTTCGGGGCGACAAAACCTCGAAGAAAAGCGTTCCGATCGGGAATGGAGCTTTTGGGAACAGGGCATAAGGACACTGCTGTCATTGGAGATCAGTTGTTTACCGATATACTTGGTGGAAATCGGCTTGGTCTCTACACGATATTGGTCACCCCCATTAATGAACACGAATTTATTGGAACTCGCTTTATGCGTCGAATGGAGAAGGTACTCGTCTGGTTGATGAAGCATTGGTCTCCGGCAAAACCCTTTAGTCCAAAGATACATTGAACATTTAAGGAATGGCCTGCCATTCCTTTTTTATACTTATCAAAAGTACGGATCAAGATGTAAAGGATTGTTAACAATGGAGAAACATTATGCAGTGATCGGTGATCCCATTGAGCACTCCCTCTCTCCAGGGATGCACACTGCAGGGTATGAATCCTTAGGGATAGACGCGGAGTATCAACGCTTTCACGTGAAGCCTAGCCATTTGGCGGAGGCGGTTGAAGGTCTTTGTGCGCTAGGGTTTTCTGGTTGGAACGTAACTCTACCCCACAAAGAGAAGATTATCTCCCTGATGGATAGTCTGACACCTGAGGCACTTCGCGCTGGGGCGGTTAATACCGTGAAACTATATGAGGGGCAGCGTATTGGTCATAATACGGATGGTGATGGGTTTGTTCGTTCCATAGAAGAAAGTCTGAACGGGTTTAAGGGAAAAAAAGCTGTTCTACTCGGGGCGGGCGGAGCCTCGAAAGGGATTGCCTTGGCACTGGCTGCTCAGGGTATGCAGATACATATTCTTAATCGTACGCCAGAAAAAGCGAAACTCCTGGTAGAGTTAATAAAGCAGTGGGGCGGGACCGCTACGTCGGGAGTGTTTGCTCCAGGGGACTGGCTTGAGGACGTCGACCTGTTGGTGCAGACGACTTCGGTAGGGTTACTTGGTGAGCCATTTCCCTTTACGGTGCAAGGGATTTCTGATCAAGCGCTGGTCGTTGATATCATATTTAAGCCTGGGGATACATTTTTTTTGCACGACGCCAAAAAACAGGGGTGTCGTACAATGAATGGCTTGGGTATGCTACTGTATCAAGGGGCTTATGCGTGGGAGTTCTGGCTAGGGGGCCAAGCTCCCGTCGAGAGGATGCGACAAGCTTTAAAAGATCAACTCTTGCAACGGATGTTTTATAAAGCTTAGAGTAAAGGGACGATTGAAATGAGCAACAGGAGCAAGGATAGAGGATTTACTCTGCTTGAATTATTGCTTGTTCTGATGCTTTTGTCAGGTGCGGGGTTTGTATTGCTCATTAAGCTTCCGATCCACTTGGAGAAGGAACGGCTCACTATAGCAACGACCCAATTACTAGAGGAACTTAGGGACGTTCGACAGACTGCAATGGCGGAGAATAATTGGTATCAGGTTAAATTTTATCGTGATATTGGGGATCATAATTATAAGATCTTTCGGCAAGGAACAAGGGTGAAAGATATATATCTAAAGAATGGAATCGAGTTTGATACGCAACCGACTAATTTAGTCTTTAATGCTTTAGGACGTAGCGAAGGATCAACGATCACGTTAAAAAACTCAACGGGTGAGCAAAGAAACGTTATTGTTGCTCCTGTCGGCATGCGCATTAGAGAAGAGTAAGCAGAGTATGGAGTACACTCCCACTTGAAGAAGTGGTAGTCTACAATTGGATGAATAAATGGGAGTAGGGATTATAGTGCGTTTTTTAACGGCAGGCGAATCACATGGTCAGAAATTGGTGGGAATCATAGAAGGTCTACCGTCTGGAATGAAGATCTCCAAGGATCGTGTCGATGAAGCCTTAAGACAGCGTCAACAAGGGCCAGGGCGGGGTGGACGAATGTCGATCGAACAAGATGAGATACACTTTATTTCCGGAGTGCGAGGAGGATATAGTACGGGAGCTCCGGTCGCTTTGGAGATTCATAATCGTGACTGGGAAAACTGGTCGGGTATCATGGCCTGGGGGGAAGACGCTGATTTAGAGAGTCGAAAGGTAATGACTCCACGGCCAGGCCATGCGGACCTGACTGGAGCGCTAAAATACCGCACCGACGTTCGGAATATCCTAGAGAGAGCAAGTGCCAGAGAGACTGCGATGCGAGTCGCGATCGGCAGTATTGTTAGACAAGGATTATCCGCCCTGGGGGTGGAGATTAGAGGGCATGTCCTTGCTGTAGGTGGTGTTCATGCGCAGTGTACGAATGGGGAAGACTATTGGGACCGTGTAAGGCAATCAGAGTGGTCTGTAGGGGACCTGGTGGCGGAACAAGCAATTGGGGAACGTCTCCTGGTAGCTCGAGAGCAGGGTGAATCCTTGGGCGGTCTATTAGAGGTTCAAGTTCATAATGTTCCGGCAGGGCTTGGGTCCCATGTTCAGTGGGATCGCAAATTAGACGGAAAACTGGCCCAAGCGGTGCTCTCTGTGCAGGCGATGAAAGGGGTCTCGTTTGGGCTAGGATTTGAAGCAGGAGAACGTATGGGCTCCAAGGTGCATGATCCGATCACGTATCGCCAGGGGCATGGTTTTGCTCGGTCTTCCAACCACGCGGGAGGAATCGAAGGGGGGATGAGCAATGGGGAACCCATTCTCCTCCAGGCGGTTATGAAACCGATCCCAACTTTATATCAACCTTTAGATACGGTGCATCTGGAAACTAAAGAGGTGGTCAAGGCTAGTGTGGAACGATCCGATGTCTGTGCTGTGCCAGCGGCCTTGGTTGTTTTAGAACATGTGGTGGCTTGGGTGATTGCTGAAGCGGTGCTTGAGAAATTTCCCGCAGATAACTTTAGAGATTTGCAATCAGCCTGGGAAGCTTATCAAGCATATTTAGTACTTTAAACAACGTCACATATTGAGAGGGTGATCTCCATGCGAAATATCGTTTTGATCGGATTTATGGGAACTGGAAAAAGCACAGTGGGTAAGCGCCTAGCGCAGTCGCTCGCTTGGGACTTTGTCGATACAGACTATGTCATTGGAGAAGTCACAAACTTGAGTGTGACTGAAATTTTCCGACGGCATGGGGAGACCCGCTTCCGGTCAGAAGAAAGAATTGTGGTTGGAAGGCTCAGTCAGCAGGACAGACTGGTTATTGCAACCGGTGGAGGGACCGTGGTAGACCCTCGTAATTTCGAGGTTTTGGCGCGGAATGGATTTATTATAGGTCTTCATGCTTCACTAGAAGCTATTCTCAGTCGAATTGGACATAAAAATGACCGTCCACTTCTCAAAGGTACAAAAGAGGCCATTGAAAAATTGTGGTTTGAGCGGCAAGCATGCTACGCGCAGGCAGACTTTACAGTAGATACATCCCGGAAAAACATCGATGAAGTGGTGAACGAGATTCTTGGAGAGCTTGGAAGGATGACTGAACATGAGTTTACTAGAGTGTCAAAAAATTGAAGTAACGGCCGCTAAACCCTATCCTGTGTTTTTAGGAGCGCCTCTCGAAGCGTTGGGAGAGTACCTTCATTCTCAGTTCAAAGAATTAGAGCATATTCTGATCATCACCAATCCAGTCATTGCGAAACTTTACGCGGAACGTCTCCAGAAAGGACTTATGGATTATCGCTTTGATTTTTTGTTTGTCCCCTCGGGGGAATCAGAAAAGTCACTGGATCGCTTAAGTCAGCTAACGACAGCGGCGCTACGCTGCGGTGCAGACCGTCACACTCTAGTTATTGCACTCGGAGGCGGGGTTATTGGGGATTTGGCTGGTTTTTTTGCCAGTGTCTTTATGCGGGGGATTCGTTTAATTCAAGTTCCTACCACCTTATTGGCGCAAGTGGACAGTAGTCTTGGCGGAAAAGTTGCCGTGAACCATCCGATTGGAAAGAACATTATCGGGGCATTTTATCCTCCATTGGCGGTTTGGACAGACTTTACAACGCTAGATAGTTTGCCCTGGGAAGAAGTTGAAAATGGATTAGCTGAAAGCATTAAACATGCCTTAATTGACGACTTGGACCTCTTTGAGTTTTTCGAAAGGCAAGAAGAGAGCCTTAAACAACGTAACCCCTTGATTTGGCGTGAAATGGTGGTACGGTCCTCATCGGTCAAAGTGAGAATTGTTTCCCAAGACGAACGTGAACAAGGGGTACGTGCGTTGTTAAATCTAGGTCATAGCTTCGGGCATGCCTTAGAGACAGAGATGAACTATCGTGGTGTGACTCATGGGCAAGGGGTTAGCATCGGTCTTGTAGCTGCTGCTCATCTGGCCAATGCTAAAGGACAGATGACCCTGGCAGAGGTTGATCGAATCAAGCTTTTGCTGAACAGCTATGGGTTACCTATCAAAATTTCGGAAATATCGATGGAAGGGCAAGACCCTCAGGTCTTATTACAACTTATGAAAGCGGATAAGAAAAACCATGGAGGACGAAAAATTCTAATTCTTCCACAAGGGATTGGGCAAGCAGTTGTTTCCAAAGAATGTACAGATCCCGAGATCTTGGACGCCTGGAAACAGGTTTTATAGTATATAGAGGTATAGAGAAGATGTGGTGAAAAGGTCTGGCAAGGATAGAATATCTTTGTCAGATTTTTGTTTTCCAATAGAGATCCTAGTGTTCTTGGGATAATCTTAAATATATTGAAAGAGATTATATAATAGACGGTTGTTATGTCGAGGAGCTTGAAAGATTGCAGGAGTTTCAAAGTGAATAGAGAAGTTAAAAAAGGAAAAATGAGGTAACCATACTATATCTTTGAAACTGGTGGTGAAGATTATTGTAAGGAGGAGCAAGAAGGGGGCAAAAGAAGAAAATTTGCAAGCTGGTTTTACATTATGGGAAATCCTGTTAGTCCTTTTTATATTAGGAGTGATTCTGAGCTTGGCAACGTCACATTTTGATTCTACGACGAATCAGGTTTTGGTTCGTGTCGACCTAGCCAACAAAGTTAGAATTGAAGGCGCTGCTCGACTTTACCAACTTGATATCGGAACGTATCCGCTCAGTGTCTCGCATTTGGTTCAAGCTCCGAACGGTATGAGTGGCTGGCGGGGTCCTTATCTGGATGAAATCCCCATCAATCCTTTTGATTCTGCTCAAGTTTACCAGATTGATGCCTGGGGACAGGTTCAATAGAGAGACAGTAGAGGAAAGGGTAAAAGAGGTAAAAGAGGTAAAAGAGGTAAAAAGAGAAGGCACTCGAGAAGAGCAGGAGAGAAGGCCGTTCTGCATTAGGTTTCTTCAACAGAACTTGTGAATATGCAAACAGCAAACTTAAGGGGGAGGAGACGACGGACAAAACAAAGACCTCGCAGGGGTATGTGTTGTTGGATGTGTTACTGGCCACGTTTCTTTTTTCTTTAGGATTTGCTGCGCTCTTCGGTTTGACACAGGGAGCAGTTTCCGAAGCACGACAAGCCACTACTCTTATGGAGGGGGCAAATCTAGCCCAGAATAAACTAGACCACTTAGCGGTTCATGCCTGGAGCGATAATATCGCGAACCAAGCCTGCATACCGGGTGGGACTGTAGAAGGGTACGAGGGGAAATTTAGCTGGCTGATTCAATCTGAATGGGAGGGGGGACCTCAACTCATGAGAGTTAGCGTGGAAGTGCGTTGGACGGAACGGGGAAACCCTTTTCAGTACAAATTAGAGAGTCTTTATGCAGTTGAGTAGCAAGAGAACTAATTCAGAATGTGGTTTAACTCTACTAGAAGTAATATTTGCCTTAATCATTTCTAGTATGTTGCTGATGACTTCGATGCGCGTCATATCGGATCAGTGGCGGGAGGCACGTGCCCTTAAAAGTCAATTGGAAGCGCATTACTCCGTTATGACCACTGGAAAAACCGTCTCCGATGCGATTCGTATGGCAAAAACCGTGGAATGGGTCGAAGCTTCAGGAGTTTTAAGGATTTTACCAATGCCTGATAATGCTAACCCAGTACCTACCCTTGACACCTATTTAGTCAATGATCTGGATCGAGATGGGATAAAAGATCTTTATTGGAGACACTTAAACGTTTCACAGCCGTTGGCAAGCTATATTTCAAAATGGAAATGTACGGAGGTGGAACCTGGGTTATGGGAAGTATTTTTGGAGGCAAGTTTAGGTGGACAAAGCGCGACGTGGCGTGGGGTCATCCGGAAGAGGACATACTCTCCTGCGTCCTAAGTAAGCACAAGTCAAGAGGTTATGTCAGCCTTCTTATCCTGCTCCTTTTGATAACCTTATCAGGACTAGGGATGGAAGGTTATATAAAGGCGAATGCGGAGAATCGAATGGTAAGACGTGTTGCTCAAAGCCGACAAGCCCTTTATGTGGCTGAAGGAGGAATCGAATGGGCAAAAGCCCATCTGCTGGTTAACCCTGGACTGCGGAAGGGAAGTTTATCGTTAGATACTGGGCGTGTTGAGATCGTAATCGTGTTGAGTGGAGGAGGGTATAAAGTGACTTCTGAGGGAAAGTCTGGATTGGCCATTCGAAAAATTGAGGAAATTCTTCAGTTAGATGTAGATGCCGGAAAGTGGATCATGAAGAGCTATCAGGAGTTACATTAGAGCATCATGATAAAACATTATGAATTTGGTCAGTTTTTACTCAATAATGCCTATATTAATGCTCAAGAATTGGCAGGGGGATTAAGCGGTGCCTTGAAAAGTGGAGAACCAGTCGGAGAGGTTCTGGTGCGCATGGGTGTATTGCCCAAAGTAAGCTTAGAAGAAGCAGTCCGCAGATATTTGAGTATCCCAGAAATTTCTCTGACCCAAGTCATTATTGAGCCTAGGGTAGCGGGGTTAATTCCCGAAGAAATGGCACGTCGCTATACCCTTATCCCGTTTGAACGACGTGCGGGGATTCTCAGAGTTGCCATGGTTGACCCTACCAATGAACGTGCTCTCCGAGATGTCAGGATGTTCACGGGATTAGAGGTTGAGCCAGCTTTTGCCAAGAAAGATGAAATCCAAACTGCAATTCGACTGTGTTTAACAGTAGAGCAATCGGTTGCCCGACTTGCTCATCTGACGGACAGAACCTGCGAAGATCAAGCTGTATGGGTGATCAAGTCCAACGAGGGCGATGCTCAGGAAGAAGATGCGCCCACGCTGAAATTAATCCACTCTGTGTTGCACGAAGCGGTCGTTCAGGGGGTGAGCGACATTCATTGGGAACCTCGCAAAAATGACTTTGTGGTGCGCTATCGAATAGACGGTAAACTCATTCGGAAGCATGTCCTAGCAACAAACACTGCACGGAGTATTGTCTCTTGTTTAAAGGTTATGGCTCAAATGGATGTCGCCGAACGACGCATTCCTCAGGATGGCCGAATGACGTTTAGCGCAGGGTCGCGGAGTGTCGACCTGCGGATGTCCTCCTTGCCCATAGTATATGGAGAAAAAATTGTCCTACGTATATTAGACCCCAAGATGGCTCAGCGTCCGCTGGGTGGCTTAGGAATGCGTTCAGAGGTGGAAGCAGGGGTACAAGTCTTATTAAAACGAACCAACGGTTTAATTTTAGTTGTAGGGCCAACGGGAAGTGGTAAAACCACAACCCTATATGCATTGCTCAGGGAACTGAATGCCGAGGAGCAAAACATCATTTCAATTGAAGAGCCTGTCGAATACCAACTTACAGGGGTTAACCAAGTTCAGGTCAATCTTCAGGCAGGACTTACTTTTGCAGTCGGTTTAAGGCATATCTTACGGCAAGACCCAGATGTGATTATGATCGGTGAAATCCGCGACGAGGAAACCGCCAGAATCGCCGTCACGGCGTCCCTCACAGGACATTTAGTCTTATCGACGCTCCATACTAATACCGCTGCAGAGGCGTTGACTCGCTTAATGGATATGGGCATCGAACCCTATCTCTTAGCGTCTGTTGTCAGTGGGGTTTTATCCCAACGTTTAGTTCGAAAATTGTGTGAACATTGTAAGAGCCCATACACTCTATCAGCCTCAGAGAAGAGAGCCTCTCAATTACCAGCCTCTATTACCCTGCTTTATCGCGCCATCGGATGCCCAGAATGTCTTGGAACTGGATTTCGGGGAAGGATTGGGATTCATGAGTTTTTGCTATATAATCAAGAGATCAAGAATCTTGTACTGTCTCGACATAATTCTAGGGACATTGAGCAACAGGCGATGGTTTCAGGAATGCTCACAGTCTTTGAAGATGGGTTATTAAAGGTAGCCCAAGGATTAACAACAGTGGAAGAAGTATTACATGCTGTTTCTGGAATTGAAGGGTAAGAGGAGAGAAAAGAGATGCTTTCACTTGAAGGACTTATGCATTTGGCGGGAGAACAGAAGGCTTCGGATATTCATTTGACGGTGGAGAGTCCCCCTGTTTTGAGAATTGATGGCTCAATGGTTCAACTACAAGCGAAAAAACTTTCTCAGGCTGATTTAGAAATGTTTGCCCGTTCCCTGATGAATGAACAACAAGCTAAACGATTTTTCGAATACGGTGAACTGGATATTTCATATAGTTTGCCAGGCGTTGGACGATACCGTGTGAACGTATTTCGTCAGCGTGGATCCATCGGGGTGGTCGTGCGATTGATTCCTTATGTCATTCCCGACCCCGAAAGCTTGGGGCTGCCACCGGTGTGTATTGAGTTAGCAAAGATGCATAAAGGGTTGGTATTAGTGACCGGTCCGACTGGAAGTGGTAAATCGACCACTCTGGCCTCTTTAGTAGACTACATTAATCGAACGAGGGCCTGTCACATTGTCACGATTGAAGATCCTATCGAGTATTTACACCGGCATAAATTGAGCTTAGTTAATCAACGAGAAGTCGGGAACGATACCCTATCGTTTACGAATGCGTTACGCGCCGTATTGCGGCAAGATCCTGATGTAATTTTAGTGGGAGAAATGCGAGATTTAGAAACCATTGCCACCGCTGTGACAGCCGCTGAAACCGGACACTTGGTTTTCAGTACGCTCCATACAAATGATGCGACCCAATCGGTAGATCGGATGATTGATGTTTTCCCACCGCATCAACAGCAACAAATCCGAGTGCAGCTGGCTGCTGTTTTACAGGGGATATTATCCCAACAACTATTTCCTAGGGCAGATCACAAGGGTCGCGTGGCAGCCATTGAGGTTTTGTTGGCAACGCCAGCAGTTCGAAGTCTCATTCGTGAAGGAAAAACCCATCAATTGCCAACTGTTATCCAGACGAATACCAAACTAGGGATGCAAACCATGGATAAAGCGATCATCGACTTAGTGCATAAGGGCCTAATTTCTCAGGAGGTTGCCCAAGAAAAGATGCTGAATCCTGATAGTTTAAGAAGATGAGTCGGCAAGGTTTTGTCTGGAAAGCGGTTGACGCTAATGGAATAATTCAGCACGGAGTATCGGAAGGGGATCAGATTTCAGAGATTCAAACGCGCCTAAGGAATGAAGGTTACTTTCCAGTAGTAATTCGAAGTAGTCGAAATTGGCAAAGAGTATTTTTATTCGCTAATAAGGATTTCCAGTGGAGCCATTTCGCTCGCAGGTTAGCGACCTTACTCGAAGCAGGGATTCCCTTACTTCAAGCTCTAGACCTCATGACCTTTCATGAAGAGAAATCATCAATTCAACTGGAACAATGGCAGAGTATCAAGGAACGAGTGGAAGAAGGCAGCGACTTGTCGGAGGCAATGTCTCTCCTCAATCCAGCCCCTAACTCATTTGTACTCTCCATGATCAAAGCCGGCGAATATACTGGTACCCTGGGAAAAGTACTCAGCGAAGTGGCCGATGAAGCAGATCAAGAAACTATTTATCATAAAAAAATTATGGCAGCTCTTGCCTACCCGATCCTTTTGGTTTTTGCAGTGCTCGTTGTACTATTCGTCCTCTCTGTCTGGGTGCTCCCAATGTATGAAACACTCTTTACGAGTATGGGCGCAGAATTGCCGTTTTTGACTGAGGTCATTTTTGTCAGTAGTCGTAAACTTCCCTTAATACTGTGGAGTACAGTTGGGTTGGTCTCGGGTGGCTTACTGGTTCTGAGACTAACTAGCCCAGAGCTTTGGAAAAAGCGTCTGGTGCTCGTACTCGGCAGGCTTCCTCTTATCGGGAAGGTCTATCGTCTTCGCGATCTGGTACAATTTAGTCGGATGCTAAGCCGCCTATTAAGTGCTGGTATTCCGTTGCTTGAGGCACTGCGCTTAACAGCAGGAGCGGTGAAGGGGCCTGAGATGCTTGAATTAATGAACCAGCTCGTAATGCACGTTCGCCAAGGGAAGCGCATGGCTCCTTTACTGCGTGCCTCGGGAGTCTTTCCCAAAGAGGCGGCGGAAATGATTGCAGTTGCTGAGGAATCAGGGCAGTTAGACCGGATGCTTCACCACGTCACACAAATGTTTCGCCGTGAGCTGGAGGATCAGCTCGATCGGTTAACGCGCATGATTGAACCGATACTAATTCTCGCAGTTGCTGGACTGATCGGCCTAGTTGCAGCGGGAGTAATGCTTCCAATTTTTGATCTCAGTTCACAGCTTGATTAACACAAGGAATACATACAACACGTGATGACAAGAGTCTCTAAGACGATTGAGGAGGAGTGTTAGATGAATCCAATTAAGCGAGAGAATGGGTTTACACTCATTGAAGTGCTGGCTGTAATTATAATTATTGCCGTCTTGGGCGCCGTTGCAATTCCAAAATTAGTGTCAAGTACAGCAAACGCACGGCAAAAAGCGGATGTGGCAACAGGGCATCAGGTTAAAGCTGCTTTGGATCGATATCAGTTGGAGAATGGAACGTATCCTACTGATTTAACGGGAACCAGTGGAGTAGTGTCTAGTGCCAGTCTCATCCCTAAATACATAAGTAAGTTGGACACATCGACCACGCAGCAGGCTGCTGCTGATGGGAAAAAGGGGTTTGGAGTAGTTACTATTACTGAAGACGCATCAGATCCCATGAAAATGACGATTTCTGGGACTATAACCAACACCATCATGATTTATTTGAACAGCAATGACTTGGTAGCTGAGGTTCAGGTATATGATCAAAGCCTTGCGACACTCCTTTGGACTTCAGCTAACTAACTTTGCTGCTCGCAAACCTACATCCCACTAACCGTCAGCTTAGTAGCCTTCAGTTTAAGTAGCTCTTAGCTAACTAGTATCCAACTAGGACAATAACTGAACTCCAACATTAGAACGTAGAAATTCTAACCAGAAAAGAGGACACGTCATTGTATTTTATGAGTATAACCATCGGGCTCTTAGGATTCCTGATTGGTAGTTTTCTGAATGTCGTCATCTATCGTGTCCCACGTGATGAATCCATCGTTTCGCCAAGTTCACATTGCCCCTCATGTGGACATGTCCTTCGGGCATGGGAACTAATTCCCGTAATAAGCTTTCTGATTCAGAAAGGGCTGTGTCGTAGTTGTCAGGGGAGGATCTCATGGCGTTATCCTGCCGTTGAACTTGTTACAGGGCTCCTCTTCTGTATGACGGCTTACTTAAGTTTCAATGTTGAGATGCATCCTGCCCGGTTATTCTTAAACCTTACTTTTGTAGCAGTACTTGTGGCTTTATCCTTTATTGATTTGGATACGTTTCGTCTACCAGATGTTCTTACCCTTCCCCTTTTGGGTCTAGGTTTACTGGGAGCTATTCTCATACCGGGAAACCCAGGCGGATGGGAAAGTGCGCTCAGCGCCTTAGGTGCAGGAGGTTTATTTTGGATCATTGCCCGAGTTTACCCGCAGGGAATGGGATTAGGCGATGTTAAGTT
>CAKMJS010000028.1 GCA_927405585.1 uncultured Desulfosporosinus sp.
TCTCCCTATCCGACTTATTGATCTTACTCGCAAAAATCCGCCCAGTTGGCAGGATAGGTTGCATAAAACACCTTGCAAAAGGTTGGAGAAGAAAAGACTACCTTGCTTCCCTTCGGAATATAAACCACATCCCCTGCTACAGCTCGGAACACTTGGCCCTCCACTTCTAGCACAAAATCACCTTCTATGACGTAATCCACTTCATCATAGTTTAGAAACCATGGTAATCTGGAGTGGTCAAATGTCATAAAGCCCGATGCCAAATTTCCAACCCGTGCATCAATCACATCAACAAGCCCTACTTTTTGCCCTGGAGGAGCTTCTGTAAAGGGCTGGATTACGACATTTTTACCGACTACATGGGTTGCTTTGGGGTTCTCACAGGCTGGTTTTAAGAGCTCACTCAAAATTTGCTGCACTGTTTTTTTAAGCTCAGCATTTTGGTGGTCTGTGTCATTTGCCACTGACGCTCCAGATCGTTCGTTTAAGAGTTCGACCTGTTGCCCTGCCGATTGACCGATCACTCTTTGGCTGACGATTTCTTGTCGTCCTTTGGTAATCGTAATTCCTAACTCTTTGGCTAAATCTTTCGCTGAGGGGGTCAGTACACTATCTTCTTCTAAAACTATATCTTTATCCATCTTGGCCATTTCTCGCAAGACCGCCGCTGATATAAATCGTCCCATAGGATACACCTCCTTATTCGAGGCTCGAAGTTCGATGTTCGAGGCTCGATATTTAAGTTTTCGTTCTTAGTCTTTTTAGTCTTCCCTTAGTACTTACTTCATCCGTAATTCGCGCCTCGTGGTCCTAGTCTCGATCTTCGAACTTCGTGCTTCGCGCCTCGCTATAGCAAACTCTCAATGAGTTGTTTTGCTGGACGCGGAATGACAACTTGTTTTATGAGTAAACCCTTCTCACTGGCAAGTGTACTTCCTACTTCTACCGCTGCTTTCACGGCGGCGACTTCTCCCGTGAGAATTGTGTAACTTTTTCCACCAATTCCAAAGGCTAGATGAAGGAGCAACGGCTCAACATCCCCCGCTTTTACTGCCGCATCCGCTGCCTCGATTAAGGAGGCGACGCTGTACGTTTCTATGATTCCTAGCGCTTTTATAGCGTTTAGTGTACTCACGCCACTGATGGCGGGTAATATGGAGGGGTGGACATTGGGTATCACAAAGGAATCCACCACGGTCTCAGCACCTAGTTCGATGCCGGCGTTCACCGCTTGCTGAATCGACGACACATCTCCACTCACTAAGACAATGTATTTTCCAGGACAGGTGGTTTTCGCCACTAAGATGTTCACATCCGCTGTTTTGGCCATGATATCGGCGCCTTCGATGCCTTGGGCTATGCTTGTAAACTCGACGAGCCCTATTGCATGGATCACTTTCTACCACCCTCTTTCCGTATCGTTATCGTATGGGGCGTGACCTGAATCACGGTTCCAGAAAGACTGGCATGGATCCGAGCACCTAAGGCTCCTACTGGAATTTCTCCCACAACTTGGCCGTGACTTACGACGTCTCCTACCTTGACTATAGGCTCGGCGGGTGCCCCTATATGTTGTTGAAGCTTTAGGGTCACCTCTTCTGGCTCATAGCTCTCGTGAGATAAGGGCGCTTCTTTGTACAACGAGCGTAAGTTTAGACGATCCATTAAGCGGGATGTTGGTATTAAACGATGTTTGGACATCGGGTCAACCTTACCTAGGTCTCCTTGGTATTTAAGGCCCTTGGCTCTTAGCTCTGCTTTCAAAGCCTGATTCACTCGGAGCGGGGATATTCCCACCGGACAGGCATAGGCTTCACATACTCCACATTCTGAACAGGTAAGGGCACTTGTTAACATCGATGGTTTTCCTAGGTTTTTATAGTTCACCGCTCGGATCAGGAGATGCGGTGATAATTCATGACCGATCATGTGTCTTGGACAGAGTTCGGTACAGAAGCAACACTGTTCACAGACTGTTTTGGCGATGCGTAAAATGGTTTCTAGCGTTCTGCTTTTTCTCTGGATCAGCAGATGATCCTTAGGTAAGGCAATGAGTCCTCCTGTAGTCTTGGTCACAGGCTCGTTTAGATCCGTGATCACGCTCCCCATCATCGGGCCTCCATTGATATACACTAGGTCCTCGGAGCGTCCTCCACTCGCAAGTTCTAGTACTTCCCGCAGTGAGGTTCCGATCGGCACTGTGACAGTGAGGGGATTTTTCACGGCCCCTGTGACGGTCAGGGTACGCGTAGTGACCGGCTCTCCGTCATAAGCTCTCGCTACATTGATGAGGGTCTGTACGTTATTGACGACCACCCCGATGTTTAAGGGGATTCCTCCGGGGGGGACTCGCCGTCCTGTGGTTAACCAGATCGTGATGACTTCATCTCCAGCGGGATAAATATCTGGCATAATTGCTATTGTCACTTGCTCGGTTAAATAGGGTTTTAAGGCTGTTATGGCTTCCTTATACTTGGCTTTTAAGGCGATGATCCCTTGTTTGGCACCGGTTGCTTCCATGGCTAAGGTTAAGCCTTTGATGAGCTGTTCTGAATAGTGTGCTGCGAGTTGTTGGTCTGTCTTCAGTAAGGGCTCGCATTCTGCTCCGTTGACGATCACGATCTCTGCTTGCGCCGAGAGCTTGACATGCGTCGGAAATCCTGCACCGCCTGCTCCGACGACCCCTGCTTTTCGAACTATCTCACTTATGGTCATTTCGTTCATTCTTTCACCCACTTTAGCCCTACGCTTCAAAGGTTTCTTTATCAATGATGCCCACGATGGTGGCATCGATGGGGATGCTATTATTGGCCAGTCCTTGTCGGGCCGAGGAGCCGCTGGCAATCATGACGATTTCGTCTTCTCCGGCTCCGATTTGATCGGCTGCGATCAGCGAGTTCCCAAATTCCGTGAGCTTCGCTGAACCGTCTTCTGCATAGGAGAGAGTAACCGGTTGGACGACTAAAAACTTTAGTCCACGGAGTGATTCTTCTTTACGTGTCGACCATACATTGCCTATGACACGGGCTAAAATCATTGTCTTCCTTCCTCCATCTCCTGCCGTAATTCGATTTTGCGACTCTTCAAGGTGTCTCGGGCTAGTGGAGAGACGACTGTCCCTCGTTTCACGAGAACGATCGATCCTTCTGGGATTCCGTAGACCTGTTTGTCTCCTAAGAACTTCTTATCGAATCGGATCTCATTCCGAGCGAGTTCACTCTGCTCATCGGAGATATTTTTCTGTCTGTTGTTAGCGGACCTTTGCTCATTAAGGCTGGTTCGGATCGGTGGATTAGTTTTTCTATTTATGGTGCATTCTTCACTAAGGGTGGCTGACACCGACACTCCGAAAGACTGGACGGTTAGTAGATAACCTTCATACAGTTCCTTGTAGGCTTTTGGGGTTTGTGCGGTAAATCCGAGATACTCTATCACTAACAAGGTGGGTATGCCTTGGCTTATCCCGCGCCCTATGATTTCATTAATTGGATTATCTCGAATGCCTAAGGCAGCTTTAGCTAGAGTATTCGCGGAGCATGTCGGTATAATAATTTGTTGCCAAGTTGTCTTTCTTAAGGCATCTTGTGGCGTTATCCAGCTCATCCCTTCTGGTAGAGTTGGTTTGGCCACAAAGACTTGATCACTTGGTAAAACGCTTAGGGTATAATCTGCTCCGTAGCTAAGCTTTACAGCCCTTAAAACTTGCTCTAAATCCGATACGTAGTTTAAAAGGACTATCCCAGCTGGTTTTATTACCTTGTTTTCTAGGGTCCCTGTTGTATTTCCCTGCAGGAGCGCTTGAAACGAGGGTTCAGAGAGGATACGACTCACGATTTCCTTGATGAGTTCTTCATTCATGGTTCATACCTCCATGAGCATGCCTTGGGTTTGTCCGTCGATGAGGGCCGCATTGGCTTCATCCAAATCCAGGTGCATCTCCTTCTGGTAATGTTCATTGACTCGAATTAACACATCTTCAAAGATCATCGGGCGTTTACTTTGAATTTGAACGCGTACTCGATCTCCATCGCTTAAAGACCACTCCGAAGCTTGTTCAAGGTTTAGGTGTATATGCCGACTAGCCACCATCACGCCGGATTTCATGTCTACCTGACCCACTGGACCGACAATTTTTAGGCCTGGGGTTCCTACGTGTTCCCCTGAATCTCGGATGACGGGCTTGATCCCCAGCTTATAACTATCCGTTGCGCTGATTTCTGCTTGGGTTTTTTTTCTTACGGGTCCTAAGATTCGTACCTTTTCAAGGGTGCCTTTCGGTCCTACTAAGGTGACGATTTCTTGGGCTGCGAACTGTCCTGGCTGGGAGAGCTCCTTTTGGAGGGTCAAGGCATAGTTGTCACCGAACAACGTAAATAGGTCCTCTTCTGAGAGATGAATATGTCGGTTAGACACGCCTATCGGAATTAGTTTTTCTTGTTTATCTGATTTCCCGTGTTTCTTCAAATTCTCATTCCGTCCTCGAACTTCACATGCGAGGATATAGAATGCACTGGACAGGCGGTTTAAGGCCTGGATCAGGTCCGTACGTGTACATTCTCCTAAATCGTTGCTGAAGGCTCGGTTGGCGTACAGTTCTACTTCACGGGACTTGGCCCTCAGATGTTGAAGTATAGCAACGACCCTACCATGGGTATAACTTAAGGGCGTATGCTCCACTCCATAGTATTTCTTGGGATAATGTGATCTCTCCCTTAGTTCTTCTGGTGTCAGTCCTATCAGGGTTTCCCATTGAAACGGGGTCTCTTTTACTTCATGGACCATCAGAGTTCTCGCAAAGACGGCAATTTCTTCTAACTTCAGTATTAAGCCTTTTTCCCCCACCTGCTCAAAGGCTACTTGGGCCGCGACGAGTTCACACTGAAACAGATCGAGCTGGCCTCGGTAGGCAATCACTGGGTGGGTTTTTGTGACTAAGGACCCTTGATGCAAGTGGGTCATGTGTTCGGGTTTGGTTCCTGATGGATTTTGACTTGGTTGGCTTTCTCGAGGGACGTTTAATTTTTCTTCGTACGGTTTGTGCCTTAGGACCGTTTGTTGGGAATTGGAAAACGTCGTCTTGTTAATGTCTAGAATCCCGTTTCCTTCAATTCTTACATCGATTCCTTTGGACCGTATAAAGTCTCTAGCAGAAGGGGTGATCACGCTTCCTGGTGGTAACGTGATGACTTTCTCCTTCGTTTTATGCCAATTGGCTCGCAATTCATACTCTGTGACGATCAAGTCCTCACCCCATTACAGAAATCTGAGCTCAGTAACCAGAGGTTCAGAAGTCGATTTTGACGATCGAATCTTAAACTTCAACCATCCACTGTCTGACTTCCTGTTTCTTATTTCTCACCGTAGCTTTTATTATCGCCGGTTGGCAAAATGTATTCGACGTCCTGATGGGGGCGAGGTATTACGTGTACACTGAGAAGCTCTCCAACTCGCTGGGCTGCTGCTGCTCCTGCATCCACTGCTGCTTTCACTGCGCCAACATCGCCACGGACCATTACTGAGACTAATCCTCCGGAAACATGTTCTTTTCCGCAGAGTGTCACGTTAGCCGCTTTTAACATTTGATCCGCTGCTTCAATCGCTGGGATTAATCCTTTGGTTTCTATCATTCCTAGGGCTATTACAGATCGATCTTGTGCCATTGATTTGTCCCCTCCTCTATTCGTGGTTTGTTATTCGTGGTTTGTCGTTCGTCGTTCGTGTATAAATTGCTTCTTTTCTATTCGTAATCTTGGACTTTGTCTATTTAATTAGTCTACTCGTGTTGGGTAATGTATTAAATTGTCAAAAGTGTGTTAAAAGGACCGTCCCTTTAACACGCGCATGACTTGGCTTACGATTTCTTGGACCAGCTGTGCATCGACTGCTTGATTCTGGTTCGGGTTCGGGTTCTGGTTTTGTGTCCTCTCACCCGTGCCCATCACTTTCATGGGTTCCACTGGTTTGCGCTCTGGGATTCCCAAATGCCACGCTACTCGTTTGATGTTGATCAAGTGCAGTGGTGTGACGTTTTCTGAAACACTCGAGCCTGCCCAAGTTCCACACCCTAACGTGAAGGAGGGTGCTAGGCCGGTTGTCGCTCCGACTCCTCCCATCGCTGCTGGGGTATTCACCAAGATTCGGTTGACGGGTTTTTTAAGAGCGAATTCTCGTATGATTTCTTCGTTCGTGCTGTGGATTACTAGACTATGCCCCACTCCTCCAATGTTTAAGAGCTCTAGGCATCGCTCACAGCCCTCATGCCAGTCTGAGACTCGGTAAAATCCTAGTACCGTGGTTAGCTTCTCATACGACAAGGGCCATTTTAACCCGACGCCTGCTAAGGGGGCTATTAGACATTTCGTTTGTTCTGGAATGGTGATTCCGGCCATTTGGGCGATGAATTTCGGGTCTTTCCCCACTACTTTGGGGTTAACTCCTCCGTTTCCTAGCATCACCACCGAGGATAATTTCTGTACTTCTTCGGGATCGAGAAAATGTGCACCATTCCGTTTAAGATGCTTGATGAGGTCATCCGCTATGCATTCTTCTGCGACGATTGCTTGTTCTGATGCACAGATGGTGCCATTGTCAAAGGTCTTGCCCATGACGATATATTCGGCTGCCTTGGCTAGCTCCGCACTCCGTTCGACAAAGGCGGGGACATTGCCAGGTCCGACGCCAAGAGCTGGTTTTCCGCTGCTGTAGGCTGCTTTCACTAATGCGCTTCCACCCGTCGCTAAGATCATCGCCACACTGGGGTGTTTCATCAGTTCTGTGGTGGCTCCCATCGAGACATTCAGGATGCATCCGATCACTCCTTCTGGAGCGCCTGCTGCCACGGCTGCTTGATGCATGATTTTCGCTGCTTCATTGGTACAGCGTACGGCCGTCGGGTGTGGGGAAAATACGATCGCATTGCGCGATTTTAGGGCGATCATGGCTTTGTAGATCACGGTGGAGGTGGGGTTCGTGGTCGGGATGATTCCGGCGATCACGCCCACGGGCTCTGCTATTTCCCAAATCTTTCGTTCGTGATCTTCTCGGATGATTCCGACGGTTTTCATAGGTACTATAAAGTCATACACGGTTCTCGATGCAAAATAATTCTTAAAACATTTATCCGCATAATTTCCCATTCCGGTTTCCGAAACGGCCATCATGGCTAATCTTGCTGCGTTCGCTTCGCCTGCCTCGCGCATCATGTCTATGATATGATCCACTTGTTCTTGCGTGAAGTTCATGAGGGCTTCTTGGGCTTTGCGGGCAGCTTTTACTAAATTTCGGGCTTCCTGTAAGGAACACAAGTCTCGATCAAGTTCCATTACAAAGCTGCACCTCCCCTTCTTTAGAATTTAAGGCCATTTTCTACGACGTCGATCACGGCGCGTTGGAAGGCCTCACAGGCTGACTTACACGCGCTTTGCGAGCCGGTTAATAACCCGCCCCCAAAGTTGGTTTCGGTCGGGGGGCCGTAAAATGCTTTCATGCTGACTTCCGCTGCTTTTAACGCGGCGTCCAGTCCGTACATAGCCTCGATCGGGGGGGCGATTAAATAGGCGAGGGGTTGTCCTTCTGGTATTCCTGCTATCTTAGATAGGTAACTTCCCGTTCTGGAAATGGTATGCGGGAACCACGCTGTTTTTCCTCCATCACACGTGTAGAAAAAACACTCGCTTTCTAAGTGGTCTATGCATGCATCGACGCCTGCTCGAACTTCTGCTGGATTCGGGCCTGCGAAGATTCCGATGATTTCTCCTGATAACGGGCCTGAGGCTCGCGCTGCTCCGCAATAAAAACTTTTTGCATAAACGACTTCGACTTCTGCTTTTTTGGTTGCTTCGTCTAAGGCTACGTAGGTTGAATCATCGATGTCCGCTGTGATCATTCCGATGGATCGTTGATACTTCGTGAGTCCCAATTTCTCTGCTAAATCCGGGGCGACATTGGGTATTAATCTCACGGCTAATACTTTGGGTCTAATGGGCTCGATCATGGTAACCCTCCTTATCCACTCTAAGACTCCCACTTCGATTAGTGGAAATTCATGTCAAGTTTACTTCGTATTTTCCACGTTCTTTGTTTTCGGCTTTTCTTCGACATAGACTGGTAGCTTTGGTAAGATCGCTTCGAGTTCAGGATGTGGGCGGGGTATGACGTGACAACTGATTAGTTCTCCGACTCGTTCTGCCGCTGCTGCTCCTGCATCAACCGATGCTTTCACAGCTCCTACGTCTCCGCGTACCATCACGGTGACTAAGGCTCCCCCCACTTTTACTTTGCCGATTAACGTCACATTCGCTGCTTTGACCATTGCATCGGCTGCCTCGATTGCTCCTACTATTCCTCGGGTTTCGACCATTCCTAGCGCAACCAGATCATCTCTTATAGCCATCTTGTTAGTCTCCTTTCATTCA
>CAKMJS010000029.1 GCA_927405585.1 uncultured Desulfosporosinus sp.
ATACCAATAAAGCCATCATGCAAAACTTACTTGTAGAGTGTTCCTTTGTTTTAAGTGATTTACGTACGACAGGAGTCAAAAATCCCTCAATAACTACCCCTACTAACACGACACTTCTTCAAACCAACTTTTCTCAACCAAAGCGAATGTCCTTTCTTGTCGATAAGAAAGTCCTTACCCTTGATGTGCAATCTCTTCAAATTGAGGTTGAAGGGGCTAATATTGGACAGGTAACCCTCAATCAAATAATTATTCTGCAGGGTATCAAGAACCCTAATCTAAGGTCTGCCTTTAAAGCCGTTAGAGAAATGTTGCATGGTAATAATTAATTTCATAAAAGTTGCTTAATAGCAACTTTTATTTTTGTTAATAAATGCTAGAGAAATGTGTCTCACGGATTAAATGTAGAGTCTATGAATTGGATAAAGACACCCTGAGTCAGAGAAACTATAACGCGTAGAAACCTCAAGATAATGAAACCGTCCGGGTTTAAAGGGGAAACAACGATGATATTTTTGCTAGACAATCACGATTCTTTTACCTACAACCTCTATCAATACTTCGGGGAACTTGGAGAGCACATCATAGTCAAACGCCATGACGAAATCACGATTACTGCGATTGAAGCAATGCATCCTGATTTAATTGTAATCTCACCTGGACCCTGTACTCCGAGTGAATCTCCTCTTTCATTAGCTATCCTCCAACGCTTTAAGGGCCAAATCCCTATTTTAGGAGTATGTCTCGGACATCAAGCCATCGGACAATATTTTGGTGGAAAAGTAGTCCAAGCCATAAGGCCTATTCATGGAAAAACAGCATTCATTCGTCATGATCAGCAGGGTGTATTCACTGACTTAGTTAATCCATTGGAAGTGACCCGGTATCACTCGCTAATCATCGAGCGCTGTACACTTCCAGAGGAATTAGTAATTACTGCCGAGTCAGAGGATGGCGAAATAATGGGAATACGACATGTTTCTCTCCCCATTGAAGGAGTTCAGTTTCACCCGGAAGCTATCTTAACCCAGTCTGGCCATCAATTGTTAAAAAACGCCCTCCAAAATGCTAAAATTTGGAATCTAAAGAATTCACCATCGCCTTGGATTGTCAAGCCACTCTCCCTTTCAATTACCCCTTGTCACTTATTTACGGCATTTAAAGAGAAGCCTTCTCCGTTTTTTTTGGATAGTGGAAACGATTACAAAGAGCTTGGCCGTTATTCTTATATGGGAGCATCCCCTTTTTTAGAAGCGACAGCCTATCCAAATCAGCTTGAGCTGTACTGGGCGAAACGTTCTCATCAAGAAATAGTCCCACTTCAAAAATCGGAAAGTTTAAACTTTCTTAACGATTCACAGAGCAAATACCACCTACTTCATTCTCCGTTTCCCTTTTCCGGTGGCGCAGTAGGTTATTTTAGCTATGATCTTAAAGATGAGCTCGAATCGCTACCCGATGGTACTACAGATGACTTAAACCTACCTCTGTGGCGTTTCAATTGGTATGACGGAATCGTAATCTACGATCACGTTCAACAAAAATATTGGATCACCGCCTGCGGTATCGACGAAGATGGAATTTGCCATACTGATTTAGCTCAAGAAAGGCTTACTGATTTAGAAGAGATCCTTTATGCATTTGTTTCATGTGAGCAACATAGCGATCTCGACCACATCATGCCAGTGCTAAACCATTCCCTCTCAACCATCGTCCCTAGTGTCTCTCATGCCCAGTATTTAAAGGATCTAAAACGCGTTATTGAATACATTTATGCTGGGGATATCTATCAAGCTAACCTAACCCAACGCTTTTCAATGGTTTGGGAGGGAGATCCATGGCAACTCTATGCCCAACTCCATCAACAAAACCCAGCTCCCTTTGCTGCATTTCTGCCTTACTCGGATTTTCAAATTCTCTGCAGTTCTCCAGAGCGCTTTATTCGAATTCAAATGGATGGGCAAATTGAAACGCGACCCATTAAAGGTACTCGTCCCCGCGGAAAATCGACATCAGACGATCAGCGCCAAGCCTTTGAACTTCAAAATAGTTCGAAGGATCGTGCCGAATTGACCATGATTGTTGATTTAGAACGCAACGACCTCGGACGTATTTGTGAATTCGGAACGGTTAAAGTTCCAGATTTAATCCAACTTGAAAAATATCCGACTGTTTGGCACCTAGCTTCGACTATTACCGGTCAACTAAGGCGTGATCTCAAACCCAGTGATATTATTCAGGCAGTTTTCCCAGGTGGGTCAATCACTGGAGCCCCTAAAATTCGGGCGATGGAAATTATTGAAGAGTTGGAGATATTCAAACGGGGTTTGTATACTGGAAGCATTGGCTATATGGGTTTTGATGGCGCTTGGGACTTTAATATTGTCATCCGTACGATTTTATTAAAAAACGGGAAAGCTTATATCCATGTTGGAGGTGGGATCGTGGCAGACTCGATTCCTGAAAGTGAGTACAACGAAACACTTGATAAAGCTAAAGCCCTATTTAGGGTTCTGAAAGGACGATTAGATGTTTCCAACTGAGACATTATCCTCCGATGACCGCCTAGCTTTATTTGGTTACGGTCTTTTTGAAACACTTCTCATCACCGAAGTTGGGCCACTTTTTGTTGATATGCATTGGCACCGCATGAACAAGGGGGCAAAGTTTCTTCGTCTTAATCTACCGGATAAAACTGAATGGGTGAAATGGATTCATAGATTTATTGAAGAAACCTCTAGTCCATACCCTTATGCACTTCGTATCACGCTAAGCGGCGGGTCACCTCTAGCTGAGCTTCCATCCCAACTACTGTTTCACAAGCGAGCAATACCCTATACACCCGTTCAGTATACGCAGGGGATTCGACTACACCGATTATCAACCCTCCGTAATGAGCTATCTCCTTTAGTCTCTATTAAATCTACCAATTATCTAGAAAACATCCTAGCCAAGGAAGAAGCTCTTCTAAAAGGTGCTGAAGAGGGCCTGTGGCTTAATACTAAAGGCTACATTTCTGAAGGTACGATGAGCAATCTTTTTTTTATTAAAAATTCTACTCTCTTTACCCCCGCCTTAACAAGCGGATGTTTGCCAGGAACACGTCGTCAAATAATTCTCGATATAGCCCGGTTACAACAGATTCCGACTTGCGAGGGTTTGTACCCCTTCTCAGACCTATTATTGGCCGATGAGATTTTCATGACCAATGCCCTCATGGGCATTATGCCCGTTCGACAGATTGATGATTTTCCCTTTCTAATCGCCCCGCTGAGTTCCAAAAAATCAGAAATGAGGAAACTGGAAGTAGCGTATCATGATCTTATTAATAAACATCGGCTCAATTAAGCTAATTCAGAATAGATATAATTGAGGTGCTAGGAAAATATCTCCTAGCACCTCTGATGATTAATATTTTTCTTCAAGCACTTCAAATATTTGTGGCGTGGAAGACTTAAATGCTTTGTTTTCGCCAACGGTATTTGCCCAATTTTCATAAGCAGAAAGACTTTCCCATTTAGAAAAAAGCATAATATCCGATGTATTTTCTTGTTTATTAACTGATGCAAATTTAAATCCTTGGATATTATCAACCGATCGTATTCCTGTTCGAACCTCTCCTAATATACGATCAGCATCTGGACCGTTAAATGTATGAATCACTGTAAGCATATAATATTCCCTCCATAAATTCTTATTTTCCCTATCCTAGTTTATCCTAATCTCATTTCAGCATACGTTTTAATTCTATGAACTTTCATTCAATCCTAAGCATAAGTTAAAAGGAGAAGATAGCAGATCTCAAAAAATCCATCGTTTAATTATTCTTTCCGTGATATACTAAAAGTGATACTCGATGCACAACAGAGTAGCACAAAGGGGGCCAGTGGATGAAGCTAATTTACATTCGAACAGACTTCCCTAATGGTCGTTCACACATTTTAATGCGTGATACCGAATCTACTTACCCAGAACTAGTTCATTTCGTGATGGTTTTAAGCAACAAAGGCACCTTATGGGTTGATGTTTTTTGGCCATACGACCAAGAATCTGAAGGATATACTCGTAGAATTTCAGAACAACAATTTTGGCAAACCTTCCGCGAGTGGAGACTACAGGGTATTCTTCTTGGTGACAGTGGGAAAGTGGCGGAAATGCTAGCACGAAGACGCTTAGCCAAGAAGGTCTAAGAAAAAGCAATAAAAACGACAAAATAAACAAGTAGCTACTGCTGCTTGTTTATTTTATACCGGTATATACTTAACGCTCTTTAGATATTACTGTAGAGACCCCCTCTTAGACTCTGTAATTGTTTCAGATGATCATGTTCATCTGAAAAGATGGGTTCTAGGACCTCTTTTTCAGCGCTACTTAAGTATTGTTCCGAATATTGTACTGCACGAGCTAGACCCTTATCCTCCCCGTCATAAAGGCGTTCAAGGATCTTCATTGGCTCTGCCTTACCTAAATTAGTCAGACGCGTTTTCCAATCTGCCAGAACACCCACGAAGCCAGCCCCTTCTTGAGCCTGTCCTCCATTTGTTTGAATGTAATACGATATTCTAGTAGCATGCTCTTTATGATCTGTGAGAATCCCCGTTAGATGGTTACGTAATGGTCCGTCGGTTAGTTCCCCAATATAGGCTTGATATTGTCTGATGGCCATATGCTCTCCCTTAAGGATCTTATTAAGCACTTCAAATGAATTATTCATAGCGACCTCCCGCATTTTATTATATCTAATAATAGTTTGCGAAGCATTCTATGAATTATGTATGGACGGCTAATTAACTTCCACGTAATTTCCTTTTTTCCAATCTATAAATAAAGGCTAGGATCTCTGCCACTGCACGATAAAGCTGGGGTGGAATTTCCTTGGTTAATTCCACTTGCATTAGTGCTTCGACGAGAACTTCATTCTTTTGAAGAGGTATGCCTTCTGCTTCAGCGGTTTCAATCATTTTTCGAGCTACTTCCCCAACCCCTTTAGCCACAATCCGAGGTGCCCCGATTTGGTCGTAAACTATAGCTGCTGCCTTATCTTGCTTTTCTTTCAACTCTGAATATCAACTCCACTTCGTCTGGATCCTCGTAAGAAATTCTGAAACTCTATGTTTTGAGCTAGCTCACCCGTTTCGATATTCGTCAACTTGAAGCCCAGCTTAGAAAATTGAGTCCTTGTTTCAGGCAAAACCTCCTCTAGGAGTCGGGGCAGAAATTGGAGGTCATTGGAGAGGACACGAAAGGTCAATGAATCTTCATAAAAATAAGCATCTATCCCAACTTGTCCAAGTTGCTCGGTTTCCAGTTGAATACCCACACGACAGTGTTGTTCATCCATTTTACCACCTTTACGAGAACTTTCAATTGCTATTTGTACAGGCATAAGTTGTTCGTGATTTAACAAGGGTAGATGAAGTAATAGATACGCATTTTCTAGAGCTCCAGTTTTAAACCACAGTTGCTGTCCAGTTAATTTCTGAAGCAAATTTACCAGTATTCCGTCGGAATCATCCAAACCATCTTGGTTTCGAAGAGCATCGAGGAGTACAAATTTAAACGTTTCTTTTAAACTGTTTTTCTCGGTTTCCAGGGACTGATAATCTAAATTCATCATCTGCAGGATACGTTGTTCGTAATTTAGTCCAAGTTTACGCAGACACTCCACAAGCTTTTCCGCCCCAGTTTCCTCTGACAACCCCTCCCATTGTGGAATTAGATTTCGAAATTTCATGAGAAGTCCATCCAATGGAGTCCCTTGAAGACTGGTCAATAAAGTACTAAGTATTCCGGTATTTGCTATTGGAAAAGATTTAAGTAAAGATATAATTTCCTGATTATTTGGTAGCCCTCTCTCAACAAGTTGCTTAAATTGTAGAGGGACGATGGGTATATCTCCTTGCTTCAGCATTAGAGGCTCGCGGATCAACAATAAGCTACCTTCGCTTAAATTACCTACTTTGACCCAGAACTTTTCCCCCACTTTAGTCGATGTATCTAGGAGAGCAGACACATCTAGGCCTTTTACACGAATTGTTCCTTCTCTCTCAGATGTTTTCTGAACGACTTCCACCAGTAAACGCTCACCTAGATGCCATTGTTTGAATAATGTTGATTGAACCGCACCGGGGGCTAATATGCCACCTACTTCCATACACCGACCTCCTATCTGGGAGACACATAATCTATTAATTATTACAAAACAGCTTAGGGAGTAGTCCTAAGCTGTTTTTATTTGTCGTTCAATGTTACGCGCTTCGCATGAGTTTTTTTATTTTTCGAGGATTCCAGAGACTTTTTTAATTTACTTAAAGCCTTAAGTGTTGCACGGTCCAACTGATCAGCAACTTTTGGGGGATCAAGATCAACTAAACTAGTCTTAGAGACTTTTCCGTAAGGACGTTTTTTTGATTGATGAAGGCTTCTAGAGGTGGCCTTCTTCTTGAAGGCATAGTTGGGTTCTTTAGGCACGCTGGGCAACTGTTTCATAGGAACTGATCTCTGGGTACTTTTCGTAATAACCTCAGCTCCCGTCGATGGCAAATCTGGCGGAAATTCTTGCTTCACCCATTCCAGAACACACGTCGGATTTTTGGTCACCACAAAGACTTCTTGTATTGAACCATTACTTTTAAGTAAAAGCTTACAACCTGTTTGGGTTTCATATTTATAGACAATCCCTCGTTCTGAGGAATGAGTGACGTCTATAACACCGGGAATAATATCTATAACTTCTGATAAGCGGCCTAAGTTTTCAAGCCACTCCAGAGCATTTTGTATGATGCCGTGTTCACGTTTCACCTTATTTCTACGATATTTCAAGCCTGCACCAGCTTTCAAAAATACATATGATTTGCTCTTAGCTGTCCTTGCTGGATATCCAATATTCCAAAGGAGTATCGGGGCTCACGCCTTTTGTCCGTCGGAGAACCAGGGTTAAACATGAAAATTCCGTCACGCCATTCCATAAAAGGGGCATGACTGTGTCCAAAAACAATTAGATCAACAGCTTGTTCTTTAAAGGCGTTGTAAGCTCGATCAGGTGTACTCTTCCCCTTGCCTGAATCTCCATGAATCAACCCTATCCTGAATCCCTCACATTCAATAATATCACGATCAGGTAATGAAACATCCCAGCTATCACAATTTCCTCTGACGGCTCTTACTGGGGCAAGACAGGCTAATTCTTCGATTAAACCCATATGTGTCAAATCACCCGCATGAATAATCAGATCGATTTGTGTTAACTGTTCCCAAACAAAACTAGGAAGGGTTTTCCCTACACGCAAATGAGTGTCTGATAATACGGCGATTCGCATTCGATTCACCTCTGAGTTGACTCATACCATCACATTATACTGCTTATGGTCGAATCGTTTTAATGACTTGGTAGTAGGTATCTCGTTCAACGGCCACTAAACCTGCTTCATGAATCAAATGGATCAGCTGTTGTTCACTTTGCATTTGAGGAGTGGTGGCACCTGCTGTATGATATATTTTTTCTTCTCTGACAACCCCATCAAGATCATTTGCCCCGAACGAAAGTGCCATCTGAGCCACTTGAGGACTGGTAGAAATCCAGTAAGCTTTAATATAATTAAAATTATCTAAGATTAAGCGTGCTACGGCAATCACTTTTAGCGTACGTAGGGCGCTAGCTGGAGAAACCTCCTCAAACTTCGTGTTCTTTGGATGAAATGCGGTAGGAATTAGTGCGTAGAAACCCTTCGTTTCGTCTTGTAAATCTCGCAAAGCCAACAGATGATCAATCAATTCTTCATTTGTTTCAAGAAGTCCATACAGCACATTAGCATTGGTAGGTATACCTAACTGATGAGCGGTACGGTGAATCTCTAACCATCGTTTTCCGCTTAATTTTCCAGGACAAATTATTTCCCGGACCCTTGGGCTAAAATTTTCCGCTCCACCACCAGGAATAAAACTTAGGCCAGCTTTCTTAAATGTTTTAAGGATTTCTAGTACAGGAACATTTTCCATTTGAGCAAAAAATTCATAATCTGACGCAGTGAAGGCTTTCAGACTGACTTGAGGAGCTCGTTCTTTGATCTTCGTAATCATGTTTAGGTAATATGAAAATGGGAGATCTGGGTGTATCCCACCGACAATATGAAGTTCTGTAACCCCTTGATCTGCAAATTGCCCCGCTTTCGTTACTATCTCTTCAATAGACATGGTATAGGATCCCTTATCCCCGAGGTCTTTACCAAAAGCACAAAGCCCGCAACGAACTTTACATACATTACTATAGTTAATATGGGCATTATTATTAAAGAATACTTGATCACCGGTCATAGCGCGTTTTCGTTCATTCGCTAAGTAGCCCAGACCAAGTATATTGGTTGTTTGTAATAGTTGCAGTCCGTCTTTTTGATTAAGTCGTTGATCCCTGATCATTTTCTCATATACATCTTCTAATCCCATGATTATTGGATTAAATTCCACTCCTGAACCTTCTTTCTCGAAATTGTTATTATTCTATTATAACATAATTCTTAAATTTCAAGAAAAGATTGTCCTCAGTAGCAAAGGACTCTAAGCGTTACCACTTAAAGTCCCTATTGTTCACCTAATGATATTGTTTCATCATAGTTTGTCGTTGGCGTTTGATAGCTTTACGCACTTCATTGGCAACGCGCCACGTTTCTGGTTGGTGGGGAGTTATCAATTCCAGTTTTCCAGAACGTTTATCGATTAAAATGTCGACTGTTGGCTTACGCCCTTTAACTCTTTGTCCTGGGTGTAAAATATCAATTCCAATTTTATGTTCATCGTATTGAGGAGGAACGAGGTAATTGAGGACTTCTTCCGTTGCATCCATTAATTCAACAACTTGATCCTGTGGGTATCCTTCTCGTAACAATATATCGCGTACAGATGTTAAAGGATGTTCAAGTGTGAGTAGCATCTGGGCGCGCTGTATTAGATTATAATCGATGTCCAAAACGCCACCTCCACCTTTATTTAATTTCTAGATTATTTTCATTTTCCCCTTATCCTTTCTAATGAATACTGATAGATCTTTAACGAATATAGTTATATTTTCCACACTAGTTAAATCAACCTAAGGAGGTTAATAATGTCAAAATTATTTTCTCTACCATTTTTAGTTGCAGCGATTTCGGGGATTGCGATGGCAATCCAAGGCACTATTAATTCGTCATTAAGTCAAAAAACATCATTATTATCAGCAACCCTTGTAGTCCATATCATCGGTACGTTAGTAGCTATAGTCGCCGTACTAGCTTGGCGTGTCCCACTCTTAAATAACAACTGGATTTCTGTACCATGGTATCTGTATCTTGGTGGTATACTCAGTGTCCTTATTGTCGGACTTGTAGCTGTAAGTATCCCAAAAATAGGCGTGTGTAACGCGACTACAGCAATTATCATAGGTCAGGTCAGTATGGCTGTGCTTATCGATCATTTCGGATGGTTCGGTATGAGTCGTCTATCATGGAGTTCTTCTCAGCTCATTGGTATTGCTTTATTTGCTGCGGGAGCCAAACTCCTCTTTCGATAAAGGGTGGTTCTTTCACGAGTTCACTTTATACGAGCTTCAATTAAGGCAATATTATTTATAATCGAATAAATTTCTTCACTGACTATGAGCTTTCGAATCTGTCCGTTAGCTGTCAATATGACTGTGCTTTTGCCGGTAGCCTTTTTATCACTTTCAATGAGCCGTAATAGAAAGGTATAGGTCTCGGGAGTCACCGCCAGCTGCTTAAACTCTCCTTCAGAAACGAAGATGATCCAATACCCAGAAGTTACTTCGTCATTCCCGTAATTATAAGGGGAGTTTGGAACACTTGAGAGATCCTGTCCAAGTATGGTCTGCGATGTTGTCAGATTAGGGTATAAATCCAAAGTATTATTCAGTGTATAATTGTCATCTAGTGTACTAGTTTTAGATACTGGATCCGATAAGCGTGAGTAAATATCTTTAAAAAAATTAGGGAATAGTACGTATCCGACAACCCCAATAATCAAAATCCAAAGAGCTAAGGCCTGTAAATCCTGCCATATTTCATTTCGTGGTGGTCGTCCCCAAGCACTCGGCATACCTTCCACCTCCCATTAGTATTCTAGCTTCGGTTAAGAGCTCCGAAAACGATATACGTTGATATATACGTTCATTTATACGAAGATATGTACATGAAACTTGCATCTCCCAATTCCACCCTCTAAAATAAGAAGTGAGGTGGGGAATATGGATCTACTTCGACAGAAACTGACCTTGTTGCCCGAAAATCCGGGAGTCTATCTCATGAAAGATAGCCAGGGACAGATTATTTATGTCGGTAAAGCTAAAATACTAAAAAATCGAGTAAGATCATACTTCAATGGATCACACGATGGCAAGACCGGGCGGCTCATTAGCCAAATCATTGATTTTGAATATATCATGACCGAGTCTGAAGTTGAAGCTCTTGTCTTAGAATGTAACTTAATTAAAAAGTACAATCCTAAGTTCAATATCCTCTTAAGAGATGATAAAACTTACCCATATTTATTAATTACAGAGGAATCTCACCCAAGGATCCTTGTCACAAGGCAAGTAAAAAAAGGTCATGGAAAATACTTTGGTCCTTATCCGAATGCAACGTCAGCCAAAGAAGCTGCTCGTTTACTTAATCAGCTTTTCCCATTTAGGAAATGCCGTCAAATTCCCTCTCGTCCATGTCTTTATTATCATTTAGAACAATGCCTCGCCCCTTGTGTCTCAGACGTCCCCCAGGCGGTTTATTTGAATATGCGCAAAGAGGTTTCGACCTTTCTTAAAGGCGACCAACGAGGGATAATCGCCCTTCTCGAAGGAAAAATGCAAACAGCGTCCGAAGCACTTCTCTTCGAACGGGCAACAGAATATCGGAATCTTATCGAACACTTAAAACTTCTCGTGGAAAAACAAAATATCACGCTTAATGATTTTATCGATCGCGATGTATTAGGTTACGCTATAACAACCGATCAGATATGTATTCAGGTTTTCTATCTACGCCTGGGAAAGTTGCTGGCGCGTGATAGTTTCATTTTCCCTTATTATGAAGAACCTGAAGAAGCCTTCATCTCTTTTGTCACTCAGTTTTATACTGAGCACCCAATATGGCCACAAGAGATATTACTCCCACCGATTGAATCCTTGGCCATAGCAAGCCTATTTCCCGTCACCGTACCCCAAAAAGGAAAGAAACGTGATCTCGTACAGATGGCTATGTCCAATGCGCAGACGACCCTCCACGACCAAATTTCACTTGAAATTCACCAACAATCTGAAACACAACTTGCTTTAGCTACTCTCGGGGAACTCTTATTTATCCCTGTTCCTAGCCACATTGAAGCCTTTGATATTTCAAATACCGCCGGTACAAATACGGTTGCTGGTATGGTTCAATTCATTGAGGGTAAACCTCAGCGCAGAGGGTATCGAAAATTCAAGATCCAGCCCATGGAGACTTCCGATGATACCGCCGCCATGGGCCAGGTTATTTTGCGACGGTATTCACGCTTGCTTTCTGAGAACATGCCACTCCCGAATTTGATTTTAGTCGATGGGGGTAAAGGACAAATCAATGCGGCAATAAGGGCACTAAAGGAATTGAATCTAATAATCCCAGTTGCTGGAATGGTTAAGAACGATCGGCATCAAACCCATGGCCTCTTGGCTCGTTCAGGCACCCCGATCGCTTTACCCAAAAGCCATCCCACGTTTAATTTACTCGGCAGAATCCAAGATGAAGTCCATCGCTTTGCCATCACCTTTCATCGCCAACAACGAGTCAAGAAAATGACATTATCTGCTCTCGATAACATCGCTGGCATCGGACCTAAGCGCAAACACAAACTATTACTTCATTTTCCGTCCCTTGATGACATTAAACAAGCAAGCATCTTAGAGCTTCAAGAAGCAGGAATACCCCTAAGTACTGCAACACTTATTTACGAATACTTCCACACAACGCCCACTGCAACCATAGGATAAGGAGAGATGATTGAATGATTCTTAATTACCGAGTAGAGGTATGTCGAAAGTGTTACTTTAAACGAACACACAGCTGCTCAATTTCTGATTCATATATCCAAAATCCTTATTTCTCAATGACTAAACCAAGTGGAGAATGTCTGAAATACAAACCAATACCTTGGTTACCTTAACTTGATCATGACCAGCGGAAATACTATATACTAATCTATAAGGGACAACAGTAACTAAACTTACTGTTGTCCCTTAATTAGTTAATTTTGCAGAACTAAGTCGTTATTATTCTATTCATTCGAGCATGAAGAGGTTCCAACTATTAATTAGTAAGGCTAATAATCGGCGCAGGAATACGGCCACCACGATTCACAAACATTTTTGACGAGAAAGGATGGATGTCCATCACGGGTGCTCCGCCTAACAATCCTCCAAATTCCACACGATCGCCTGCTTTCTTACCAATTGCTGGTATTACTCGTACTGCGGTTGTTTTCTTATTGATCATTCCAATTGCTGCTTCATCCGCGATAATAGCCGAGATTGTTTCAGCACTCACATCCCCAGGTAGCGCAATCATATCTAAACCGACAGAACAGACACAGGTCATGGCCTCTAATTTATCAAGGGTTAAGGCCCCTACTTCCACAGCTTTTACCATTCCAGCATCCTCAGAAACAGGTATAAAAGCACCGCTTAATCCCCCAACATGTGAAGAAGCCATTGCTCCGCCTTTTTTAACAGCATCATTTAGTAATGCCAAGGCGGCGGTTGTTCCATGCGTTCCACACCGTTCAAGACCCATATTTTCGAGAATCTCTGCGACACTATCTCCAACTGCAGGGGTAGGGGCTAGCGAAAGATCAACAATTCCAAAAGGTACATCTAAGGCCTTCGAAGCGGCGCGCCCAATCAGCTCTCCCATCCGGGTGATTTTAAAAGCGGTCTGCTTTATAAGATTGGAAAGCTCACTAAAATCAGCTTCCGGATATTTTTTAACGACCTTAGCCACAACACCAGGGCCACTGACGCCCACATTGATAACACACTCTGGCTCTCCAACACCATGAAAGGACCCTGCCATAAACGGATTATCTTCTGGGGCATTACAGAATACTACTAATTTTGCTGCAGCAATTCCGTCTTTATCTGCGGTTAGTTGAGCACACCTCAGAACGACATTACCCATCTTCAAAACTGCATCCATATTAATTCCCGATTTAGTCGTTCCAATATTCACTGACGAGCAAATAAACTCCGTCTCACTTAGGGCCTGTGGAATGGCCTCGATAAGTGCCCGATCTCCCACAGTAAACCCTTTTTGAACCAAAGCAGAAAAACCGCCTATAAAATTAACCCCCACTTCACGGGCGGCCCGATCTAATGCTTTTGCAATGCGTACCATTTCTTCCGAATTCATGTTGGCAGCCATAATGGCTATGGGAGTGACAGAGACACGCTTATTAATAATAGGTATTCCGTAACGTGCTGAAATCTTTTCGCCCACAGAGACCAATGACCCGGCATTTCTGACAACCTTATCATATATTTTTTGTTCCAGCCGGTTAATATCTTCCGAACCGCAATCCAGCAGACTGATTCCCATCGTAATGGTTCGAATATCAAGATTCTCTTCATGGATCATTTTAAGCGTTTGTTGAATTTCTTCTCGTGCAAATGTGATAGTCATGATTTCCTCCCATTCCCTTACTTAAGTTCTCATAATTCAAGATTAGATACGATGCATGAAAGCAAAGATATCCTCGTGTTGTACCTTCACTTGAAGTCCCTTGACCTTACCCTGATCTTCCAGCATGCGCGATAATGCGACTAACTCAATATTGGCAGGATCTAAATCAACCACCATAATCATTGTGAAAAATCCACTGATAATAGTCTGACTGATATCCAATATGTTTACGCTATATTCTGCGAGTCGCCCGGTGACCCAAGCGATAATGCCGATTTGATCACAACCTAATACGGTAATGATAGCCCGGTTAGACTCTTGCAATGGTAATGTCATAATATTTCCTCCCTTAATAGACGAATGTATTTCCAATATGGACAATAGACTAACATACTTGTGAATTATACTCAAGCTGTTTTTCCATGCTAATTCTCTCATTCGTATTGTATACAATTTTAGGGTGTTTAACGAAGGGACCCTTCCCTTTGTGGGAAACAAAAAGAGAGCTCAGTGAGCTCTCTTTTTACTAATCTTGTTTTTTAGCAACTTCCGCCGCAACTATCGCCGCAGCCACCGCCAGATTTCGCAGTACGTATTTCGAATCCTCCGCCGTGAGCGGATTCAATATAGTCAACAGTCGCACCCTCTAAATGAATAGTGAGCTTTTTATCTGTTACTAATGATACGCCGTACTCTTCATCAAGAATATCATCATCCGTCTTTGACTCTTCCAGAGTCATGCCGAAATTCGGCCCACCTCAGCCAACGCCTACAAGATAGAGGCGAAGAAATGCATTTTCTTTATTTTGATTTTTTAGCACTTCTTTAACTTTTTTGGCAGCAATTTCTGTAATTTTGACCATAATTCTTCACTCCTTTAAACCTATTCTAATTAATATACCATACTTTTCGCTTTTCACAATGCTTTTTCAGGAAATAACTACGTTTTCGAGATTATTATCAAACTTCTTTTCCATTCCCACTGGGTCGGAAATCATTCCAGAAACGGCGCACCTCCACCTCAATACTGGCAGGAAGATCTTGTGAGAATTTTTGTAATTGTCTAATTTCCCCCTGTAGCTTGAGTGTCCAGTCATTATCTGCCGGCCAAGAAATAAATGCCTGTGGTTGTGGAACAATGAAGGTTCGTAAAAATCCTAAGATTACTAAGAGAGTAAATACACGCCAAATCCAACGCATTGATGAACTCATCCTTTCAGAAAAAGCCATTATACTAAGTAGCTTGTCCCGAAAGCACTAGTTTGAGTCGTTCAGCATGTAACTCATGCCAAAACTTTTCCATAAAGAGAAATAAAGGTTCAAAATGGTCTTTAGCAGCCTTAGTATATAAATGGTTTTGATAACCACAGATTTTTTCTAGGTAAAACGTCTCACAGGAATTCTCGCCCACTAATGGCCAACCTTCTACCCCGCCCATGGCAAACAGACGTCCCAGTCCTATCGCACCTACAAAGTCCAATTTGTCTGCATCGTACAGGATTTTTGCCTCAAGTGTGTTCGGTTCGTGCCCTACTTCACGAGAATGAGTCAGAATTGCATCTCTAACTCTTAGAACAATCTCCTCCGAATACCCCGTTTTGTGAAGAATATTGACAGCGAGACCTGCACTGCTTTCGGCATGTGTTTTTTCTACGCCAGAACGACCAATGTCATGAAGAAGCGCTGCTAACTCAATGACAGTAGCATCTGCCCCATCCCCCTCCGCCAGCAACTTACCCCACTCCCTGACTCTTAAAGCATGCTCAAGATCATGCGCACGGTCTTTACGCGCGTAAAATCCCTGAGCTACTAAAATAACCTGTTGCAGGTTGTCTTGTGTTGTATTAGATTCCATGGTCCCACTTCCAATCGGTATATTATAAATTACTTAATTATTTCCAGTTAATTCAAATTAATCTTACTCCTCTGATTCTTGTTTTGTCAAGTTTACAGTTTTAATTCTTAGGTCAAGAGGAGGTAGTGCTTCTTTATATATTCATCCAATGCTATAATAAGCACAGAATTACTCTTTTATCTAAAGACTAAATCTTTAAAGGAGAGCTTAGCTTGAAACTTTCTAGATCAATGTACTTATTGTTGGTATCGATCAGCCTTGTAATCATCACCTTGACCATTTTTTTCTTCATGCGAAATTATAAAACAGCGCAAATCAATCTTCCGATTACTGCTACACCATCACCGGTAGATACTCCGACTGACACAGCCAAATCCTCTGTTCCCTTAACGCCTCTTCAGACTACACCGCTCCCTATACTCCATGTTTCAGAATCATCTGCCCTAACTTTGTACGACCAAGGGCTCAAATTATATTATCAACGTCAATTTCCAGAATCCCTCGCCCTCTTTAATCAAGCCTTAGCGATCGACGCACAATGTTATGAGGCACTCAATGCTAAGGGTGCCACCTTAGCATTTCAGGGGCATTACGATCAAGGGCTTGCCTTGATCCAGCAAGCTCTTGATCTGAATCCATTGTTTGTGTATGGCCATTTCAACCAAGGATTGGCCAACGAATTGGCCGGACGCTGGGACCCTGCCATTGCGGCGTATCAGAAAGCTTTACACCTTGACAATCATGATACGTGGAGTTATTACGGCATCGCAAGCATCTACGGGCGACTAGGTAATACCGACAAAGTTCTTGAATACCTGACACCAGCGATTGCCCTTAACTCTGATGTCAAGGAAGTAGCCCGTAACGAACATGACTTCGCCCCTGTTCGAGAGGACCCCCGTTTTCAAACCTTAGTCAAACCCTAACCTACGCTAATAGAGTTTCCAAACGTTCGACAAGTTCCGTAAAGACTTGAAGCGCATTACTAACTGGAACAGGGGTCTCCATATCGATACCTGCTTTACGCAACAACTCGATCGGATAATCTGAACTACCACTGCTCAAAAATTCTATATATCTAGCCACAGCCGGCTCTCCTTCATCTAAAATTGCCCGAGCTAAGGCTGTCGCAGCAGAAAATCCTGTTGCATATTTATAAACATAGAACGCATTATAAAAATGTGGGATACGTGCCCATTCTAACGCAATTTCAGGATCAAGGATCACCGCTGACCCATAATAGACCGAATTTAAATTACGGTAGATTTCCGAGAGGGTGTCGACTGTTAAGGCGCCGCCCGCTTCGACAACGGAGTGAATCTTCTTCTCAAATTCAGCAAACATGGTTTGCCTGAAAATCGTACCTCGGAACTGCTCAAGATAATGGTTAATCAGATAAGCAAGGGTTTTAGGGTCTTTATTAATTTCCAAGAGATGCTCCATAATCAATGCTTCATTCAAGGTTGAAGCAACTTCTGCTACAAAAATTTTGTATCCCGCATAGAGATGGGGTTGTTCACGAGTGGAAAAAAAAGTATGTAACGAGTGTCCCATTTCATGAGCGAGGGTAAACATAGAATCGAGAGTGTCTTGATGATTAAGCAAGACATAAGGATGGGAGCGGTAAGTGCCCCAAGAATAAGCTCCACTAGTCTTTCCTTCATTTTCATAGACATCAATCCATTTCTTCTGGAAGCTTTCCTCAAGGATATTTAGGTAATCTTGTCCCAACGGCTTTAGACCATCAATTAACATGTCTTTTGCTTCCTCATACGTAATCGTCATCGTCGTTTCTGGAACAATTGGAACATAGATATCGTACATATGTAATTCGTTTAGCTTTAAGGCTTTTTTCCGAAGTTGGACGTAGCGATGCATTTGAGGCAAAAATTCGTGAACCGTATCAATTAGAGAATCATACACCGCTAAGGGAACACGATCATCATCTAAGGAAGCCTCAAGTGCCGAGGGATAGTTTCGAGCCTTTGCGAAAAAAACGTTCGCTTTGACACTTGAATTCAACGTGGCTGCCCATGTATTCTTTTGCTTCTCATAGGTATGATAGAGCGTCTCAAAGGCTGCTTTTCGTACACTTTGTTCATGGCTTTCCATGAATTGAATAAAATTCCCTTTGGTTAACTCTACAGATTGGCCGGATTCATCGACAATACTCGGAAATTTCAAATCAGCATTATTTGCCATAGAAAAAATAGCACCTGGAGCTTCTGCTAACTCACCGACTTCTGCCAATAACTTTTCCTCGACGGAACTAAGAATATGCTCTTTCTTGCGAATAATATCATTAAGGGCGTGGTTATAGATTTCCATTTTATTGGTCTTCGCGCGAAATTCCTTCAAACGATCTTCAGGCATCGCTAATAATTCCGGGACCACAAAGGACGCAGAGCTGCTCACCTTTACAGCTAAGGCTCCTGCTCGATCTGTCAATGCTTGATAGGTTGCATTGCGGTTATCCTCATCACGCCGCATACGGGCATAAGTATATACCTCTTCGATTTGTAGACTTAAATCATCCATCCAATCAAAACACTCGATTAAGGTCTCCGGAGCATCGGCTAGATGTCCCTCATATTTTTTTCCTTCTCCTAAAAGGTTTTCGACTTGTGTGAACGCTTTCTCCCATTGATCATTATCAGAAAAAATGTCCTCCAAGTGCCACTTGCTAGCCTCTGGAATTTCTGTTCTAGACTTTAGCCGTCCTTGTTCCACAATTTTCCCTCCTAGAAATATAATCTCACTTATTATATACAGACTGAACGGAAATTACCATTTCTCAGGAACTATTGTAGAGAAAAGCGAAACAGGCAGCGTACGTTCCACTGCCTGTTTCTTCCACCTTATCCACTAATCCCCCGAAAGGTTCCCCAACCTTCCATTTTCAATCTTACTCGAATTAAGCCTTCTTCGCAAGCGGTTACGTATTCATATTAGTTATAAGTTATTCGTTTCAGTTTATACTAATCTGTAAAGAATTATTCACTAGGGGGAACTAATGAAAACCTACGATGACATCTTCCAACAACTTATTCATGCAGCCTATCGGGGGAATTTAACTGATACCATTAACAGTCTTCGTAATTCTGGTAAGGCCGACCAAGAAAAACTTGAACTTCTCCTCCATCCTGAAAATCTATCCCCAGTCGTACATCTAAGTCAAGACGATTGTTCTTGTTCCCCTGCCCCCTCACCTTGCGAGGTTGCTTGCTTATTCTCTGCAATTGAAAAAGATGCCAAAGGTCACGTCCTTGTTTCTACCGAGGCATGTGTGGGGTGTGCACGTTGCCTTGAAAGTTGTACAAGTGGCCATCTTGTGGATCGCAGAGATTTTGTCCCACTCTTTGAAGAACTGTCCTCTCGTAAACATCCAGTTTATGCCATGTTAGCCCCTGCTTTCGTTGGTCAGTTTACTTCTGATGTTAGCCCTGGTAAACTACGCACTGCCTTTAAAAAAATAGGGTTTTATGGCATGATGGAAGTTGCTCTTGTTGCCGATATCCTTACGTTGAAAGAAGCCTTTGAGTTCGATCGAGCAATTCAGAACGACCGGGACTTCCTCTTAACGAGTTGTTGTTGTCCGATGTGGGTTGCTATGATCCGTAAAACCTATCACAAGCTCATCCCCCATCTACCAGCCTCGGTCTCACCTATGGTGGCCTGTGGTCGAATAATTAAGCACCTTCATCCTGAGGCAAAAACTGTCTTTATTGGGCCTTGTATTGCCAAAAAAGTCGAGGCCAAAGAAGCTGACATTAAGGATGCTGTCGATTATGTTCTCACATTTCAGGAAATCCAAGATATTTTTAAGGCTGCGGAAATATGTCTTCCCACTCTAGAGGAAGATGAAAGGGATCACTCCTCCCGCGGAGGACGAATCTATGCCCGAACTGGTGGAGTAAGCTCGGCCGTCTCAGATACTCTGGCCAGACTTCGTCCAGATCGCACCATACCCTTGCGCTCTGAGCAGGCAAACGGTATCCTTGCCTGCAAAAAAATGCTTAAGGACGTACAAAATGGTGAAATCAGAGCCAACTTCATTGAAGGAATGGGTTGTGTGGGTGGATGTGTGGGCGGACCCAAATCCTTGATCAAAGGCGACCTAGCAACGGAATATGTGAACGAATATGGTAATGAAGCCCCTTATGAGACGCCCGCTGATAACCCCTTTGTCCTACAATTACTTGACAGACTTGGATATGCTACGCTCGAAACTCTGCTTTCTCACGAATCCATGTTTACTCGTAAATTCTAAATTTGCTCCTACTTTAATAACACTTGCCGTCAATGTCTATCTGTATTATGATAGTGTGAATAACTCTAACATGATAGTTAATCATTTACATTTCATTTCTATTTTTATTGATATATAAGAGTTGTTAGAATTGCCATGAGGGTATCGCAACGAGGTTCTGACTCGTCCCTTTAGAGTGGATGGGGCAGACCTTTTCAATTATCGGGAGGAGATTAAGTATGAAGACTATGGGTTATTTAGGACCAAAGGGAAGTTTTTCCGAGGAAGCAATTCATTTATTTTTGGCCTCTCAGCCTGAATTTAAGGAAACTCCACCAACGCTTATTCCCTTCCCAACAATACCTCGCTTACTTTACGCTTGTAATGATATGGAAATAGACTGGGCCTTTGTCCCTTTAGAGAATTCTACCGAAGGGCAAGTTGGTGTGACTATGGATACGCTCGGACAGACTGAGCATCTCTTTATCACGCACGAATTTGTCCATCCGATCGATCAATGTCTTTTGACACTCGAACCAATACCGCTTGCCCAGATAGAAAGAGTTTATTCTCACGAACAGGCGATAGGGCAATGCCGGGATTTTCTCGAGCAACATCTCCCCCATGCTGAACAAATTACCTGTTTAAGCACCGCTGACGCCGCCCATAGAATATCCTCTATCCGGGAAAACTGGGCAGCCATCGGACCCCGACGAGCCGCTTACCTGTATAACCTTCACCTTCTTCAAGAACGTATACAGGATGTCGTTCTAAATGCCACTCGTTTCGTACTTGTTGGTCATGCCCTCGCAGAAATGTCGGGTGGCGAAGATAAAACATCCCTCCTTGTCATTGCAGATAATACCCCAGGCTCTTTATATCGTATTTTAGGTGAATTTAGTAAACGCCAAATCAATCTAACTCGGATTGAATCGCGTCCGTCGAAACGGAAACTGGGCGAGTACGTTTTCTTCTTCGATGTAGACGGTTATGTCTTCGCTCCACCCATTCAAGATGTCTTATGGGCACTCAAAGCTGCTAAAATCTCTGTAAAACTATTAGGTTCCTATCCCAAAGCACATCCAGATGAAACAATATTTTAAGGAGAGAGGATAAATCCTCTCTCTTTTTCCATTTAAATAAATATTTTTTTCAGAACTTCAGGGATTTCTTCCGGCTCACACACCTCAACAGTTTTAGTTGGCTTTTGATCTAACCCTTGTAAACCTAATGGTATGTCCCATCCAGTCAATTTAGTCAGATCCTCCAGAGCAATCCATTCGTCCTTCAAACTCTCATGTTTGGCTTCTTCTAAAGCTTGTAAAACATTCGAGGAGAATTTAAAGGGACTAGCCGTTGAGGCAATTACAGTGAATGTTTGATCGTTTGTTGTGGAAAGATAATCCTCGTACACTTTCATACCAACAGCAGTGTGAGGGTCAAAAACATACTGATAGGCTTTATAACTTCTGGATATCGTCTCAAGTGTCTCCTCTTCATCAGACCATCCCGCATAGACAGTAGCCTGGCATTGTTTCAGCGTAGCAGGATCAACTTCAAACGTTCCTTGGTTCATTGTGTCATACCAGGTCTGAATCTTCTGCGCATCTCGCCCACTCATCTCATAGAGAAAACGCTCGAAATTACTTGATACTAAAATATCCATGGATGGGGAGATCGTTTGAAAGAAAGGTCGCTGGCTCTGATATACACCCGTAGTGAAAAAATCGGTTAAAACATTATTTTTATTCGCAGCACTGATCAGGCGACCGATAGGAAGTCCCATTCGTTGAGCATAATAGGCTGCCAGTAAATTCCCGAAATTACCGGTAGGTACTACCACATTCATAGTACTCCCCGGGGTAACTTTCCCTTGCTCTACCGCTTGTAAATAAGCCCAGTAATAGTAAACGATCTGGGGCAAAAGCCTTCCCCAGTTGATGGAATTAGCTGAGGAAAAAATTAAACGCTTTTCTTGTAACTGAGCTTTCAAATCATCCATGGCAAAGACACGCTTGACAGCGGTCTGACATTGATCGAAGTTGCCTTTAACCGCAACTACGTGGGTGTTCTGCCCTTTAGTCGTAGTCATTTGACGTTCTTGGACTGCACTCACACCACCCTCCGGGTAAAAGACAACGATATTCATACCTACTCTGTCTTTAAACCCTTCCAATGCAGCCTTCCCAGTATCACCTGAGGTTGCCACAAGAATCAAGACGTCAGTATCCAGTTCCAACTGATCAAGGCTAACTTTCAACAAGTCGGGCAAGACTTGCAAGGCCATATCTTTAAATGCTGCCGTTGGCCCGTGCCAAAGCTCCAGTACGCCAAAACCTCCCACTGAAATAAGAGGTGCTGGGTTAAGCCCGTCGAACGTTCCATCCTCATAGATGTTTACAATGTCAGTGAGAACCTCTTGAGGGAACTCAGGTAAATATGGGGTCATGACCTTTTGAGCAACATCACGATACGTTAATCCTTGAAGGTCCCGCCAATTTAAGGCGGGAAATGTTGAAGGTACAAAGAGTCCACCACCTGGGACCATACCTAAGGTAATTGCCTGTGATGCCCTTTGTCCAGAAAGATTACCCCGTGTGCTTTCGTACAAATTGTTTCCCTCCTTTACTATTAGATTGATTAATTCTTAGAGAATCTATTCGCTGTATATTCGCCAATTGAGACTTATTTCCTTCCTGTAAGGACAAATTCCTAGCACGATTTGCAAATTCAGCATAAATTGATCGAGCACTTTAGAGGAAATCTCCTAGTTCTGTTGAATAACTTGTAATCACAAATCATTGAAAGGGGGACCAGGAATGCCAGATTACGAACTTCGTCGATATCGACAGAGTCTGATTCTTGGACTCATCGGTGTCGTTAAAGAACGATTCCCTGGAGAACAACTCAAAATTTCTCATTCAATCCTCGACGGTGTCTATTGTGAACTTGTCGGATCAGTGCTTTCGTCGAGGGAAGTCCAGGAAACTGAGGAACATTTACGAAACTGGGTTCTTTCTGATCAGCCTATTCCCTATGAGACTGGGAAAGATCATTTATATCATTGCAGTATAAACCAGCAGAAAGTTACCACTATTTACCCACCTTTAGATCAATCAGGAAGCTTAAAACATTTTAAACTGATTCATTTCCTGCCTGGATTCATCCTACTCTTCCCCAATATCGCTCATCGGGAATCGATTTCCCCCTTTGTTCCTCCGGAAAAGCTCGCTGCAACCTTCTCTGAAACCCAACGTTGGTTAGAAAACTTACACCTTTCCACCGTTCAAGATGTTAATGCCATTATTACTTCAGACTCTTCCCACGACTTAATTTGTTTGGCAGAAGCCCTACATGAAAAGAAAATATCTTCAATTGCAGACCAGATTTTTGAAAAACGCCGCAACGTTCGAGTTATTCTCATATCCGGACCTACTTCATCCGGTAAAACTACCTTCGCCCAACGATTATCAACCCAACTACGTGTTAATGGTTTACGCCCAATTGCCCTATCCCTTGATAACTACTTTCTCCCACGAGAAGAGACTCCCCTAGACTCTTGTGGACAATACGATTTTGAATGCCTAGAAGCCCTTGATTTACCTCTACTCGATACTCATTTAAAAACTTTGATTAGTGGCTCTGAAGTCGAGACTCCGATCTTTGATTTTGTCTGCGGCGGGCGATGCCCTACCTGTAAACCTATGCAATTGTGTTCTGACCAGATTCTTGTTGTTGAGGGGATACATGCTCTCAATCCTTGTTTACTACCTTCACTCGATCGAAACCAAATGTTCAAGATTTATGTAAGCGACCTTTTCCAGCTCAATATTGATAACTATACTAGAGTCCCTACTACAGAAGTCCGACTCATCCGCCGGCTTGTTCGAGACGTTAAATTCCGAGGAATTGATCCTGAACGAACACTAGCTCAATGGGCAAGTGTCCGTCGAGGAGAAAATAACAATATCTTTCCCTATCAAGAAGAAGCCGATGTCATGTTTAACTCCAGTCTATTGTATGAACTCAATGCACTTCGTCCCTTAGCCGAACAATTATTAAGCACTGTCACATCGGAGTCCCCACATTATCAAACGGCCATCCATCTCTTAACCCTTTTGTCGTTCTTTAACTCCATGGAGAGTTCCACCGTCCCCTTCAATTCTATTTTGCGAGAATTTCTAGGTGGGAGTGCTTATGAAGTATAGACTCTCTTTTTACTAATAAACTTTAAGAGCTGTAACAGAAACTTTTTTAAGTCTGTCACAGCTCTTTTTTAGCTTCTTAAAGTACAACCACTACTTGTCACAGGCGAGTTTTCCTGACTTAGAAAAATTTTCCTTAGACATGTCCCGTATAATAATTGTTATATTCTCTGCAGGAGCACCAATAGAGTCCACAATAGCTTGTGTCACTTTCTCCACGAGTAATCTTTTCTGTTCGAGAGTGCGGCCTTCTAATAACTCAACTTGTACGATTGGCATTGTATTCACCTCCATTCAGTCTCTTCGATTGCCTAAATCCTTAGATGTCTCTGTGATGGGGAAGGTCAGCTTACGACGCTCAGCGAGTCGATAAATCATATCTGGTTCCTTAATCAATTGATCCTTTTGTAGTCGCGGGCATTTCTTTATGGCGTGTTCCAACCGTAGGGCATCACTCCATGACCCGACCTCCCAGGCTTGTGCTAAAGAAACCGGAAGATGCGAAGCTGTATACTTGGCCTTGTTCCCTTTTGAGGACCCACTGTTATGCTCTCGTTCTCTCCGTACAAGGTCCGTCGTTGCACCCGTATAAATAGAATTATTACCACACCTGGCAAGGTACACCCAATAACCCATGCTTTACTCCTTCGGCCAAAACTGTAACACAGGACGACTTGACAACAGCTTCTGCTCAAAACACAAATCTAAATATTTCCTAAGCCCTACGACAGTCATTTGATCTAAACCATAATTAATCTGGGTAAAATAATTCCTCCAAAATTGGAGCGAGCCTCCAAGCATGGTCTGGCAAGTATTAACAATACCCTCGATATTACCCAATGCCCTAGTTTTAGAGTCGATTAACATTTGATATACTGTGTATACCTCTTCTTTCCGCTCGGAAATCAGTTTATTTGGGAATGCCCATACTGCATATGTCATGGATAATCCTGTGAAATTAAACCATTCTTCACCCAGATCATAGATATAACATTGCGGAACTAGAAGGGCAGCTTGAATGGCTGCATCTCCGATTAGAAGTGCAGCATCTGCCTTTGCTAACATTTCCGGAAGATCCGAACGCATCGTCAAATAACGAGGAGAAACACCATAGTAATGATGGAGCAGAATTTTGGTCAGATTGACTGACGTTGCAGAAGTGTCAGTCAACGCTATGGTCAAGCCATCCAGATCCTGTAAGGGAACTTTAGAGAATATCAGAATTGACCCGACCCGCCCCTTGGTGGAGACAGAAAGGTTCGGCAAAATCGAATAATCTTTCCAGTGTTCTCCATAAGAAAAGGCACTAATTGGGGCCATATCAATTCGGCCATCCGACAACATAGCATTGTGACCGGTGGGTTCCGCAATGATCGACTCCAGCAAGGGATGATCGTTTGGCAAATAATAAAACATTGGCAACATATTAGTATTCGGGTTATGTCCAATCCGAATCATGCGTGTACCCCCAAAATTTATGCGTGACTTTACCTTAATGTATTGCGTAATTGTCCAATCGATTGAATTTCGACAATGACCTCGTCCCCCGGAAGCATTGGACCAATCCCTTCCGGTGTCCCTGTTAGTACCACATCCCCAGGGAGAAGCGTCATGACTTGGGAAATAAAACTCACGAGTTTTGGCACCGAAGCCATGAAATTCCGGGTATTAGAAGACTGTTTAACCATACCGTTAAGCAGAAGTCGAACGTCCAATTGGCTAGGATCGACTTCTGTAACGATCCATGGACCGATAGGACAAAACGTATCAAATGATTTGCCACGGGTCCATTGACCATCTTTTTTTTGCAAATCCCTTGCTGTTACGTCATTAGCGCACGAATACCCGAAAATCCCCTCAATAGCTTCTGCTTCTGTGACGTCTTTGATGGTTGTTCCAATAATTACAGCAAGTTCTGCTTCATAGTCTACTCTCTGACTCATGTTGGGGTAGAGAATCTCCTCATCAGGGCCGATAACACAGGTTGGTGGTTTTAGAAAGATAACAGGGTCATCTGGTAATGCATGATTCAGTTCCTTGGCGTGGAGGGCATAATTAAGCCCGACACAGATTACTTTGCTCGGTAGTACAGGCGCTAACAAAGTCACCTCGTCTAAGGATACCCAGGCATTAGTTTGTTTATTTGATGGATCAAGAAAATTTTTGTCTAGCAATTGTATCATTTCCCCTTGGATAACCCCATACCCAATCTCGTTTTGACCGTTCATAAAACGACAGTATTTCATTTGATCAACCCCTTATGTTTTAGGTATGTACTATTTTACCCTATTCTCTTTTCGTTGCCCAATTCCTTCTCCCTGGGGGTAAACGCCTTCCAGAAATAGATACTCGCAATAAGATATAGTATAGCGGTGATAAAGTACGGAACGCTATAATTCGTCTTTTCCATCAACCATCCACCGAGTATTGCACTTGCTGCTCTACTAAGATTTTGGGCCATTCCAACGAGACTAGCGACGGACGCACGCTGCTCAGTCGGAGTTATTTCCATGGTGAAAAATGAGCTGATCGGATAGCTCATGTTCATTAAAGCATTTCGTAGCAAGAAGGAAAGAATAACAATGCCCAATGATTGAGGGAGTGCAATCATTAATAAAAACGGAATGGAGACAAGCTGAGAGAATACCACGGATTTAACTTTACCCAACTTTAAGATCAAGTAAGGCGCCAGAAGACCTGCTAGTGCCATCGCCACTTGTGACATGGATAAAACCACGCCAACCATAGGAGTCGGGGCCTTAAGCCGGTTCGTAAGAAAAATATTAAAAAACGGAATGACTAAGCCCGCCCCAAAGCCAATCAGAGTGTTATAGATAAATACATCTTTTATAAGATTTGATCTAAGTAGAAGTTTACTATACTTTTTCAGGTTTACGAATGTTTGCACGGGATGAGCAGATATCTCTTTTTCTTGTAAAAATAGTAATGAAATTCCAAATGCAACGACCTGAAGCAGGGCAAATCCGATCAAGACCTGATGTGGAGAAAAGAAATCGGGTGCCTTTCCAGCAATCAAACTTCCTAGTACGAAGGCAGCCATGGTGATTGAAAAATTCATACTGAACAATTGAGCTCGGTTTTCTGGAATACTAATTTCCATAAGAATTGGCAGGGTAGCAATGCCTAACATCGCTTGGCCGATTCCAAAAAAAACAGAAAATCCCATGGTGAGATTCCCCAGCGGCAAAGCTGCTTGTCCAAATAACCCCACTCCAGTTAAACCAAGTGCCAAAAGCAAAGTACGTTTTTTTCCCCATAGATCAGCTAGAATCCCAACAGGTATAGAAAGCACGCCGGTGGCGAGCAAACCAATTGCCAATATTTGCCCTAAAAAAGCTTCGCTTCGCCCTAATTGCAGCACAACAATGCCAAAAAGCATGTTAAAGGCACCTGTACTTAAGGTAGTAATAAATGTAATCAACAAAAAAACCTTGATATTGGGTGAACAATCTTTGAAAAATTGATGATATGACAATTACGGCACCTTCTTCGCATTTCGAAATATATTCTAACACGAAGTGATGATAAAAAGAAGAAGAAAATTATCTAGTTAAATACATTACTTTGGTATGACTTACAAACGCTGGCAACTGGACATTCTTGACAATGTGGTTTTCGAGCTATGCAGATACGTCTACCAAGGAAAATCAAGAGATGATGGCCTAGTGACCATTTTTCTCTGGGAAATATATTCATAAGTTCGTCTTCAACTTTTTCCGGTGTTTTCCCATGAGCGATGCCTAAGCGATGAGCGACGCGAAAAACATGTGTATCAACGGCAATCGCTGGAATACCAAAGGCATTACTGCCAACTACATTGGCGGTCTTACGTCCCACCCCAGGAAGTTGTCTCAATAAATCTAGTGTTTCAGGTACCTGACCTTCGAAATCCTTAACCAGAAGTCGACACGCGTCCATAATATTTTTAGCCTTATTACGAAATAAACCGAGCGAGCGGATTTTGTTTTCCAGTTCGATTTGCCCTAACGCAATCATAGCCTCAGGGGTATTTGCCTCAGAAAAAAGAGAAGCTGTCACAATGTTTACTCTTTCATCCGTGCATTGAGCGGATAAAATTGTGGCAATCAAGAGTTCAAACGGCGAGTGAAAGACGAGCTCACAGTGCGCGTCGGGAAACTCCTTCTCTAAGGCGTTCAAAATGAAGTTTGCGCGCGCTTTATCACTATTAATTTGTGTCATTATTAATCGCCCCTCTGAGGTTAGCCTAACACTTTTTCAATGAAAATGGTCCGTTTTTCCACCATATCATATTCTTTAGTTACATTTTTTCCAAATTCCAATTCATCAAATACGCGAACAACGGGTCGTGCTGGCATACTTAAATTTTGATCCACAACTACCCCAATTTCACCGGTATTGAGTCGTACTGTTACCCCTGTTGGATAGGCAGCAATATTCTTGAGAAATTGACGAACCATTTCTAACGGATACAGTGTCCCTGCAATCCCCATTAAAACTTCACACGCCTCATGAGGCATAATCCGTTGTTCTGCACTATGGTCTGAGGTAAACTTATCATAGAAATCTGCAATCGCCACAATCTGGGCTAAAGGGTGTATTTCGCCTTCTTTGAGGTGGCGAGGATACCCTGTACCGTTCATATGCTCATGATGCTGAAAAGCAATGTGGGCAATGATCAAGTTGAGATCTTTTCGTTTCTTAAGATATTCAAAGCCGAGGGTCGTATGTGTTTTTAGAAGTTCTCCTTCTTCGGAAGTCAAATCAATTTGCACCTTCCCAATATCGTGCAAAATCGCACCAATGGCCAAAGTCTCTAGCTTTTCGCGATCTAATAACAGTGCCTTCCCTAAAACAGTCGAAAGAACACAGACATTGACTGAATGAGCAAACATCTGGTTGTCTTTGCTACGTATATCCATCATATTGACTAAGATATCTTTCTTAAACAAAATTTCCTCAACAATATTATTGATCACTTTTTTAAGTTCAAAGCATTCAAGATTCTTCCCTAACCGAACAGAGCGAGTACTTTTCTCCAAGATTTCCAGGGCGTCGCGACGATGCTCTTCATTGATAACATCTTCCACAATAACATCATCAAAACGTTCGTCTTCAATATAGAGAATGGAAATTCCCATGTCCCTTAATTTCGCTATAAATACTGAGGTTAGTTTAACTCCTTTACTTAACAGGATTCTACCTGAACTGGAAAAGATGGTTTTACCTAAAACATCTCCAACTGTCAAGGAATTAACACTTATTTGTCGCACTAGGTTTGCTCCTTCCTATTGAAGCATTCTTTAAGTTACAAATCATGATTTAATCCTACACTATTTTATGTTTTTTTCCCAGTCCTAGTGTGCCTTATGATGACGGATAGGTAATTCGGGAGTATACTTAGTGATATCGAGTCGTTATAAGTAAGGGGTTAACATTGTGCTTGATCTTTTTATCATCTGCACTCTCGGGTTTTTAGCTGCGCTAGTTGATGCAATTGCTGGAGGAGGAGGACTCATAAGTCTACCTGCCTTACTGTTGGTGGGTGTGCCCCCCCATCTCGCCCTTGGAACCAATAAATTTGCAGCATCTATGGCCTCTCTGAACAGTTCCATAACGTTTGCTCGTTCTGGAAAGGTCCACTTTCCACTGGTAAAGTGGCAAGTCCCCTTTACTTTAATCGGTGCATTCTTAGGTGCTTGGGCCGTTCTTAGTGTAAGCTCTGATTTTTTAAGTAAAGCGGTCCTAGTCTTAATCTTATTAGTTGGCATTTATACAATGGTTCATAAAACCTTAGGCATGGAAAATAATTTTAAAGGATTGAATTCTAACAATCTTGTTCTAGGGTGTCTGTTTGCCCTAGCCTTAGGTTTTTATGACGGATTTTTCGGTCCTGGCACTGGATCTTTCCTTATATTTTCTTTTATTGCACTCTTCGGCTTCGACTTCGTCGTAGCTTCTGCGAATTCTAAGGTTCTAAATTTCACCAGCAACTTCGCCTCGCTCCTTATCTTTGCCTGGAATGGTAAGATTCTCTTATACTATGGTATCCCCATGGCCGTATTCATGATTTTGGGATCTTACGTAGGAACGAGACTTGCCATTCAACGCGGAGCAGAACTCGTCAAGCCAATCTTTATCTTAATGTCTTTACTTGTGGCTGCAAAACTCATTTATCAGTATCTATAGCGAAATTAAATAAATCAACTCCCTAAAGCAGGTTACTAAACCTCCTTTAGGGAGTTTTCATGAAGAGCCCTAACAATATTATCTAAACACTGTTGGGTAATATTTTAAGAGTTCGACTTCAATGAACGAGTTCACTTAGGGTCTTTGCTCCAATCTTCAGGATGACTAGGATAACCATTTGGTTTTAGCAGAATCGGATGAGAATCATCTGCTAAACCAAATAGTTGTATACGTAGCCAGTTCGACCCAGTACGGGCACTGATATACACGTATCCTTGGGTATCATTGAGAAAGCGAAAATCAAGTAACCCAAAGGCCACTGTCGCATCTTGCCCTTTCAACACATATGATACTGGCAAGGTATGTGTATGTTTCTCTACTATGTGTAAATGAGCCTGTCGAACGGCTTGAAAGAGTGTACTAGAGCCTTGGCATATGCCCCCTCCATTATCTTTAATCACATTTTGATCCACAAAAACATAGGCTGGCAAATATCCGGCAGCCTCTGTACGTTCTCCAACGACATCGTTAAATGAAAACACTTGTCCCGGTGGAATTAAATGATTATCCAAAGCCATCGCAGCTAAACGAATATTTTTTGTTCGTGGTAAATCCTGAGGATTATAAAACGTTGTGTAATCTCCAATAATATCCTGGATCTTCTGCAAATCTACTTTGTCCGGCTTTGCAGGCACATCGTTTACTACTGGTTCAATTGTATGCTTTTCATGCTCGGCCGAAATTCTTAGCCAGGTTGCTTCAATATCCAATTCTTGTCCTACTTGTCCTTCGGTCTTAACTAAAAGTCCATTGGAATAAGTGATGGTGGCCGGAATCATAGGTTTATTAATAATCTTACCAATCGATAGCAACTGGGCTATTATTTCATCTTTATTTAGTTCGAAGTCATTTGACGAAATATCTATTGACGGACGCGCCAGACTATGGAGTATATCAGTGAACCAAAAACCGGTGGGTAGCTCAAACACTTGATCTAATAATTTTTCGAAATTTTCATAAGAAAGGTCAATAGACAAAGGATAAATTTGTTCCTTGTAGGTTATCGAATTCGGAATTCTTTCTTTTATTTGAGCTGTTACCTGAATTCTACTCATTCCAGAGTAGTCCTGACCCCAAACTATCAAGCCAGACGGTGCACGATCATGCGTTTTACCGTATGCGACGACGCTTCCCAACCCTAAAGTGACGAATAATTGTAATAGTAATGCCAGCAAAAGTAACCAAGTCTTTTTCATACAATTAACTCAATTTTCTTAGTATTTTTGTAAATGAGAGGTTATTTCCATTAACGAACTCCGACTCGTTATTTGAGTCACAATTTCTGGCGTAATGTGTTCTCCTGCACGTAATACCTGCGAGTTATCAAGGACAATATCCTTTTCTACCTTTTTGCCAATGAAATATTGCAGTTGGCGTTGTTCAAATAGGTTAAAATCCATTTCTGATTCACCTAAGGAAGCAACGTCCTCTGTAGTGTTAACTTCGACTTGAAAATTAGTTTCTTCGGCAGATACTGCATCCTTGATGAGATCTGTCAGATCAGGCGTTGGCATCTGATTTTCACTATTAGGTTCCGTAATCTGTTGGTTTGTCATGGTGGGGAAGCCCTCAATAATCAGTAATTCTTTGCCTAAAGTAATCACTTGGTCAATCTCAACTTGCTGCAGTTGACCCTGAGCTTCAAAAAGACAAGCAGCTATTCGACCCGTTTCATCCTCAATGAGTACTTCTGTCACCGTTCCTATGAGTTGCCCCTTTTTAGTCAATACCTTTGTTCCTAACACACGAGTATCTTGTTTTAATAAATTTTGTGCATCAATATTTTGAGCGACATCTTGGATGACTTCAGGATGAGGAATCGTAATCGCAAACTCACCAATCCCCAGTATATCAGCAAAGGCAATGACCTTTGCTCCAAAAAAATCAGTTGGTTGATCAACAATCACAAAATCTAACGTTTTCTCCTGGGGGTTAAGAACAAGTTCCTTCACAACCCCAACTTGAGTTCCTTCCAAAATGCTGATAATACGCAATCCGATTATCTCCTGTGTTGGCTTCATGATAATCTAGCCTCCTTATTGTAATTAAGAATTATTTCAGTGCTTCTACAAAACTTAGTTGAACGAGTTCACGAGGTTTTCTTTCACCATCCAGTTATCAAACTGAAGACGAAGCTCAGTGTTAAATAATGGCAAGTACTTATGGACATGGGTTCTCAATTGGGTTAGTGCATACTCATTTTTTCCCAGATTATTCCAAAGCCAATAACTATCAATAATTAAGTAAAACGCTAAATCAGGCTTAGGGTCTCGGGATAAAGCATTGGAAAAATAGGCTGCTGCTTGTTCAAAATTCCCTGAATTTTTTTCTTCAAATCCTAAATCAACGAGTTCATCTGTTTGTAAGACTCCCACTTCTTCTAGTAGGAGTGGGAACCCGTACACTTCTTCGGTGACGCTAGTCTCCAGTGCGAAAGCCTCCACTGCGCTTGTCTCCGGTACAATTATCTCCTCTATGACTGTCTCCTCTACGACTATTTCCTTTACGGTTGTCTCTTGTACGTACGTCTCTTGTCTGATTATCTCTTGTTCGATTATCTCCGGTGGAGAATATGTCTGAAGTCTTGATCGTAAAAGAAATGCCGATCGTCGAAGGATGGGCTTGCACCGAGGCGCCCTTCCCAATAAGCACGCTTCTGCGGCATAGAGGGTAGACACGGTCACCGAAGTCTTGTTGTTCAAATCAATGTGTTTATCGTTAGGTAACACTTTAAGATTAACAGGACTGTCTGAATGAACCACGTTCACCTGAATTGGTTCGTCCAATCGTGGCACTTCCACTTCTAGAAGTGGGAGTGGAAGGTTTTCATGTTTAATAATATCTTGGTCAATGGTTTTTAATTTTTCACTAATTTCGGACGACAATAGTTCGCCCTTTGTCTTGAAAATTAGTCCTCTTGTCCATAATATTGACAAAATAAACAGTACGATTATGGAAAGAAACCACCAGTTAATCCACCCTAGCCGAAGTGCCCAAGGAAATAGCATCACAACTCCACTCAAATAGACCATTAAAAAAAATGCACTCTTTTTGTTTAATCCAAAGACATTAGCTTTCGAAATGAAAAACACTACAAACGGTATACTTCCCAAAAAAACGGTAATTTGATATTCAAGAATACGGGTTCCCCCCTTTTATCCCGTATAATATTTATTATGTTTCGACAGATGTTTTCATTTCTCCTTCTTCTTTCCCTTTGTTTAGCGAAGTTAATCAAATTTATGCAAACTAATACTATTTTTTTGATCTAATTAAACAAGAATTATCAGAAATACATTTTCTAACAGTACCCTCAAAACACATAAAAAACACCACATTCACATGGAAAAGTGGTGTTTTTTATGTGTTCAAATTCGGTGAACTTACTATACTTCAAAAAAAGTCCTCGCTTTCCTGGAAATCCTTGATCAGTGAATAACTAGAAGTTGTTATTACAACAGCACATCCCCCGATAAATCCCAAAACTATTAAAGCTGGGAACCACGCTAACATAAATATCGCCTCTTTCTAATTTATTTTCGCTTCTCTCCCTTTTCCATTTTGCTGAGTTTCGTTTAACCATTAGTATTTTATATAGCATATACCGGTTATTACTATGATTATACACCTTGAATATAAAAAAAGAAAGTGATTACATTCACTTTCTCAAAATAATATTTTCACAATCTCACCTGCTATGCATTGATTAACCCCATATCGTCCCACGGTCCTCATATGGTACTTGTTTCCGAGTAAAATCATCCATAAATCTCTCAAACAATTCATTGTCTTGGTCTGGAACCATGACAAGTAGTTTAACAATTTCAGTAAACTCTTCGTTATTCGTTTTCCAATTATGTTGATCGAACTGGTATTTGAGTGGTTCGAACCATTCATAAGGTATACACAATGCCTTAACATAATAACGAGCTATTTTTTTTAATTCAGATTCAATTATGACGAGTCGTGCAGTACCTACATAAGCCCTTGATAATCCCCCTGTTCCAAGTAGTACTCCCCCAAAATACCTCACAACAACTACTAATACATTCCAGACATTTCGATGTTGAAGAAGCTCCATTATCGGGCGACCTCCAGTCCCTTGCGGTTCACCATCGTCAGAAGACTTCTCAATAAACCCGTCATAAAGGCGGTAAGCATAGACGTAATGTCGCGCATTAGGATAGTTTTCTCGGATCTCATGCATCGCGATTCCTATTTCGCTTAGTGACTTTAGCGGAACTGCAATCGCAATAAATCGGGATTTTTCTACAACTTGTTCCGCACTTGTTATTTTAGGTAATGTATAAAAACCTTCCACAATTACAATTCCAGCTTGCGACTTTGAGATTTAGCAAGAAAATGCTCAATATCGATAATAAAACGTTCATGCTTTCCTTCACCAATCTGGCCCGCTTCGTCACATACCTCTACTTGAAAAACTAAACGTCGTCGATCTATTTCTATGAGTTCGGCAGTTGCCGAGACTTTTGTACCTAATGGGCTTGCAGAAGTGTGGACAATGCTAAGCGAGGTGCCAACACTCGATTGCCCTTCCGGTAAGTTAAGTGAATTTACAGCAGCTTGCTCCATGAGTGCCACCATTGCTGGAGTTGCGAAGACCTCTAATTGTCCACTGCCCATAGCCTTGGCTGTATTTAAAGAAGTTACAGTAGTATGTGCTTGACCCCTTATTCCAAGTTGCAAATTCAAAATGAACACATCCTTATACTTATAGTTCACAATCAATTTTAACACAAAATACAGTAGCGTTGTTAAATTATCACAACGCTACTGTATATTCTGTTCAATTGTATTTGTAGTATTATTACATCCTGGCAATCCAATAACCAATATATCCGACAACAATAATACCTACTACATGCGGACCCACCACCCTTTTCGAAATGCGCCCCAAGTTCCTAAGTCGATACGATCACGTAATTCGCCCATTTTTTACCCCTTTCATTTTTGGACTAATGGTGAGCACCTCGTGATATATCGCTAAGTGCATCTCCTGCTTCATTAATATGAATCTTTTCAATGGCCAGATCACCTATAGCTACAATCCCTACTAATCCGCCCTTTTCTAAGACAGGCAACCGTCTAATCTGATACTTCGACATCAAATTTGCGGCTTCATGCACATCTTGATCAGCGGTGACTGAAATAATATCTGTACTCATGATATCCTTGCAAGATACGTTATTAGTATTTTTCCCAGCTGCTACGACATTCAAAACGATATCCCGATCTGTAATAATGCCAACTAAGTTATTATCTTGACATATGGGAATAGAACCTACGTCATCTTTCTTCATCAATTGTGCAACTTCAACCACCTTGGTATCTGGGGTAACCCAATCAACTGACCTTGTCATTACGTCTCGAACCTTCATACTTCAAGCCCCTCCTATTGATTATTTTCCATTGATAGTATAAGCATCTTTACGAAAAAGCATACAAGTTTGCTGAATACCTCCTGTAATCTGTACTTAATTACAAAAAGCCCTCCGATAGCATCATTCCAATGCAATCGAAAGGCTTTTCATATGTTCTTACTTGTTACCTATTTTACAGGTTTTGTACCTGTTACAATGGCAACAACACCACCTGCTAAATTTTCATAATGTGAGTCAATTAGACCACACTCTGTAAAAATACGAACCAGCTCGGCCTGAGCCGGGAATTCACGGGCAGAGTCATGTAAATATTGATAAGCACAGGCTTTTTTTGCCCATATTTTGCCCATCAAAGGAACGAGTTTTTCGAAATATAGCCAATAAGCCTGTTTAAACAATGGAGTAGATGGTTTAGCCATATCTAGCGATACTACTTTGCCTCCAGGTTTAACCGTGCGGACCATCTCCCGTATTCCCTGTTGCAAATCCGGTAAATTACGTAAACCCCAGCCAACTGTAACTCCATCGAACGATTGATCTGGAAAAGGCAGATCCATTGCATTTCCTTGGATAAATCGAATATTTCCTGGATTTGAGGACTGAATCAAGCTATATTTAGCGACTTCTAACATATTTTGCGAAAAGTCTAAGCCGGTAACGTTGCCTTCTGAGCCAACAACGTTCCCCAATTCCATTGAGAGTTGACCTGTCCCGCAGCATACGTCAAGAATATGCATACCAGGCTTTGCACCGACTCGTTTTACTGCAATACGTCGCCATCTCTTATCCAGCCCTAAACTCATTAAACTATTCATTAAATCATAATGTTTAGCAATAGAATTAAAAGTCTCTTTAACATAAGTTGCTTTATCTTTACCCGAAAAGTCCATCATTTTTCTCCCTACCTCTATTGATTATTGATTTATTCTTAGTATTGGACATTCTTTTAAATATTACGCCAACATTGATCTCTTGTCTACTATAAGGAAAGGAAGGGATTACTTAAGCAATCCCTTCCTTTCCTTATAGTCAATGCAGTTTCTTAATTTTTAGCTCTAAAAGCTCCACGGATCAAGTCAATAAGCACATCTTCTACCTCAACTAAAGAACGTGGTTTCTTCGAAATTACCCAATCGCTGATGACAGCATCTAAGGTCCCGAAGAAAAGCTGCCGTCCTACCTTAAGATCACGTATAACTATTTCTTCCTTTTCCATCCCTTCAGCCAGAACTTGTTCAATCAGCTGAAAATATTCTCGGAGTGGTCCAGAAATGGCTTCTCTAATTTGAGGATCGGATTGTCTTAGCTCAATCTGCGTGACGATGGCGAGTGAACGATTTTCCTCCATATATCTTAAGTGAGTCCGTACAATACTCGCTAGTCGCTGCTGCGTCGTTCGACACTGAACAATTTCGTGTCGGATCTCTTGAGTAAACTGCCCCATTCGCTCCGCAAAAAGGCTAACCAGAATATCTTGCTTGTTCTTAAAATAAAGATAGATAGTACCATCAGCAACACCAGCTAATTTGGCAATTTTGGATACTTGGCAAGAAAAATATCCATATTCTGCAAAAGCCTCCGTGGCCGCATCTAAAATTGCTTTATATTTTTCTTCACGGGGCTTACTCATTAAAAACTCAAGCTCCCTTCTATACCAACAAAATGTAATTAATATTTTCTTATCATATCATAAAAATGAAATTTTCAAAATACTTACTGTAGTACCGAATCCACGATTGTCTGGCCTCTCTCAGTGAGCACCCAAACCGGCAAAGATTCTGAAGTTGCAAACCCACACCCTTCACAATGATCGCTTCCACAGCTTGAATTACTACATGATTGCCCGAATATATCTCGATGAATATATCCCATATGATTGAGTAGCTCCATAGCGCTTTCAAGTTCCTTATTTGTACACCCTACTGCATTTGCTAACTGTGTCATTGATAACGCTTCCTTGAGTGCTAGTATTTCTAAAATACTGGTTAACGTAACCATTCACCCCCCACAGGGTTAATTATTTCCAAGAGTCCTACTTTTATAAGTGTAGTCTCATGCTCCTTATGGTTAGCCTTAGTAAAGTTCACTTATTGGAAACCTAATACCTGTCCTCCATGAAATACAATCCACCCCATGATGAAACTGAGAATCAGGTTATAAGCGACTCCAAAACTGGTCCAACCTAGGCTTCCTGATTCTTTATACGTGGTTACAACCGTGGCCAGACAAGGAATATACAGCATATAAACTACTAAGAAAGTATACGCATTCAGAGGAGTCATTGCCCCCGTCATAGCTTGGGCAATGGACTGCGAGGCATCTGCTGCGACACCATACAAAATACCTAGGGTTGACAAGGTCGTTTCTTTAGCAGCAAATCCAAAAACAATGGCGACCATAATCCGCCAATCAAAGCCTAACGGCTCTCCGATAAAGGTTAACCATCCTCCCATTTCTCCTGCCCACGTTGCTTCCATGGAAACCCCTTCGGGATATGAGCTTAGTACCCAAACCACGATCGAAGCCACTAAAATAAACGTCCAGGCTCTTTTGAGAAAGGAAAATGTTTTCTGCCAAGTAGGTAATAGAATATTACGTAATGTGGGAATATGATACAAAGGTAATTCCATGACAAAAGCTGAGCGTTCCGTTTGCTTGACCACTCTTCTCAAGAATAATGCCGAGAACATCACTAGAAGCATACTTAACATCAAAAGGCTAAGCATCACAACAGATCCACGAGAACCGGGAAAGAAGGCTGCTACGACTGCACTCATGACTCCTAACCTTGGAACACAGGGAATTAAAGGACTAATAAGCATGGTTATCAAACGGTCTTTAGGATCTTCTAGGGTTCTTGTGGCCATAATCCCAGGAACGTTACACCCGAACCCAGAAACCAAGGAGAAAAAGGATTTCCCATGCAACCCCATAAGTTGCATAAAACGATCACCTAAAAATGCTGCGCGCGCTAAATAGCCGCTGTCTTGCATAAAGGAAAAAAAGGCAAAAAAAATAGCAATTTGGGGTACAAAAGCTAATACGGCACCTACCCCTGCAAATATTCCGTCTCGCACTAAGCTTTGAACAAAGTCCGGAACATGAGCCCATTGTAGTAAGTTAACGATCCCCTCGGCTGTCCAAGCCATACCTTGGGAAATTGCTCCACCCAAAGGAGCACTAGCAACAAAAGAACCCCAAAAAACAAGGGCTAGTACTGCAAACATAATTGGATAACCCCAAATTGGAGATAGAGCCCAAACATCGATCAAATCAGTCCAGGTCGGTTTAGTTGGAGTTAGATCTGTTCTGAACTTTGGAAGTAACTGAGAAATGTACTGATATTTTGCGTCTGCAAAGGCCATCTCAAAATGGTCCTTGCTCCATCCTTCTTCTTCATATTTCTGAAGTAACTCCTCGCCAGGAAGAGCAGTCGTTTTTTGAAGTTCGAAGCTGATGTCATCTCCAATATCACAGCAAGAATCATTACTTAGCTTTTGCTTTGATACGCTAACCTTCCACTCTTGCCCGATTTCCGGATCTCTTTCAAGACGTTTAAGGGCTAACCATCGTAGTGGATACCTCGTTGCCCATGTGTTATTGACTAAAAGTCCTTCCATCGCCTGAACTCGTTGTTCAAGTTCTTCGGGATAAGGAACTTTACCCGGTAAAGGATCTGTTGTCAGTGTTCCCATCCGAATGGCTTCGGTTAAGAATTCCTCGATTCCTTTTCCTTTAGCAGCAACAATCTCAACCACTGGAACATTCAACGCCTTGGCTAACTCGACAGTATTTATTGAGATTCCCGAGGACTGTGCTAAGTCCATCATATTTAACCCTATCACTACGCGTGACGCAAGTTCCAGGAGCTGTAGTACGAGATAGAGATTTCTCTCAATATTTGAAGCATCAACCATCGCCATAACGACATCAGGTTTTTCTCGCAGAATATATTCTCGTGTGATAATTTCTTCTTGGGAGTAGGCTGTCAAACTGTAAGTTCCCGGAAGATCAATAATTTCTATTGATTGATTAGCCCTTTGAATTATTCCCGATTTTCGTTCAACGGTTTTTCCAGCCCAGTTTCCAACTTGTTGGTTTGAGCCAGTTAAGGCATTGAAAACTGTACTCTTTCCTACATTTGGATTACCCACAAGCGCTATTTTCATTAACTTAGTCGCCTTCCTCTTTAGAGCTTGTTCCGCATATCTTGTAGTACAATACCCTTGTATTACGTATTTCTGTAAAATTGAGAATCTATCGACTAGCTAACGGGTGTTCAAGGTGTTGTCCTTTGTCTATAGGGCATAGTTTTTCCTGGTTTTCCTGGTGTGGTTGCTTAACAACAATTTTAGCACATTCACCACATCGCATAGCTAAATAATAACCTTTTAGTTTTACCTGAAGAGGCCCTCCAAAGGGTGCACGACGAACAACTTCTAACTCAACACCAGGAACGATACCCATATCCATCATACGTCGGCGTATTGCCCCGCCACCCTTAATACACTCAACACATGCGCGTTCCCCCGATTTTAAATCCCCTAAAAAGCGTTCCATCACTCATCCCTCCTTGTAAAAATGATAACCATTCTCAGTATAAATCTCTAAAAAGTTAATGAGAATTTATCTCATTTTTTATAGAATACTCTGCTTTTCAAACCCTGTCAATAGATAAAAAACACTACAGGTTTTCATCGATAAGATTATTATATTACAAAAAAACATCAGGAGATTTTCTTTTTAGTATCTTTTCTTTCAATAATATTAGATCCTCATCGATGAACCGATGTTTGACGCTGTTTACATCAAATTTCAATACTTTAAAAGTGAATTGAATAATATAGCCTAACGCAATGGCCATAATTAAGGTTCCAATTCCAACAAAACCTCCTAATAGATATCCAACAATTAATGCGCTTAATTCAATAGAATTCCTTATAAATCTGACCGATTGATGGGTCATTTTAGTTAAGGCGATCATTAAACCATCTCTTGGACCAGAACCTAATGCAGCGCCAATATAAAAATAACTTGCGACTCCAATTACAACCATCCCCAGTAGCATCATTATAATGTTAGGTATAATGCCTTCATAGATAGGAATCAACTGATTAAGCATAAGAAAATCCATAAATAGTCCAATAAACAACATATTGCACAGAGTTCCCCAACCTAATCGTTCACCTAATACCGCGTCTAAGATCACTAGAATTATCCCTACAGCGATACTTGCTTGACCCATGGTAATACCGGTAAGTAAAGAAATTCCCTGATGAAAAACATCCCACGGTGAAAGACCCAAGTTAGCGTGAATCGTCAACACAATCCCGACAGCATATAGGCAGAGACCGATAAATAGCCTTATTATTCGTTGCACCATGTGTTCCAAGACTTGTCACCATTACCTTCTACAAAATCATCGTTAACTGAACCATTGATACATAACAAAAGCATCGACGTATCCTTTTCCACGCTGGTTAAAAGCGTTAGGAAGTGTACCGACTATGCTAAAACCACATTTCTTCCATAACTCAATGGCGACTTGATTAGTACTTACGACAAAATTATATTGCATCGCCTTAAATCCATGCGTTCTTGCAATTATTAAAGAATGCTCACACATCAATCTACCTATACCTTTCCGCCGAGCTTTAGGGGCAGTCACATAACCAACATTGCAAACGTGTGCGCCTAAACAAGGTTGATTTGGTTTTATAAAATAGGTACCCACTATATGTTCGTATTCAAGGGCCACATAGGTTGCTAGCGGCATTTCCATCCATAGATGATACGCTTCCTCTCTGGTGGTATCCGGTGAGAAAGTATAAGTATCTCCTAGTTTAAATGTCTCGTGTAAAATCGCCCAGATTTGATCAAAGTCTGAAGCCGTAGCTTGTCTAATTTCCATTACTTATCCTCCTAGACCAATTGGATGCTTCAATTATCGCTTTTTTTGGGCTATCATTTCAATTTCTACTTGAGCCCCTAAGGGTAGGGAGGCTACGCCTATCGTCGTACGCGCAGGATAGGGAGCAGAAAATTGGTTTGCATATACCGTATTCATGGCCGTGAAATTACCCATGTCAGTCAAAAAGACGTTCACCTTAATCACATCATCGGACGTCAAACCTGTTACAGATAAAACTTTAAATAAATTTTTAAAGCACTGTTCAGTTTGAGCAACAATATCCCCTAGAACAAGCTTTCCCGTTTCTGAATCTATAGGAGTTTGACCGGAAAAGTAGATTTGATCACCTGACTCGACGGCGTGTGAATATGGACCAACTGCTACTGCTCCTTCGGCACTATAAGCACTTCTTGACATTTAATACCCTCCTCCATTCATTCGTAATGACTCCCATTTTTTTGTGAGTCAGAGTAGTAGTACTACTTAGCTAGACGAAGAACACTTTTCTAATTTATATATTACCATATCGATACACTTTCCCTCGAAAGAAATATTTTCTTGATAAGTCGCTTGTTTAACAAAATTAGTTCTAGTTAAAAGTTTTATAGATTTTAAATTGTGAACATCGAGAATTGCTTCTATTGAATGGAGTTTCATAGTTTTAAAACCATAGCCTATAACCGTTGTGACTGCTTCTTGCATAATTCCTTTTCCTTGATAGATAGGCATCAACTCATACCCTATTTCAGCTTTAGAATGGTCTTCTGAAATATTCCATAAACAGACCGTTCCTAACAATTTGTTATTGTTTTTTTCATTAATTCCCCATAGAATCCATTCATTCTTAACAATCCCATCCTTAATTTTCTGAAGAAAATGTCGAGATTCATCGAAAGTTTTAGGCTTAGAATTAAGATATTTTAAAATTTGAGAGTCAGATTTAAGAATGTGAAATTCATGTTCATCCTCACTATTGATTTGTCGTAATGTTAAGTGTTCAGTGGCTAAACTGGGAAAAGGGTTAAAATTGAAGTTGACTATTGCACTCATGTTCAAACACCTTCCCTATCAAGAAGCATATGTGGTCCACTTAGTTAACTCATTCAATTAATTAATTATAGATCGAGGTTTCTATGGAGGAGCCGCACCATTAGACTCACTCAACTACTGAAATCCATAAAAAAGGCCAGGGGGTTATCCCCTGACCTTTTGTTAATTTTTATTCTAGTAACGGCGCATCGATTGGAAGCAATCGCGACAGTACACAGGTTTTTCGCCAGAAGGTTGGAAAGGAACTTCTGTTTGAACACCGCAACTTGCGCAGACAGCAGGGAACATTTGACGCTGTGGGCGACTTCCATTACTACCGAAACTACCACCGCCGTAATTATTGCGGCCTCCACCGATTTGTTGCTTTCGAGCTTGTCGACAAGCTGGGCAACGAGTTGGATCATTTTCAAATCCCTTTTCAGCATAGAAATCTTGTTCGCTAGCCGAAAAAACAAATTCCTGACTACAATCGCGGCATGTTAAAGTTTTGTCTTGAGCCATGATAACTCCTCCTTATTTGGTGTTCCTTGTACGCGTGGGATCCTCCATGAATTTTCATCCGTTCACCAAATAAGGTCAGAATTCTGGATTCCAATTTTAGTTAGGCCCATGTCTTAACAAGCACAGGGTCAGTATAGCAGAGCGACTGCTCAGAAGCAAACTAAACTTTCTACAAAGTAATCACTTTCCGACATATTTATTACACAAAGTATTAAAAATCTTCGGAAAGGTATTATAGCTATCATAAACGACAATATCAAGTAATATTAACGGCACCGTTTGCGAGGATCTTCTTTAATTCCGTCTTATCCATCCCTTGCCCTAAAGCAATACTTAAAAACAAGCGCACCTTTTCCGTCGATAAATCAGCAGCAAACCAAGCCCCAACCTGTTCAAGGTCAGCTCCCCCACCAGGATATCCATAAACAGGGGCCGTACGTCCAAACAAACAGCGTGATGTAATGACGACTGGAATACCTCTTGCGATAATCCTAGAAATACCGTTCATGAGTTGAGGTGGTAAATTGCCTCGACCAAAAGCTTCAATAACAAATGCTTCCGTTGAATCTTCGATCATTGCCTGCAATATACTCGCATGCATTCCCGTATAAGCCTTACAGATTGCTACATTGGCTAGTTTCTTAGGAACTCCTAGTTTAACAGTGTGTTCTGGTTTGCGATGCCAAATGACCTCACCTGTATCTATACTTCCTAAAGCTCCAATATCTCCCGAATCGAAGGCATCTACATGACTGGTATGCAATTTGCGGACATCACGAGCTGCGTTAATTTCTTCATTGAGCGCAATGACCACTCCTCGATTTAGAGCCCGTGGATCTAAGGCTATCCTCATGGCATTATGCAAATTACGCGGCCCGTCTGAATCACTCTCAGAAGCATCTCTTTGGGAAGCGGTAAGAATCACAGGACGCGGATCTTTAATGGTAATATCTAAGAAATAAGCGGTTTCTTCAAGCGTATCTGTACCGTGTGTAATGATGACCCCTTTTAGGGAAGGATCATGTAAAAAGTGCTGCTCGACTTCCACTGCTAACGACATCATATGCATTGGGTCAATATTACAACTAGCAACATTACTTAATTCGCAAATTTCCCAATCAGTCTCTTGGGTGAGTCCAGGTAAACTGTCAATTAACTCGTGACCGCTCACAGCTGGAACTACTTTTCCTAACTCATCCTTACGCATAGCAATGGTCCCACCTGTGGCAATTAGTAGCACTTTATCCATAACTCTTTACCCTTCCTTCAACTGACTAATTCCTAAAGTTGTTAATGCTTGCTTTAGTCTGTGGATATGATGAACTTTATCAATTTTCAGGCCATGCCAGTAACAATCTAATATATCTGCATCTTTAACAAGTTCCTCAAGTGGAGTTCCGATGTGTTCTTTCTTAGAATGGTTGATAACTGCTTGAACTATTTGTTCTCGCATCCCAATACTACCCTTCGCTTCGGCTAAGAAACTACGAGCAGGTTCCTCTCCTTTAGGTGCATGGTCAACTTGTCGACCTGATATCCAACGCCCAATATCGTGAAGTGCACAAGCCAAAGCTGCCTGTTCCGTGTCGATATTTCGCTTTTCTGCTAACATTCGACCGATTTGAGCGCAACTTATGGCATGTGTTCTTTCCCATATAATTGGATAGTCACGTTCTAGCGCTTGCTCCTCCAAATAATTCATTAAACTGTAAATCCTTTGCAAGTCATTCATAAAATCTCTATTCAATCTCAACACCTCAATTTTCCTTATTTTACCACAAAAGAAAAGAAAATTTTTATTCTTCCTCCTCATATCTTATCCTAGGAGTATTGCATCATAAGGAGGAGGTCTGTTTGAATTCAAATTGGACACCTATAGCTCGACGCCTTATCAACAAACGCTTATGGATACTCGGTTATGTAACTGAGGATTTTCAAGGGGACTTGGGCTCGTTAAACTCACTTCAACAACACGGTTCACACATTGATGTTTATGCTGACTTTGCCTTTCAGCTTCAGCCTGATGGCCAGATCACCGGTCAAGTTAATAATCTGGCACTTCAAGAGGCCACTACACGAGGTATTGCACCCCTTATTCTTTTTCATAATTTTAACGGAACGATTTTTGATCCACTCCCACTGCGAACAGTCTTATCTTCCACAGCCTTGCAACGGAATACTATACGCCAAATGATAAATTTGCTTCCAGCTAATGTGGCAGGATTACAAGTAGATTTCGAAGGCGTAGAAGCCCCTTACCGAATTCCATTTCTGACTTTTCTAGAGTCCTTAAGAGCTTCATTACATGAACGGGGGCTATTATTAACCATCGCTATCCCTGCAAAACGTTCAGAGTGGGAAGCACCAGGCTATGACTTTGCAGGAATTGGGCGTTTTTGTGATTCAATTACGTTGATGACTTATGACGAGCATTACTCTGGTGGTTCACCCGGTCCTATATCAAGTTTACCATGGATGACCGAAGCGCTCGACTATGCCATTCGTTATATTCCACGTGAAAAAATCCTATTGGGAATTCCTGTTTATGGTTACGATTGGTCCAGCGAACCCACTCGAATTGTACCAATGCGAGATATTCCAGAGTTAGTCGCTCGATCCAATGCACAAATCCTTTGGTCCGACCCTGCCGTCGAACCATATTTCTATTATTGGAAAGGACGAGTTAAACATACAGTATGGTATGAAAATGAACTTTCTGCAAAAATTCGCCTCGGTTTTGTAAAAAGTTATCGACTAAGAGGAATTGCTATTTGGCGACTTGGTTATGAAACTAATCGATTCTGGCAAGAGTTAACCAATAAACTCAATAAATAAGCAAAATATCACTTGGAACAAGTAGTTAAAGAGCATCTTCTCATGAGGATGTTCTTTAACTACTTGTTCTTTAGAGATTTAGCACTTATTATTAAATTATCAAAATAATCAAAGGAAGTGAAGTTTTAATGTACGAACTTTTAAATCATACTGAAAAATCTGTCCGCCAAGCACTTCAGGATTTTCTCGTGGAGAACATCCTACCATGCTCATGCGAACTATGTCAGGCGGATATTATGGCACTTGCGTTAAATCGATTGCCCGCCCATTACTATGTTTCTCAACGCGGTGAGATTATGACTCGGTGGGAATCCCAGTCCACTACAGACAAAGCCCGTATCATGGCCGATGTTGTCCGTGCAGTACAACAAGTAGGTGCTTCACCATCTCACCAACTCAAATAATATATTACTCGTACCCTATCAGATTTGGTCAGAATTAACTACAATAATGGCGGTCAATATAATGCTAACAAATACTGCCACTACTCTAAAAGGAGTGTCGATGGTCGGTCGTATGCTTACTTGCGTTAATTCTATGTCAACCATGCCAGTTCCTCCTTGCAATATGAAAGACTTCTTTTACTTTCTATACTATGCAAAACTACCATCAATGGATTACAATTTCAATCATCTCTGATCCTTAACACACATAACTAAAAGCATTATAAATGTCCAGAGATACATTAGGGGCGCGATGCATCGTGCCCTTAATTCGAAATGAGGTGTAATTAGTGCTTAAGTCTGAAGACCTTCTGCGTTTTTCTCTATTCTCATCATTAACTCCTACGGACCTCTCTCTGTTGCTCCCTCATTTAAAAGAACGTCGCTACCGTCGTGGTCAATTATTATTTATTGAGGGGGAGATTGGCTCGTCAGTATTTTTTGTCCTTTCTGGCCAAATTAAACTCAGTAAATCGACACCTAATGGGGATGAACAAATCCTCGATTGGTGCGGCCCCTATGAATGTTTAGCGGAGATTTTACTTCTTGAAGACGGCTCCTACCCAGCAACTGCTGAAGTCCTTCAAGACAGTACACTTTTAGTTCTACATAACGAAGTGATGCCTAGCATACTGGAAGCTAGCCCTGCCCTTTCTGTCGCCCTCATACGCACTTTGAGCCGGCGTTTAAGACTTGCCCAAGAATTCATACGGATTTTAACTAACCGTTCTACTGCAGGAATACTTGCCGCACTTTTCCTAAGACTAGCCCAGCCTGCCAGTAAACCTGGCCAACCAATATTTGTTGATGCATCCCTCACTCATCGCGACCTTGCCAGTATGATTGGAACAAGTCGAGAGTGTGTCAACCGTTCCATAAATGGATGGAAAAAATCTGGAATACTGAAGCTCGTCGACGATCGATTAGAAATTATCAAACCCTATGAATTAGCGGAATGGCCATAAGCCTAACCATTTTAGATTAAGGCTTCTGATCTTTCCAGTTGATTAATTATGTGCCAGCAATCTTCCCAACTTATGTTTAACTGACGCCTCCAAAAAATCATGGTCGCTCGAGTTTTTTCACACGTTCGATCATTAAGCAGACTTTGGATCGGAGGCTTTCCTCCCCAAGCTTTAATCCATTCTTGGTAACACTGAATTAGTTCAATCGATTGGCTTTTTAGATATCGCAGAGTATAGATACTTGTTAGCCAATGAACCGCCTCATCTTCGCCTCCCCTAGAATATACTTGCCCATCTAAGTCCTCTCCGGCGATTAAGAGGAGCAAAAATAAGAAGTGAACTCGCACAGCCTGTCGTAAGGACTCAGGATTCATTTGGAGGATTTCCGCAAACCTACCCAAGGGTTTTAGAAATAGTTTAACGCATGGATCTCGATAGGTACAGACTCCGAAAGCAGATAGGGGAATCGGGAAAACTTCCTCTAGCCCACACTCTTTTAATTGATCCACTAAGTCTCGTTCAGCCTGAACTAACCTTTGTTCTCGGATTGAAAGTTGGTCAGTCGTTTCTTTAAGGAAAGATTCCGCATCTCGGGGACGATCCGGTAGAGAATCTGCCCATTCGCGTAAGCGGGAGCGTCGGGGCATTAGAATATCAATCAACGATCCCGTTTCTTGATGCAATAATTTGAAGCCTTGGCGGACCCGTTCGGGATCACGATATAATCCCCGCATTAACATTTCGGCCGCCCGTGGAATTTCCATTGATTCTTCAAACCGAATTAATGATTCTCCGTTTTTCTCTGGAAACTTGAGTCCCATCGCTTGCTCAATCTCTAATCGCAACGAAGACACCGTGATCCCCTCCTAGTCTCAACCCTTGTCTCTAATTCCATCATATGGATTTCGAAGGGCATTCAGACCATTCTCCGCCTAAAGTTGACCATTAATCACCATTTTGTTAATATAAGTAAAATGAAATCAGAAACGAGCTGACTCGCATGGCTAACCGCACCTATCACCAATTCACACTCGACTCTTTTCAAGAAGAAGCACTGGATGCTATTGATGCCGGAAAATCAGTCATTGTTGCCGCTCCCACAGGGACTGGTAAAACGTTGGTTGCTGATTATTTAATCGAAAAAGCTATGAATGAACACTTACGAGTGATCTATACCGCGCCCATCAAAGCGTTAAGTAATCAAAAATACAGAGACTTCAAAGCACAGTTTGGAGAAGAGGCAGTAGGCATCATGACTGGGGATGTTGTCCTTAATCCGACCGCCCCCCTCCTTATAATGACAACTGAAGTATTCCGCAACCAAGTCATCACGGAAGATCCTAATCTTGAGTTCGTTTCTCATATTGTTTTTGATGAAATTCACTGGCTTAATGACGAGGAACGCGGGACCGTATGGGAAGAGTCCATAATTCTTGCGCCGGCGAAAATGAAGATCCTGGGATTAAGTGCTACCATCGCAAATGCTCAACATTTAGTTGATTGGATTAAATCCATACGGCATGAGGATGTTGCCCTTATCGAAGAATCCAAACGAGTTGTTCCTTTAGAATACTTTTACTACACTAAAGACACTGGGCTTGTCGACTATGACCAACTTTGGCATTATTATCGCCAGAAGCTTAAAGATCGGATTGATGATCAAAACCCCTTCGGACCTACTACTCACTTAGACCTCATTCGCGCGATTCAGCGTGAGCATCTTCCTGCATTATTTTTTGTTTTTAGCCGCAAGCAATGTGCTGTAAAAGCCATGGAATTATCGATGATTGCCAATTATTTAAGATCTCCAGAACGCCGAATTGTTGAACAGAAATTTCTAATGCTCTTTGGTCCCGAAATTGAATGGTCGTCCTCTACACGTCAGCTCAAGCGTTTATGTTCAAAAGGTATTGCCTATCATCATGCTGGTTTACTCCCTTCCCAAAAAGTCGTGGTGGAAGAACTCTTCTTACAACGCTTAATTAAAGTACTTTACTGCACCGAAACCTTTAGCGTTGGGATTAATTATCCCGTCAAAGCAGTTTGTTTTGACACGCTCAGCAAATATGATGGACACAACTTTCGTCCGCTTGCGAACCACGAATTTTTCCAAATGTCTGGCCGTGCTGGACGACGAGGCCTTGATGAAAAAGGTTATTCATTTGCTGTCGTAGATTTAGCCTATATGGAAAAAAGCCCACCCCCGAAATTCCAGTTAAATCGCCTTGAACCACTTACCAGTCAATTTAGACTGACCTACAATACAGTACTTAATCTCACGGCAACTCTGACCCAAAGCCAGATAGAAACTTATTTTCAGAAAAGTTTTGCGGCATATAGTTACCACTTAAGCTCCAAGCATTTACATACCGAATTAACTGAAATCGAGCAACAGCTGGAAGGAGCTCAACATAACCTCTGCGAAGAAGTTGGAACGTTTATCTGTCCCTTGAAACATCACCCCAAACGAAAAGAATTTGAGAGACTTAAGAGAACATATAAGGCTCTAGGACCCCGCAAGCAAACTCGGGTTTACGGACGGGAAATGGCTCGGAAAATTCGAGCCTGGGAGAAACTATTATCCCAAGCTCCAAAGAGTTGTCCCTCAGCACGACAAGATAGTTGTAAAAACCATAGCAAATCATACTTAGCTATACAACAACGCCGCAAGGAGCTCCAAACGGCCCTAGCTGATCTTCCAGAGGAAAATGCCTTTCTACTTGAATTTGAATACAAGAAGAACCACCTTCGTCAAATAGGCTACTTACGAGAAGATGAACTCCTACCTCGTGGTACATGTGCGAGTCGTATATATGTACAAGAGCTCTTGGTAACAGAACTTATTTACTCAGACATATTCAATCAAATTGATGACGATCAGCTTAATGCCTTGCTGTCGAGTATCGACTTCGAAGCACGCAAAAACGATGTGTTTCAGCGTGCTGGAGTTTTCGATTTAGCGCCAGTCAAAGATATTTGTGAGTATATCCAAAGCATTTGTGGTGAAGATGCCATTAGATACGACCCACGCGTGGCAGGAATTACCTATGCTTGGAGCCAAGGCTCAACGTTCGTTGAAGTACAAGCATTATGTAATCTTGATGAGGGCGACATCATCAGTGTTTTTAGGCGAACTATCGATCTTCTGCGCCAGATGCGAGAAGCAACCAGCGATTCTGTCATGCGAACGCGTTTTAAAGCATGTATGACTAAGCTGGATCGAGATGAAGCCGCAATTATGGAACTGTAGGGGCATTCATGCATTGCCCATATCTTTACGAAAATCAGAAGGGAAAAGCGAAATCGTTCGCTTTTCCCTTCTGATTTTCCGAATTAGAGTACGGGGATCCATCCCACGTGAAGAAGTGGGAGTCTTACGATTGGATAAACTAATTTGAGTTACTCTGATACCTCAAACTCTTCTTTACCTACTCCACAAACTGGGCAAACCCAATCCTCCGGTATATCCTCAAAAGCTGTACCTGGTGCAACACCGGAGTCAGGATCCCCAACCGCTGGATCATAAACATAGCCACAAGCAGAACAAACATACTTTTTCATAGAACCCCTCCTAATTTGATTAATTGAAATTAATATTAGTTTAACATCTTTTAAATACTATAGCAAATGCTGTAGACTACTCTTATCACTTTTGGATACTAGCTTAACGATCCGCTATATAATGAAATGTTGTATTCCATTACAACATAGCGACGAAAATTCTCCACGCAATGACATGGCTCCAAGTGATCGCAAAAACCAACTTCCAGTTTACCAATTAAATGATGGTGCAAAATATGTACATTGACGTATAAGTGATTTACTCGCTCACTGACTGCTAAATAGTGGCGTGTAGTGAAATACACTAAAACGAGCATTACCGTGCTCATAATTAATCCGCTTCCTGGTAATAACCAAGGAAGAAATAAAATCGATAACACTAGCACTAAAAGAATAAATAACTCAAGTGTTTCTTGCAATTTAGCCGTTTTCCATGCGTAATAACGCCCAAGAAATTCACTGAATAACTGAGCCATACGTAAGGAGAGAACTGGCAAATTTTGATGTCCTTTCGTTTTAAATATAGGTTGGCAAAGTATCCCCACTCTCATCCGCCCCTTCAGTCCAGCAGATTACAAATTCTTTTGACTAATTAAACGGAATAAATCCTCAAGAGTGCCTGCGTAATCAGTCTGCGCCTCGGAATCTATAGATCCTACGAGAAACATCTTCATCCCCAGTTCCCGACAGACTATGTCCTGTGATTTCCCGCTGACTAACAAGCAGCTTTCAGGAGAAACACCAATACTACCTGCAACTTCGCTATAAAAGTCGAGTTTAGGTTTCAAGTAATGGAAATTATCAAAGGCAGGAACAATCTTGAAATGTTCGGGCGTAAGCCCAGCCCAACGTACATGCTCTCGCATGGCACTTAACGGGAGAACAGGGTTTGAGGCAACTGCTGTTATAAATCCTTGTTGAATGGCATGCTCTACCACTTTAGCCCCTTGAGGAATGGCCTGAACCAAACACCTTAATGCTGGGAAATCAGATTCATAAAATTCCTCAAAAATTGGACGAAGAGTAAGTAAGGAATGTCCCGTCGCTTTAGTAAAATCGTCGTAAAATGTCTGCATATTTGTCTGCCCAGGCTTAGGATCAGTTTGTGAAGTTTCCAGTGATTTTAATAATTGTTTAGAGAACTTATCTGGAGAAATTAGATGCGCAAAGCGAGGGGCCAAAATTCCTAGATAATTGCGCATAAAAACGGTCATATCAACACTTATCAGCGTTCCCTCAAGGTCAAAGAGAATGGCTTGAATCAAGGTATTATCCTCCTAGTCGAGGTCATAAACACAGAACATTGATTGTTCTGGTTCAGACTTATATTATTCTCCTTTTCCTTACGAATTCCTTCTAGTGTTTGAGATGTTTCCTATTAAACATTTATATTCCCTCATCTACAAAAAATATTCACATAAAAAAAGTGCCTTTGGGAATTTATCCCTCAAGCACCTTAACAATTCTCAGTTTAGCAACGACCCACTCTGATTACAAAGAGGTGCATTACTGAGATTATCCCTCTCTAACGAGCTGCAGACACATTAGCAGGGTCCTTACTTTCTTTAGTGAAGCGTTAGAAATTGCCCCTGGATCCTTTTTCCCACGCCTACACCTTTTCTCCTTATGCGATTTCGCTCGCTTTCGAGGCACCAATGCCTTACTAATTTCTGGATAAAAAGGTGTCTGCTTCATTTCTTACTTCTAGATGGTTATAGTAAATTCCTTGAGAGAAAAAGATATAATTTACACCTATATTGTAAGATTTATACTAACTAGCTCTTACCCTTTTTCTTGGCCTTTTTGCGTTTCTCTAAAAGAAGTTCAGCGGTGTGAATTACTTTAATTCTTTGGTTTTTCTTATCTAAGCCGCCACCTATTTGCATTAAACAACCTGGGCAATCCACAACAACGAAGTCTGCGCCCGTTTCTTCAATATTCTTCATTTTACGATCCAAGATGGGTCCCGATATCTCAGGGAATTTGATTGAGTAAGAACCAGCGAAGCCACAACACCGATCGGATTCATTCATCTCAATGAGTTGGACCCCTGCAGTGTCTTTCAATATTTTTCGAGGTTCAGCATAAACCCCCATAGAGCGTTTCAGGTGACAGGAATCATGATACGTAACCTTCATGGGTACACCGTCTCCACCAGGCGTTAATCCCCCTAAGTCAAATAACAATTTTGAAAAGTCTCTTGATTTACTGCTCAGCACTTCAGCTCTGGCCAATAAAGCAGGATCATCATGGACAAGCTCTTTGAAGCTGTCGATAAGGGCATGAGTACAGGTTGGACATCCGCTAACAACATAGTCAACCTTTTCCGCCTCTAGCGCTTCAATATTCATAATCGCACACTTACGTGCATTTTTGCGGTCACCCATGTACGTTGCCGGAGCACCACAACAGGATTGCCCATCAGGGAATATTACTTCATATCCTTTTTCATTGAGGCCTGCAATAATCCCTTCACCGATTTTCGGATAAACAAAGTCAATGAGGCAACCAGCATAGAGCGCAATCTTACCTTTAGGATTTTTCACCTCTTGCTTAACCTTTTTGATTACATCTCGCAAGGGGACCTTAGCAACCGTCGGTAAACTTTTCTTTTCCGTAAGTCCTGAGAGGAACATAGGTAAATGCCGAATAACAGGTTGCCCTTTTGAGAACGGTAGCTGGGCAAGTGAAGCAATACGCAACATCGAATGAAACAGGCGCCGATTGGACACTACATCCAAAGCAAATTTAGGGGCTGCTCCGATACCATCTTTTTCGCCCATACGATTGCGCAGTTCTAAAATCATCTGCGGAATATCTAACTTCCCGGGACATACTTCAGTACACTTTCCACATTGCAGACAGAGATTTTGTGGATTTTTAGCATCCTTATCGGAATTTACAAAGTTAGTTAAAATGGTACCAATGCCACCGGTATAAATATGACCATAGACATGCCCACCCAAGAGTTGGAAAGCAGGACATACATTAAGACAAGAGGCACATCGAATACACTGGAACGTCTTTTTGAACTTTTCATCGTCATACATCTTCCGACGCCCATTGTCAATAAGGACGATGTGAAATTCCTTATCTTTAACCGTACCATCCGCATAATAGGCAGGGGTAGGTCCCGTTACCATACTCACATAACTAGTAATCTGCTGACCCGTTGCACTCCGCGGTAGAGCCTGTAGGATGTGAGTCGCATCTTCAAACTTTGGCACAAGTTTTTCGATCCCCACGAGAAATACATGTAGAGGCGGTAAAGTAGTTGTAAGGCGGCCGTTTCCTTCATTTGTGAGCATGATCAAGGTCCCTGTCTCAGCAATGGCCATGTTAGCCCCAGAAATGCCCATATCCGCCTCTAGAAACTTCTTACGGAGTTCTACCCTAGCAGTTTTAACAAGCTCAGCAATCACTGGTTGTTCCAAGCGATTTAAGTGGCCACTAAAAGTATCTGCAACTTCTTCTTTCGTCATATGAATCGCTGGCAAGATCATATGAGAAGGATGTTGCCCAGCCAACTGTACAATCCATTCTCCCAGGTCTGTTTCCTGAACGTCTATCCCATCGGCGATCAAATTGTCATTTAGCAAGATCTCCTCTGAAACCATGGATTTCGATTTTATTATTCGTTGTACACCATGCTTTTTGGCTAACTCACTGACATATCTTTTGGCATCTTCCGCGGTAGTAGCACGGTAAACCTTTGCCCCTCTTGCTGTGGCTTCCTTTTCGAATTGATCCAGCATTTCATCGAGATGGCTCGCCGCAAAGGATTTAACTCGCACAATATCTTCGCTGATAGCTTCAAAGTCATACCCTTCATACGCTTTTGCACGAGCTATAGTATAAGCATCCCCAAAGCGCCCTAAAGCCCCACGCAAAACTTCGTTCCCCAGTGCATCAGAAATTTTCTTTTTAAAATTTTGGTCAGCCATTTAAGCCACCTCCTCTACTTGTTCATCAACAAAGACCACTATGAGTTGTTTGGGGCCATGAACCCCAACCGTCAAAACGCGTTCAATATCCGAAGTTCGACTGGGACCTGTGATAAATCCAACAAATCCAGGAAGTCGAGGAAGTCGATGTAGAATTGCCATGGTTTCCGCTAAGGTAGGTATCATTGTAGATGTCGAAACCAAGGCAATGTGGATAGGAATAAGGGTCGAACAGAGACGATCATCAACATTTGCATCTGCTGCTGCCTGAACAAGCGTTCCAAGTTCAGCAATGGCATAGTTTACTTGCGTTATACCCGCATGCGCATCCGGCGTAACTTCTCTAAAACGATCTGTGTAGACAGTTATACCTGCTTCACCGATTTGCTCTTCAAACTTTCCCTTCAGAGAGATTGGAGAATTTAAGAGTGCTACATTCTCAATTCCCTTTTCCTTCATCACTTTACAAACAAGTTCTGCGGCTTCATTGGAAGTCTTGACACGAAAACATTCTCCGGACAGGACTTCTACCTTCGATTTAAAGCTTTCGTACAGCTCAGTGGTTCGATCAATTCCCATATGAACCTACCTCCTCATAATTGAATACTATAGTTTTATTGTACACGGGCCTGACACAGCCTTAAGAATATTTCACGGTCAGACCACCATACCAGTCTAATAGATTAAGTTTAAATTATAATTCATAAAATTACAATATCAATCCATGCAGAATTGCAAATATTGTGAGAAATATACTAATTTTTCTCCTATAAATTACACATTGATTTTCGACAAACTTTGCGTTAATGTATAAATAAGTAAAGCCTAGTAGTTTAGTTTTCTAGGCCTTGCGCAGAAGAGGATTTCCGGACGCGGAAGTCCTCCCATAATATTACTGGCAAAGTTAGAATTTATTCAGTCAGTTACAAGGGTTTCAGAAGAATTAGTTCTTCTGAAACCCTTTTCTAATTTTCTAACAATTTTTATGTATGGTTGATACGCTACATTCCGCCTAGCATGTATTGACGTCTATGTTCTAATTATCTCCCGTCCATAGTAACTATATATGGGGGGGATGGAATGCAAGAGGTGCAATACGATCCTGAAATCCTTTATGTTCAAAAAGTATATTTTTTTATTTTCTTAATGACGTTTACATTGCTCACATCAGTGGCATGCTTTTGGCTTATGAGCTTAGATTTCGCACTTTTAGTTCTAGGAGTTGGTGTTATTCTTTCCTATATTGCCATGATTAAGAAGAAGACCTTTGCCCCCCCTGCAAAGAATATTTCTGCTAGAAGAATGGCACATGAAATCTCGCAAGACACAAGTCCTGTCTCAGTAGCTCGCTTTGCATGTCAACTGTACTACTATTTTCATGAATCCACTCAAGCTATATCGTTGCTGGAAAAATTCCTTCCAAGCCACGACCCATTGCTTTGCTCTACACTCGGAGACATCCTTCTTAAAGATGGCAATGCTAAACGGGCACTCTATATATTGCGCGAAAATCCCAATGCTTCAGTCGACCCACTTATGCTTGCAACTCAAGGTCATGTTCTTAAACAAATGGGTAAAATCCCCGAAGCCATCAAAATGTATGATCGAAGTTTACGACTCGCTAAACAAAATGGTTTTCCGTATAGTGGAGACCATTGGTTTACTCAAAAGCTCCTCACTCTTAGCTATATGGCGAATATTCATCATACTCTAGCTGATTGCTACGTTATTCTTGAAGATTTCCTTAATGCCAGACACCAGTACAGAGCTGGGAACCTGCTACTTTTTGACCTTTCACTTTGGCGCAAATGCCCACAAGTAGTGAGGATAGATACAAAAAAAACAAATATATCTCGTTAGTTCAGCATTCTTTCTTCTTTTAAACCTAGGATTTTTTCCCTATTCCAACAGGTTTTTTAACTGTGATTCTCTATAATAAGGATAAAGCCTGTATATATTCGCAAAATTATACGATACTCAACTCAAGTTCACGAATGGAGGGTGAAAAATGCTGTCAACTCATGGTGAAGATATTCTGATATTTATTCAAGATTTTGAGACATCCTCTCGGGACTATCTCCAATCTAAAGGCTTGAGTGAAAATGAGATGACCAACGCCTATCTCGACTTACAATGGAATTTCCTCCATACGATTCTTAAGCAACAGGCAGAAATTCATAAGAATACTCAACGCCATATGCTTTGTTCTCAGAAACAAGCTATATAAATACCCCCCAAACACTTTGACTATTTCCGTAAGTGTTTGGGGGTAATTTTCTGTAGTGTTCCTTTTTCACCTAAAGAAAGATGCCTTATACAACCGTTGATATCGCTGTAAAGCTCGAATAGCTGTTAGTGCCGTAGTTAAAGGTTCTTCATAATTCCATCCTTTAGCGTAGATCCCTCCAAAAGACGCTTCAAATGAACCAATGCTGGTCTGTACCCTGAGAAGATTTCGTATTCCATTATGAAATATTGCACTTGGAATCACTTTAGCATTGCGCCATAAACTAGCAAGTGCCAAGCTGGTATCCACAACAGAACCCCAGCCCCCGTCACTGCTCTGTGCATTAATTAGGAACTCCTGCGCTCTCGTTCTTGATCTATAGATCTGACCCGCGTTACTCCACCTTCTCCAACTAAACTCCCACTTATAAAGCAGTTCTAAAACTTGTGCAGTACTATAGACCGGCCCCTCAAACCAAGATGACGGAAAGGAGCCTTCCTCATCCTGTTGGTCTAGAACCCAAGATATCCCTCGCGAGATACCCTCATATTGAGAACGAGAGCTCCGCCATAACGCCTCAAGGACATGAATACTAACGTCAACACTAGGAATATATACAGGGAACCCTGAAGATATTTCGGGTGGAATGCCATGAAAACTGGGAAACGTTCCCCAACTTCCATTTGTATTTTGTAACTGCTTGAGGAGATTAATTCCTAACGGATTCTCTTCGCCGAGCACCTGATGCAACCCTATTAAAGCAACGGAAGTATCATCCAAATCAGGATGCGTGTACGGTGGAGTACTTCCATAACTACCATCAATATTTGAACCCTTCTTTAGCCAATCTACCGTTTGCAAGAGCCAAGGAACATCAGAAGGGTTCTGAACAGTTTCTCCGAAGACACATGCAGTCCAGCCCATAGCCCATATCTTGAGTTGGTCAAAAGCAGGCCATCCACCGCTTAGATACTGTTTCTGAACCAACCATTGTCCAGCTCTCTGTGTCGGTTCAGAATAGTCGCCCTTACTCAATAGAGCGAGGATTGACATACTCGTGACTATAACATCCTCTGACCATGAACCATCCGTCATTTGTGTTTCCAAAAGATATTGAATTCCTTTATGAGTTCCTTCTCGAGAGTTTGTGGCAAGAAGTGACGCGGCCACAATGATTGGTCTACCATACATCGGCAACTTAGTTATAACTCTCTCTTCGAGAATCTTCGGAAGCAATATCTCTTCCTTCGTAGGACCCTCCAAACCAGGAACTACAGCTTGGCCTAAGGTTAAAATCAAAGATGAAAAATATCGCGCTTGAGCTAAAAGCTTAAGCTTTGCCTTCCACCCGCCTTGACTCCCCATGAGGACCATCCGGACAAGCTGCGTCAACTCACCATCCGGTTTGTCACCAGGAAACTTCCCCCATCCACCTCGTTGCTGCTGCTTCAGCCATTGTATTCCACGTTGCTGAGCATTCTCAAACCCTCTTCCTACTGCTAGTAAAGCAAGAGCGGCAAGCGCCGTTGCCCCAGGGCTTGCAGATACACTATGCATTTCATCGCAATTTCCAGAAAGGATCTGTTCTACGCCCTCGACCACATAATACCGTGCTTTCTCAAGACCAGCGTGGACTTCTTTCTTCAACTCCATAGCACCGTCTCCGTCAATCTATTTAGCGCATGCCATAGTATGATTTATGATAGATGACGGAAAATTGTTCCAAACAGAAGAAACGTCGAACCGTTATTGGCCGACGTTCTTTACTTAAAAAAATAGCTCCTAGAATACTAAAAGCATTCGCTATGCAAGTCCACGGGATGCAAACAAGAACCGTCCCCGACTTGCACTAAGCGCGCCTTTGTGTCAAAGACGCAAACAGCCTCCCAAACGCTCCAACCACCGTTCCACTCCCGGTCAACCCAAGCTAGAGGAAGTTTCTTAGCTTAGGGAGCACGGAGAGAGGAAGCGCGTCAATGAAACGCAGTCGATAAGGCGTGAAGAAACGCAACTGGCTTGTCCAAGGATGGACTGATGTCGCGGTGCCATGGATGGCAAGGAGCGACGCGCACATGCAGAAAGCACAAGGGTTTTGCGTTTTAGCTTTAGCGACAAGAGAATAGCACGATAGTCTCCGGTGGAGAGTATCGCCGAAGCCGCGATCCCTAAGGAATACTTACCGGCGTAGGATTGGAACGTGTGCGACTGCGCTAAGACACTGACTCTCTATAGCATGCGACTTACTGCTATCTCATCACAATTGGGGAACTTGATACAATTAATACACTCTGACCATACTTTTTGTGGCATTTGATCTTTACTAACTTCATCATAACCACAGTATTTAAAGAACTCTGGCTGATAAGTCAACGCAAAAAGTCTTGTACAACCCAGTTCCCTTGCTTCTTCTTCTAGGGCTCTAACTATCTGCGTTCCAATCCCTCTTCGCTTGTAGCCACTTGAAACTGCCAATGCTCGTATTTCTGCCAAGTCACTCCAAAGGATATGGAGTGACGCAACCCCGACTAATTGGTTATCTTCTTCCGCTAGCAGGAATTCACGTATATTTTCATATAGCATATTTCTAGAGCGGGGAAGCATGAGTCCTTGCTCTGCATTACTATTAATCAATAACATCATCTCTTCAACATCTGATATACGAGCTTTACGCAATTTCATCGAAATACTCCTTTTGTTTTGCATAATTATACAACATACACTATATTTCTGCATCTTTTTTTGAATAAGGATTTCCTAATAAGCGATGACTGGGACTCAAATGCAACAACTAAGTCTCACTGAAACAATTCATACTAAGGGCAAACCTGATTAAACGTTGACATTAAGCAAGCTGTTACACTAATTTTGAACTCCCTTCTCCCTTACTCATGGGTGACTATGAACAACTTCTATAGGCTCTTTTTAACTTGCTCAATAACGCGATTGAAGCCTCACCTAAGTGAGGCAAAATCCTTATGCGATTATCTGAATAAGAGTCTTTCCGCTATGATAAGCGTAATCGACAAACTGACCAAGTATCCCTATAAGCCTTCGTCATCTTGTCCTTGAACGGTTCTTCACTACTCAGTATACAGTACCGTACTATGGTTAACTATAGCACAACCAAATCATTCTTGCACAACATGGCAAGCTCCATTTTTTCGAACCATGTCTTGCGGTACAGAAGCGATGATGGATTTACCGTGTTTATCAAAGTTTACGAATACCCTTTATGCATAAGTGAGTTATTCATAAGAGTTCGACAATCAAGCTGATAAATTCCTTTTTCTTTCCAGTTTTCCGGTAAAGTCCAAATCGGGAACTTATGCATATCATCTAACCAATAATACCAACGCTGAAGGTCTTCCTCTATGCTCGTTGTTGTAAGCCAATGTACTCGGCCATCCCAAACTAATGAATTCCCTTGTTCATCTTTAGCATAGACTAAAAGGAGGCTCCGTTCTAACACACATCCTAACAAAACACTTTGGGACGCTTTTAAAAGTGGTTTTTCAAAAATTGGGCAGATGACACTCAATTGTCCATTTCCTTGATAGAAATACCATTCCCCCAGTTCGAGTACAGAATTTTCGCTACGCTCTTTTGGAAGCCAAGGCCATGGCCATGGACTTCCCCAGAGTGACTTTATAACCCTATCTCCCTGATGAAGCCACAAAGCGAGGAGATCCTGAGTACGAAGTTTGCCCTCTTTCTCTAAAGATTCTAGGTGGTCAAGAATCTGAAGCATGACCATACAAAATTCTGAATTAAGCGAGTCTGAAGCATCCACCCATCCATGTTTTTGCCACCTTGATATTTGTTCGTTATCCTTAAGCCACTTTACTTTACTGTTCAGTTCAAATTTCTTGCCCTTGCGACGAACTTCTGCGATCTCAAAATTCCCCCAAAGAAAAGCGATATGTTGAGGTTTTACTTCAATTCGAACACGTCGACAAGCCAAACTATCAAAGAACATGTTCACTATCCTAAGTTGTTGCTGCGCGACAGGATTTAAACTTTGTCCCCAGCGTTTCCAGTTAGGGCGTTCTTCCCCCAAGGCATAACGTGACATTCGGCTTTGACGTTCCTGGGGAATTAGGTATAAACTTGGAGTTAGTTTTTCCCTCCAATAAACTGCCCTGGCAGAGATATTTCCCCCAATTTTAGAAACTCCATCTAAAAAAGCTGACGAAAAATTAGGGGCTACATAATAAATTACAGTCTTAGCGCCGTTACTTAATCGATTTCCCCATAATACTCCGGCTAAAAGGAATTCTTCTTCGCGCACAATTGAAGAGCTGGCGATGATACCGACTCGCAAAGTGGTCTCGCCACCCATAAAATAGGCGAACTGTGGGGAGAGGCGGTTTGCTTTTTTTCTGTCATCTGGGCATTCTTGCCAGTTCCTTGCAATAAATACATCGGGATGAGCTTCCCAGATCAAATTCCAGGTGATACTCACAATGAACCTCCCTTAGCTTTTCTCCATAAGCATGTTTACGCGCTAACCGAGGATATCATGACACTTTAAGAAAAATCTAACGATGACATAAATTTCACGTAAAATATCCCCCGTAGTACTCTATCGAGACAATGGGGGATAAGTAGGATCTATACTATTACGTAGTGATCTTCAAAGGACATCGCAGTATGTCTTATGCCTCTTGCTTTTTTTCACAGAGACCATCTAGAAAGACAGAGAGCGCATGATTCACCTCTTGATGCAAATCGCCCACACCAGAGACAAACCAGCGTATAAAATGTTGTATCATCATACCTTCTAGGCTTTCGGCTAAAAAGGCGGGATTAAACTCTCGGCTGATTTCGCCATGCTGTTGACCGACCGTTAGAATAGCTAATAGGCCATAATGTAAACTCATATCATAATCTGCCCCTTCGCGATTCCGTACAGTGACCCAGGCGATTTCACGATCTTTAATCATAAATTCAGCCCAATCATGGAGAAGGGTTCCTAAGCGCTGCCGAGTGCCCAGGCTTGGCTTTTGACGACCATTGTTGATGAGATCTTGACAGGTACGCCGCGAGAATTCTAAAATAACAGCTTCTTTAGTGGGAAAATAGTTGTAAAAGGTTCCTTTCCCTACGTCTGCATGTTGCGTAATCTGCTCAACAGAAGTGGCCGTAAATCCCTGCATACGAAAAAGGTGCATTGCATTTGAAAAAATCTTTTCGCGAGTTTCTTTTTTCTTGCGCTCTCTGCGAGACAAATCTGTCACCTTAAATCCCCCTTCATACCCAATATTAGAGATAAATAATCCTTTGTATAGTCATTCTCTAATATCCATATTTTTCCTTCTTTTTTAAGGGGATTTAATACATTTTACAAATATTATTTTTGTGGCAAATCTAGACAGCGAACAATCATTCTATTATCCGACACGATTCATTTTTTTGACAGCAGATTCCTCTCCGAGCTTCCAAACCGTTAGTACCCTCCATACTGCCCTCTCTAGCTGTTGATCAGCCTTCATGAAGGCCTCTTCGAGGGTTGCAGGCCCTTCAGCAACACTGAAACAGCTTGCAACACCAGCATTCGCTAGAAAATTTGGAGAACCTTCTACCGATCCAGAAATAGCAAGTACAGGGACAGAGTATTTCTGAGCTAAAGCCGAGACACCTACTGGAACTTTACCGAAAGCTGTCTGAAAGTCTGTCCTTCCTTCTCCCGTGAGGACCAAGTCAGCGTGCATAATTTTTTGATCAGCATTTGACACTTCTAGAACCATTTGTGACCCTGGTCGCAATTTAGCCCCTAGGAAACCGACAACTCCCGCGCCAAGTCCTCCTGCTGCACCCCCGCCAACTAACTCCAGAAGATTTGTGCCTGACACTCTACTTAGTATTTCTCCAAACCTTTGCAGAGCTGTATCCAACACCTTGATATCCTTAAGACTTGCACCTTTTTGCGGGCCATAAACAGCACTTGCGCCCTCTGGACCACAAAGTGGATTTTGAACATCGCAAGCAACCTCGATCTTAACTTTTGCTAAGCGAGGATCGAGTCCCGACATATCAATACTGACTAGATTAGCCAGTGCTGCTCCTCCCTGAGGTAATTCATTACCTCGAGCATCAAGCATCTTAACTCCTAAAGCAACGGCCAGACCAGCTCCACCATCGTTCGTCGCACTTCCCCCGATTCCGAGAAGTATCTTCTTCACTCCACGATCTAAGGCATTACTAATTAAAAACCCAGTTCCTTGCGTAGAGGTTACAAGCGGGTTTCTTTCTTGATTACCCAAAAGTGTTAATCCAGAAGCAGCGGCCATTTCAATAATCGCCGTCTCACCCTCATCAATAAGGCCATATGTCGCATCAATTGATCGACCGAGTGGGTCTGTTACATTGACCGTAATTTTTTCACCAGTTACTGCGCAAAGCATTGCTTCCACAGTACCTTCTCCCCCATCCGCCATCGGTATCATATCTATGACACTGTCGGGATAAACCCTTAGTACACCTCTTTGCATAGCAAGTGCTGCGTCCAAAGCATTTAAGCACCCCTTAAAAGAGTCTGGTGCAATGACAATTTTCATAACCTATCCCTCCTTAGACTGAGCACGCTGCCCCATAATCATTCCAAGCTTAAGATAAAAGCCAACACTTAGGAAATCCAAGACAACGATTATCAAACTACCAAAAGGTATTCCTGCAAAACTTGCAACTAAATAGGATAGAATATTAAAAGAATATGCTGCCACGTAAGCGGATCGTATCGTTTCAAACCGAGGTCTATATCCTACCAAAAAACCAATAGGGTAAAAAATTGCAAAATTAAAGACAAGTTGATTAAATACTCCACCCTCAATAAAAAACTCGCCCCATAAAATGAAGAGCAAGCTTAATATGAGAAGATAGCGCCAAAAAGCAAAATTCATACCATCCTCCTATCTCACGAAAAATTGACAGAAGGGAGAGAGTAAACTCTCTCCCTGGTTTTTATCAAATTTTTGTATTTTAGCTGAAACATAGAAAACTAGCTGTAATTTGGCGCTTCTTTGGTGATCGTCACATTGTGAGGGTGACTTTCGCGCAAACCAGCCGTGGTAATGCGTATAAAATGTGTTTGTGTTCTTAACGCCTCAATGGTTGCTGTTCCTGAATACCCCATCCCTGCTCGCAGTCCGCCAATCATTTGATAGATGGTCTCTGAGACGAGTCCTTTAAAAGGGACACGCCCTTCTATACCCTCCGGTACAAGCTTCTGATCTTTTTCTTGGAAATAACGGTCACGACTTCCTTCTTTCATAGCGCCAATGGAGCCCATCCCACGGTATACTTTAAAACTTCGTCCTTGATATATTTCTAAATCGCCCGGACTCTCTTCCGTTCCAGCGAAAAGACTTCCGATCATAACAATTTGCGCACCAGCAGCTAATGCTTTGACGATGTCCCCAGAGAACTTAATTCCTCCATCAGCGATAATAGGAATGCCAAATTTATCCGCTTCTTCAGCACAATTCATAACGGCAGTAATTTGAGGAACTCCGATACCTGCGACCACTCGCGTCGTACAAATAGATCCCGGTCCAATCCCAACCTTAATGGCGTCTGCGCCTGCTTCGATTAGATCACGAGTTGCTTCTGCAGTAGCAACGTTACCTGCGATAACCTGAGTATCTGGAAAACGGTCTTTTAAGACCCTCACCATCTCAAGAACCCCTTTAGAGTGTCCATGAGCAGTATCTAAGACAAGTACATCGACTCGGGCATTGACCAATGCTTCAGCACGCTGTAACGTATCAGGAGTGACGCCGATGGCGGCACCTACCCTTAAACGACCGCTTTCATCTTTGGCAGAATTCGGATATTGCCGAGTTTTTTCGATATCTTTAATGGTAATAAGGCCCTTAAGCATCCCCTCAGAATCAACAATGGGTAACTTTTCGATTTTATAATGACCTAATATTCTTTGAGCTTCTTCAAGCGTAGTACCAACAGGAGCTGTCACTAAATCGGTCTTGGTCATAACCTCACTTATCAAACGATCATAATCTTTCTCAAATCGTAAATCTCGATTGGTTAATATACCAACCAATTTTCCTTCGACAGTTATCGGAACTCCTGAAATACGATAGCGTTCCATGAGATTTAAAGCCTGCTGGACCCTGTCACCTGGATGCAAAAAGATAGGATCCGTTATGACACCATGTTCCGATCGTTTTACCTTATCCACTTCTAATGCTTGCTGTTCAATGCTCATATTTTTATGAATTATCCCAATTCCGCCTTCTCTCGCAACTGAAATTGCCATCCGAGAATCTGTGACTGTATCCATGCCAGCACTCATTAGAGGGATATTAAGTTTAATCTTTTTCGTTAAATATGTGCTAACATCAACATCTCGGGGTAGAATTTCAGATTTGGCAGGAACGATGAGAACATCATCAAATGTAAGTGCTGCTTCTTTGATAATACGATTGGAATGCATGATTAGCTCCCTTCTCAATAGTTTTCTGATTAGTATAACAGAAATATTCTAAAAAGAACAGGATTTGTCCCACTAAATAATATTCCATAATGCTTGTAAAATAGTAATTGGTTCATTATGATGGTGTAAGAGGAGGCAAGCTATGTTATATCGTGTTCATCAATTCATTCAAGCGATTTTTCCTAAAATAGATTCTTTAGAAATAACCTGGGCACTAGACAACTTACCTCCAGATGCTCATTCACTCTTTCTTAAGCAGTCACTTTCAGAACAGCGTCATGCCTTGGATGTGGCACGAAGCTTAATGAAAGAAAAAAGCGTCTTAACTCTATCAGATTTTCATAACTTGCTCGCTGCTGCACTCCTTCATGATTGCGGCAAATCTAACGTCACTACCCGGCTCTGGCATCGAGTTTTTATAGTTTTAATGCAAAAACTGCCCACATACATCTGGTCTCGCCTCGAAAGAAGCCACACTATTTTTGCGACTCCTTTACAAACTGCTTCACAGCACGCCATTTGGGGCAGTACCTTAGCTCAGGGAGCTGGCTTAAACTCCATAATCTGTCTATTGATCTGCGAGCATCATAGTCCTAAAACAGAGCTTGGTCGAATTTTGGCAAATGCTGATAATATGCATTAATTTAAAAAGCATCAGTCACCAATCGGTAGACTCATGCTTTTTGTGAGGTTGATTCCATCTTTTCTTGGAGTTCCACTATTTCTCTGTTCTTAGAAAAAATCCATTTGGCAAATCGCTTATTATCTCTTTGTAGACGCACGTTTTCCTTTTCTAGGTGGTGGACTAAGGCTACTTTTTCGCGTTCAACTTTTTCTAGCAGGTTCATAAGTACTCGACGGCTTACTCTTAGATGTTCAACGCGCTGCTCTAGTTCGCCAATTCGCGCTCTAAGTATGCTTACTTCGTCTTTAGTATCCATTTGTTATACGCCCCCTCGGCTCTATCTACCCTTGTATTCTATGCCGGGAGATCGCATTTTAACCCTGATAATAAAAACTTGGCTTGCACCAGTCTGCAGGAGCTAATCATGACACGGGCAGGACGTTCTAGATTTCGAGCGCTCATGGATGGACAAGTGTCCCATATTCCCCTAATTATGCTGTGCTACATCGAGTATTTGCTGGATAACTTTGAGTGATACACCCCAACCCCCAAGATTGACATTCGGTTTACATGCCTCCCCATGAAAGTCGGACCCTCCCGTTGTGAGTAGATGGTACTCTTGCGCAATCTCAAGATATCTCAATTCATCGACCGGGTTGTGTTGAGAATGAAATACTTCAATACCTTGTAAACCAGCTTTCACCCAAACTGGAATCTCTTCATCTAAACCATGTACTCCTGGATGGGCGAGAACTGCTACGCCATGTGCTTCTCGTATTAAATGAATTCCCTCTTCCGACGTAAGTTTATAACGCGGAACATAAGCCGGAGCTTCTGTCCCAAGGTAACGTTCAAACCCTTCACGGATGTCCTTTACATACCCATGTTTGACAAGGGCCTGTCCGATATGTGGGCGTCCAATGGATTCTCCTTTGGCAAACTCTTGGACTTCATCAACTGATATATTAATTTCTAGGTCCTGCAAACGCTTAAGAATTTCCACCATGCGTTTTTCACGTGCCTTGCGCAAAACTTTTAACTTCTCACTGAATATTCCTGATGAACTATCCATTTCGTATCCGAGGATGTGAACCTCTTTACCATTCCAGTTTGTATTTAGCTCTATACCTTTAAGAATTTGGACTTGATGCTTAGCGCCGGCTTCCTCAGCCTCTTCCCACCCCTGAATCGTATCATGATCTGTAATGCCTATCCCTTTTATACCCAACTTTGCCGCTAACAAGACAAGTTCAGTCGGAGATAATAATCCATCAGAGGCTGTCGTATGGCAATGTAAATCTGCCTCGTAAAGCCTAAATGCTGAATCCATATGTTAACCCCTTTCCACGATTCTTTACCATCAATTATGAAATTTTCACTTATTCAAATGGGAGTGGTACCTTTTAACTTTAGTAAAACGAGCTTATTTTAAAACGTCTGACAAAAGACGCAGAAAATTACGGCCCATGATCTGCTCCACTTCCTGAGTAGAGAAACCTACTTTTATTAAGTCCTCCTGCAGATAATGATAGTGACCAACATGCTCAAGTCCCTCGGGCGTCTCCTCGATACCATCAAAATCTGAACCTAACCCGACGGTTTCTACCCCTGCCACCTCTGCAATGTGGTAAATATGGCGAACTACATCGTCTCGATTTGCTCCGCCCGTCTCTTTCAAAAATTGAGGATAGAAATTAACCCCAACTACGCCTTTATGTCTTCCTAAAGCTTGGAGTTGTTGATCTGTTAGATTTCGAGGATGGCCACAGAGAGCTTTTGCACAGGAGTGTGTTGCAGCAATGGGATCCTTTGAAACCTCTAAGACATGCCAAAATCCTTCTTCATTCAGATGGGAAACATCGACCAGCATCCCTAGTTTATTCATGTGTCGTACTACTTCCTGACCAAAATCTGATAATTTCAGTTGAGTATCCGCTTCGCCAACTCCAGCAGCTATGGCATTGCGTTGATTCCACGTTAAGCCCAATGCTCTAACTCCTAATTCAAAAATAATATCTAACATATAGAGATCTTCTCCCAAGATTTCTCCACCCTCGACACTCAACAGGATACCAAGGCGCGTTGGGTCTGGGATCCGCTCAAGGTCATGTTTTCCTCGAACTAGAAAGATATGATCCGAATTATTAGAAATCAATCTATGCGCTCCTGCTATCAGTTCTAATCCACGCTGCACAGACCTATGCGGTTTATACTTTGTTTCGATAAAGGCAGCTAGAAATTGAAGCGATAACCTTGAGAGCCTAGCCCTTTGTATATCCCAATGCCCCCCCTGAGTTAAATCCATAAGTGTCCTCTCGTTATTAACGAAATGAATTAAACTGTCGCAATGTCCGTCTATATAGAAATTTTTCATAGTTTCCCTAGTTAAGGAAGCTTGGATAAACTTAACCTTATCCTTTCCTAATATTTTTCCCTTTCCAAGTTTCTAAAGCTAATATATAATATTTTAACATAATAAAGCACCTGCCCGCTCTTGAATAAAGCAAACAGGTGATTCTTAGACGAGCTTAACGGGGCTGGACAATTAACTTAATAGCCGTTCTTTCTTCTCCGTCAATCATGACGTCAGTAAAGGCTGGAATACAGATTAGATCGACTCCGCTCGGTGCGACAAAACCACGAGCAATGGCTACTGCTTTTACCGCTTGATTAAGGGCCCCCGCTCCGATAGCTTGTAGTTCTGCGCCTCCTCTCTCGCGAAGAACTCCTGCGAGCGCTCCTGCAACTGCATTCGGACTAGATTTAGCTGAGACTTTTAATACATCCATAGATACATCCTCCTGCTCGAATTAGTTTACAAGTATTACCACAACTATGAATATATGTATTCGTGAGCGAACAGAGAAAATCCTCTATTAAATGTAAATAGTTTTCAGATTTCTTTCGATTAGAGTCATGAATAGCCCTTATAACGTAAATAGAACAACTTCTTTATGCCCCGGTAAATCGTTGAATTGCTTCGATATTCCATGTTTTTCCTGTTGTTTCATCAATGTCCAAAATCACAGCATTAATTTGTAGGGCACCACTCGCCACCTCAAATTTCGCCGGAAGCTGAGTTAAAAAACGGTTAATAATAATTTCTTTCTTTATCCCCAAGACGGAGTCCCGTGGCCCAGTCATACCGACATCTGTAATATAAGCTGTCCCCTGGTTAAGCAAGCGTGCATCGGCTGTTTGAATATGAGTATGGGTCCCCACAACTGCGCTTACCTTACCATCAAGAAACCAGCCCAAAGCAACCTTTTCTGACGATGCCTCAGCATGGAAGTCAACAATAATAATAGAGGTTTCTTGTTTCATCTGATTAATACAACGAATTGCACCACTAAAAGGGTCATCAAGTGGCGGCAAGAAGATCCGCCCTGAAAGATTTAGTATCCCAATCTTCAGTCCAAGGGTTCGCAAATAACCATATCCTTGTCCAGGTGCCCCGACTGGGTAGTTTGCAGGACGAACAAGTCTTGGCTCACGATCAATAAAAGTCATAATCTCCCTATGATCCCATACATGATTCCCCATCGTCAAAAATTGAATTCCATAATCATAAAGTTCCTCGGCAATCGCTTTGGTTAAGCCTTTTCCTGCCGCGGCATTTTCTGCATTAGCAATAGTCACATCAATTTTGTATTCTAATTGTATGGGTTTTAAAAACTGTTTAACCGCTTCCCTTCCGGGTTTACCCATAATATCTCCAATAAAAAGAACCTGCAAAGAATGTCCCTCCCTTCTGAATCGAGGCTTGAGGCTCATGTGCCCAGTTTGCACATCACCTTTAATCATTATCCATAGAATGATATTATTCAGCATTTTAATGCAGATTATCCACAAAATTGAACCCGAAGATTGTATATGAGTAGAGCATTGCGAAAAACCATAGCGCCATGCAAATCAACTCTTAAACACTAATACTCGACCTTCTTCACGTAAGGCAACTACATTTTTATCAATATCATCGCTATGAATTGAGTACAACATATGGGTTATCCTCTCTTCCTGGAAAATTTGCTCATCTTCAGGAAGATATAGTTCATCAAAAAGCAACTGTTTTTTATACTTTCCCTTGATCAATTCAACAATAAGACCTACTTCGCGTTGAGTCATACTATCGACATCCCTAGTTACCGTAATCACACAGACTTTTTCCTCACTTCGGATAGCGAGATCAAAAATTCGCATGCTCTGCCCTTCAAGATGATGAAAGAATTCTAGGGCTGGTTTTAAGGTTTCTTGCAGAGAGGAGACCTTTTGAGGGTGCTGGATCATAAACGTGAATTTGAGAGCGTGTTGCTCACGACAATAATGTACTGATCCCACTTCAGCGTATCTCAATAAAATTGAACTTAGTAGTCCTACCCCGTCTTGAACGCTTCCTGAATCTTTATGTAATAAGTTACTGCGCATTCCAGCCATCAGCCCTCTCTTATTGCTGTCTTTCACATGCTATTATTCGTCATCATGCTGCATTATCCTGCTCAATGAGCTTAATATTAAGCTGGGTATATATGGAACAAGGTACTCCTAGTGAAGAAAACTTGGCTAGCGCTAAGCCTTCAGACGCCTAATGTTACTTACTTGCACAGATACTACTGACTACTATAAGAAACAGGCGTCCGCAGAACGCCTGTTCAAATATTTTCTATCTATTACTTTGCGAAATCAACCGCTCGAGTCTCACGGATCACAACAACTTTAATTTGTCCTGGATATTCTAGTTCTTCTTCAATCCTCTTGCTAATCTCACGCGCAACACGTGGAGCAAGTACATCGTCAATCTTATCGGGTTTAACTATAATGCGGACTTCTCGTCCCGCTTGAATAGCAAAGCACTTTTCTACCCCTTCAAAACTCTCAGCAATCTCCTCGAGTTTTTGTAGACGTTTAATATACGTCTCAAGTGTTTCTCTACGTGCGCCTGGACGTGCTGCCGAAACAGCGTCCGCAGCAGCCACGAGAACCGCAACGATAGTTTTGGGCTCTACATCGTTATGGTGAGCTTCTATTGCATGAATTACATCGCTGGATTCTTTGTACTTTCTGGCAAGGTCAACCCCAATTTGAACGTGTGTCCCTTCCATATCATGATCAACAGCTTTTCCAATATCATGTAACAGACCCGCTCGCTTAGCAAGCTGAATATCAACACCTAATTCGGCAGCCATCAATCCCGCTAGATGAGAGACTTCAGTCGAATGCTTAAGGACATTTTGCCCATAACTTGTACGGAATTTCAGTCGTCCAAGTAAGCGTATTAATTCAGGATGCAGTCCGTGTACGCCAGTCTCAAAGGTTGCCTGTTCACCTTCTTCACGGATCTTTTGGTCAACTTCTTTCTGAGCCTTTTCTACCATTTCTTCGATACGTGCCGGGTGAATACGGCCATCAGCAATAAGCTTTTCTAAAGCAATGCGGGCAACTTCTCGACGTATTGGGTCAAACCCCGATAATATTACGGCCTCTGGGGTATCATCAATAATCAGATCTATTCCAGTCAGAGTTTCCAACGTACGGATATTACGACCCTCGCGGCCGATAATTCTCCCCTTCATCTCGTCACTAGGCAGCGCCACTACGGACACGGTGGTCTCAGCCACATGATCCGCCGCGCAACGCTGAATGGCTAGGGCAATGATATTTTTAGCCCGTTTTTCAGCTTCTTCTTTTGCACGAGTTTCAATTTCCTTAATCATGATCGCAGACTCATAACGAACTTCTTCTTCCACTCTTTTCAGCAGTAACTGTTTGGCTTCTTCTGAGCTCATACCTGATAAACGCTCTAGCTCAGCTTGTTCTTTACCTACAAGTTGGTTTAGCTCTTCCTTTTGATGTTCGAGTTCGTTTTCTTTACGATGTAGATTCTCTTCCTTGCGTTCAAGTGACTCAATTTTACGGTCCAAACTTTCCTCTTTTTGGAGCAAGCGCCGTTCAAGTCGTTGGAGTTCGTTACGCCGTTCACGAGTTTCCTTTTCTACTTCATTGTGAAGATGCATTACTTCTTCTTTAGCAGCAATGACAGATTCTCTTTTCTTGCTTTCAGCTGAAGAATGCGCATTCTCAACAATACGTTTTGCCTCTTCTTCCGCGGATCCAATGCTTTTTTCAGCAGTATTTTTACGAACAACTATACCAACGAAGACACCTAAACCTAACCCTACTAATAATGCGATTAATCCAGTAATAAATAATTCCAGCATACGTGCACACCTCCTTGTTTGTCAAAATTCTATTTTCACATTAAAAAAACTGGTTTCCAAAACCAGTCACATTAAGCATACCTCAAAGACGGGGTCTTCCCCCGTTTCCTACAACTCTCGTTAGTCATAAAACTTATATATTAACTGACTACTACGAAATCTATAAGAAAACCTTTTAAGGTTAAATCTTAACAGAGACAGGTCTCTGTTAAGATTTTAATATCATTTGCAAACAATGTCAAGCTTGTCCTAAACAGGGCCCTTCTATACATTTGGGCTTACCCCTCAGACATACTATCATTCATAGAACGTATCTGATTGAGGACCTTTTGCACGATATCTGAGGGATACCCACGTTGTAAAAGCTTGCGAGCGATTTTTTGCTGGAGAAATAACTCACGGGGAAGAGATTTCTTTGATTCGTCTTGAATTTTTTGGTCACAGCGCTTACGCTCTTGCACCCACCATCGTTTGGCAAGGTTTAAACATTGCTGAAACTCATCATCACTGGAATACGTGGACTCCAACGTTTGCTCGATCAATTCAGTTTCTAGACCCCGATTGCGCATATCTTGTTGGACCCTTCGTCTCGAGTATCGTTTGAGTCGACCCTGCGAAAAAGTTAAAGCAAGTTCTCTGTCATTCAGGTAACCTAATTCTTGTAGCCTTGCCAGCACGACATTAATTTCTGTGCTTTCATAACCTTTGTCTTTGAGACGTGTCTCTAACTCCATGTAAGTCAAAGCACGGCGAGATAAACAATCAAAAGCAACTTCTCTGGCGCTCCTAATAGGTTTAGATCTCGTCAAGTGAACCATCTTCCTCTATTGAGGTTATATCGACGGCGCTCATGTTCGCGCGGATTAATTGTTCAAGTTTATTGGCCATATCCGGATTTAACTTGAGGTATTCTTTAACATTTTCACGACCCTGCCCTAATCGTTCGCCGCTATAAGAATACCAGGCCCCAGCCTTTGTAATTATCTCCATTTCAGTACCAATATCCACAATACTGCCTTCACGCGAGATCCCTTCTCCGTACATAATATCGAAATCTGCCAATTTAAAGGGAGGCGCAACTTTATTTTTAACGACTTTTACCCGGGTTTTGTTTCCAATTATATCTTGACCTTGTTTTATCGCTTCTTGTCGACGTATATCCATCCTTATCGTCGCATAGAACTTCAACGCTCGTCCACCCGTAGTTGTCTCTGGACTACCAAACATAACACCTATCTTTTCACGAATTTGGTTAATAAAAATGACACATGTATTACTCTTGCTAATCGATCCAGTCAACTTACGCAAGGCCTGAGACATGAGACGGGCATGCAAACCGACGTGATTGTCTCCCATTTCCCCCTCAATCTCCGCACGAGGAACCAAAGCAGCGACCGAGTCGATTACGACAACATCTACAGCGGCACTGCGCACCAAGGCCTCACAGATTTCAAGGCCTTGTTCTCCTGTATCCGGTTGAGCGACAAGCAAATCATCGATATTAACACCTAAGGCCTTAGCATAGACAGGATCGAGGGCATGCTCCGCATCGATAAAAGCAGCCACACCACCCATTTTTTGGGCTTCAGCAATAATATGGAGCGCCACGGTTGTTTTACCCGATGACTCTGGTCCGTAAATTTCAATAACCCGCCCGCGCGGTACTCCTCCAACGCCTAAGGCAAGATCTATCGCCAATGAACCCGTCGGGATAACATCGATTGACATTCCCGCCGTAGATTCCCCAAGTTTCATAATTGAACCTTTGCCAAACTGTTTCTCAATTTGTGCAAGCGCAATGTCAAGAGCTTTTAACTTATTCGTTTCGGCCATTCCGTTCCCCTCCTTATAATAAATAATTCCGCATTTTCGCGTTTTAGCAAAACATCTGTTCGGTTTATTATAGATCCACTGCTCGATATTTGTCAATTTGTTTATGTATCAACCGACAGTATAACATGTTATGTGACAAATATAATTAAATAATTCGTCCAATATGGGCGTAGGGGCTTCTAGAAACTTTTTAAGAAAGCTAACCAGGGGTTAGCTTTCTTGTCAAGAGCCTTTGGGCACTAATTAAGATCTGTGTTTTCACGGGCTTTGGCCGGTTCCACATTTACTCTACGTCCTTTAATCATCGCTTGATGCATACAACTTAAAACCCTAGAGGCATGTTCAATCGGAACCTCTGCAAACGTAAATTTATCATAAATATTGATCATTCCAATAATGTTTCCAGGTATTCCACTTTCATCGGCAATCCAACGGATGATATCCTGAGGACGAATTTGTTGAACTCTGCCAATATTCATGAAAAAGCGAACCATTCCCACAGAAGCTCCTGTGTTTCCAAAATGGACTTCTTCAGGTTGTTTGTCACCGATGCGTACCTCGACACTCGCGCCCTCAACCGCGAATTTTAAAGCAGCGGCAGCCACATCTGTAGAATCATATTCCTCGAGCAACTCTCCGACAATCGCCCGATAATTTCCTAAACGGTCACTTTGAATAAGTTTAATGAGTTGATTCTTCAAATTTTCCGCCTGTCGGTCACTAATATCAACCAGTGACGGAAGTTCTTGTCGACGGATTCTAGTCTTAATGAGATTTTCTATGAGTCGAAGTTGCCGGTATTCCTTCGGCGATATCAGAGTTATAGCTTGCCCTTTACGTCCAACTCGCCCAGTTCGTCCAATTCGATGCACATAAGAAACTGGATCCTGAGGAATATCAAAGTTTATGACATGGGTTACATTATTGATATCCAAGCCTCGTGCCGCAACATCGGTTGCTACTAATAATTCCGACTTCCCGTCTCTGAAACGTTTCATGACTCGATCACGTTGCTGTTGGCTTAAATCGCCATGCAATGCATCTGATGAATAGCCCCGAGCTTCCAGTGCCACGACAAGTTCATCCACTCCACGTTTCGTGCGACAAAAAATAATTCCCTGCCCGATATCCTCTGTATCAATAATTCGGCACAAAGCATCTACTTTCACACTTTCCCTAGTCTCATAAAAAACCTGCTCAATTTGGGGAACAGTTAACTCATCCCGACTAACGGATACTGAACGAGGGTTTTTCATATACGTTTGAGCCAGTTTACGTATCCCCGGTGGCATGGTTGCAGAGAAGAGCATAATCTGCCGATTTTCAGCAGGGACTTCCCTTAATAGACTCTCAATGTCTTCAATAAAACCCATATCCAACATTTCGTCGGCTTCATCAAGCACCACCATCTTCACATATTGAAGCCGAAGTGTACCCCTGTTTAAATGATCTAATAATCGGCCAGGAGTTCCGACGACTACCTGATAGCCCATTCTAAGAGCCCGAATCTGGCGATCAATTGGCTGTCCGCCATAAATCGGCAGCAGTTTAACATGTCGATACTTTCCAATTTTGGCTATTTCTTCAGCAACCTGTATTGCCAGTTCGCGAGTCGGGGTGACAATAAGTGCTTGTACCGCCTGGAATTTAGGATTCACCTGTTCAATAATTGGAATTCCAAAAGCGGCTGTTTTCCCAGTCCCTGTCTGGGCCTGTCCGATAAGGTCAAGGCCTTCTAGCGCCACTGGTATGGCTTCTTTTTGAATTGGGGAGGGCTCTTCAAACCCCATTTCTGACAAAGCCTGCAGAACCTGTTTACTTAATTGATTATCTCCAAAGGATTGTAAACGTTCAACCATCACCGAATTGTAATCTCCTTTCGATGTTTAGCATATGCAATCGCACCCTATTCAGTGCCGCTTGGACGGTTAACTGACGAACAGACTCCCGTTCTCCGTAAAGCTGAATTTTCTCTGCTTGGACACCCTCTGGCGTAGCTAAGCCGATGCAAACGAGGCCCACTGGTTTTTGCTCACTGCCTCCATCCGGTCCCGCAATCCCGGTTGTTGAGATAGCCAGATCAGTTCCTGCGGTTGAACGGATTCCTTTGGCCATTTCCTTGGCAACCTCCTCACTTACAGCACCATATTCAAGAAGGCTTTTTTCACTTACTCCAAGTAACCCTTGTTTGAGAGAATTTGAATAACTTACAACCCCCCCTAGATAAAATTCGGAACTTCCCGGTTCTTGGGTGAGGGCAGCACCTAGTAAGCCTCCTGTACATGACTCCGCAGTAGCAATCGTAAATTGCTTGTTTTTCAATAGTTGTCCAACTATACCAACCATACTTTCTTGATCACGGCCAAATACTTTATTTCCTAAACGTCGTCGAATTTCTTTTTCTGCTTGATTTAAGACGTCTTCAGCTTCTTCGGATTTACTATAAGAGCTTCTTGACACCATGCGAATGTGCATTTCAGCCCGTTTGGCAAGTAAGGCCATAGACAAATTTGGAAAACTCATTAGATCGGCTAGTACTTCCTCAATAGCCGATTCACCCATACCAAACACTTTTAAGACGCGTTCGTACATCCGTTCATCAGTCGGTTCGATAGTTTGTTGCAACTCTGGCCAAACATAATTATCGAACATCGGGTTCATTTCGAACGGAGGACCCGGTAATATAATTACGGTCTTACCGTTTATTTCAATGATGGCACCTGGAGCTGTTCCGATCGGATTGGGCAAGATTTTTGAACCCTTCGGAAAATAGGCTTGTTTTTCATTGTTCATTGGCATAGGTGCTTTGCGCCGACCAAAGAACTGATTAATTTGTTCTAAGCAGGAAGGATCTAGCTCCATCTCAAGCTTCAGCACCTTGGCGACGAGCTCCTTCGTCAAGTCATCGACTGTCGGACCTAGCCCTCCAGTTGTGATGATAAGATCCGTTCGTCCGATCGCCTGACGTATTACCTGCTCTAACCGTTCTGGATTGTCCCCGACAGTGGTGTGATAGTCTACTTCAATACCTAAAGAGGACAGTTTTCCAGTCAAGAAATGAGCACTCGTATTAAGGGTTTCACCAAGTAATAACTCAGTCCCAGTAGAGATAATTTCAGCCTTCATATAGTTTATCACTCTCCTAATATCAACGCAAACGTTAACCTATTATACTTCCAGCTTAGTTATTTCTCATTAAACCCATTAATATCCTTCTCCTGAATAGAAAAAAGAACCCCACAAATCAAATTAGGGGTTCACAATCTTTAGGCCACAGGTTGAATATATTTGCGCAATGTATCTCCACTCAACGTTTCCTGATCGGCCAAAATCTCAGTAATCCGTAATAAGACATCTTTGTTTTCTTTGATTGATTCCATCGTTCGTTCTTCAAGTTCTTTTAAGATCACACGCGTCACGGGTTGACGTTGTTCGGCACTTAAGCGGGAAACATCCGTAACCCCTAAGGAAGACATTCCTGCGAGCAGAAGCTTTTCAACGAGATTAAGTGCTTGTTCATAATCCCCCATTGCGCCAGTACTCTTAGTACCTAGAAGCTCCTCTTCCGCAAGCGCCCCTGCTAAAGCCACCATTATCTGCTCTTCCAGCATTGCCTGTGTATATAAATAGAGATCGTCCTTAGGATAATGACGAACATATCCCAGAGCATTTCCTCGAGAACGAATCGAAATCTGGGCCACCGAATTGGGTCGGAACTTTTCCGCTAGCATTGCATGTCCGCTTTCATGAATCGCTATACGTCTCAATTCCTCCGCAGATGGTTTTCGATCAAGTTTTTCTCCTAACATCACTTTCTCGACTGCTTCATGTAAATGGTGCTCAGTAATCTCACTCGCCTCTTCACGCAGGGCAAAAATTGCAGCTTCATTGGTAACACTCTCCAAATGAGCTCCAGAAAACCCGAAAGTTTCATGAGCGATGTCTTCCAGATTAACCGTTTTAGCTAATGGTTTATTATTTGTGTGGATTTGCAAAATTGCTATCCGCCCTTCTTTATCGGGAAGATCAACTTTGACTTGCCTGTCAAAACGCCCTGGTCGAAGTAACGCTGAATCCAAGGCCTCTAGTCGGTTCGTGGCTCCCATGACTAAAATGTGGGCATCTTGATCTGACTTTAAGCCGTCCATTTCAACTAACAATTGATTAAGAGTTTGGTCATACTCATGATGGGAAACGTTACTTCCGCGCTTAGCCCCTAAAATATCCATCTCATCAATGAAAATTATGGCACTCGTCTTCTTTTCTTTCCGAACCATCTCTCGTGCTCTCCGAAAGAGTCCGCGTACTCGTTCCGCCCCCACTCCTGCATACATCTCAACAAATTCGCTACCAGATACCGATAAGAAAGCCGAATCGGTGTACTTGGCTGCAGCTTTTGCTAACAATGTTTTTCCTGTGCCAGTCGGACCAGACAATAAAATCCCCTTTAACGGCCGAATCCCTAAGGCCTTCATCCGATCAGAGTAAAGTAAAAAATCCAAGGCTTCCTGAAGTTCTTTTTTTGCAACACTTTGCCCCCCTATGTCATCAAAATTGATGGCAGTGGTGGTTATAGAGACTCCATTACCATTTTTTAAAACCTGACGTGAAAGTACATATGTCCAAAATAAATAAGCCCCCACAAGGAGTAACCCAATGGGAAGCATGTTGTATCCCATGACCTGTAGAAAGGCGAAGACCCCAACCCCCATGCCTATTAAGATATCTAATTTCACTCGCTCTCCCCCTTATATTGCCTTAGCATAACACTATTTAATCCTGAGACTCCTACTTTACCCAAGTCCCGATGCTTAACTTTTATTGACCCTCAGTGGAACCAGTTCCCTGTTTTTCGGTCGGTAAATATTTCACTTGTCCATTCCGTTCGATTACTTCAATTAGCTGAGCATCCCCTTGATTAATGATCATGTATATGGCATCATTATCAATTTCTACTTCTACCTGAACCCCTGCTTTTTCAGCTTGGACTCTTAGCGTTTGCTCCATACCTGTAAAATCACCTGTTGCTATTCCTTCTTGCAAGGAAAACTGCATTTGACCAAATACTTTCTTTAGAACCTCATTATTTTGGTCAAAGAATCGTATTGGTAAATTACCGCTCAGTTTTCGAAGGGCAAGGCTAGCTGCTCGAAGGTTAGTAATCTTGTTAGTAACCACATCCAGCTCTTTCTGGCCGTCATTACTCACTATTTTGACGGATTGGATGCCTTGGATTTGCTGACTTTGACTCATGATTGAAGCATCCTGCCACTTTTTCTGATAGACAACCTTACCTCCTAATAACAGGCCAAATATCAGGAAACTAACAAGGCTGATCAGCAGTATTCGCTGTTTTGCCATTTCATCTTCCTCCATTATGCTATACTTCATGCATTATCGACATTATATCACGGAGTATATCAGTTTAAGAGAAGATCTTATATCCATAAAAACCAATATAATACAAAACTCTTGCTTTCTTCACAAACGTAAATGAGACGATTAAACACTATTTTGGTGCCTAATCGTCTCATTTTGTATCCGTAATAGCATTTCAGATCCGAAAGATCAATTGATGAATTACCCTTACCTTATTACTTACGTAGTAGTTTACGAGCTTTAAGCAAATAATCTAGGCCTGAGATGACCGTAAAAAATAAGGCTATGTATAAAAAGGGTTGGCCAATATGTAGGCCGATTAAGGAAAGTGGCCAGTCATGAAGTAATATAGCTGAAATCGCAATAATTTGGGTTACAGTCTTAATCTTACCTAGTGGACTAGCACTGATTACAACTCTGTCTACCGCTGCTATGGCACGTAGTCCCGTTACAGCAAACTCTCTTGCTAAGATAATCCAAGCAACCCAAGCTGTCACCTCTCCTAGCTGTACTAAGGAGATCAGGGCAGCGGAAACTAAGAGTTTATCGGCAAGCGGATCCATGAATTTGCCTAGATTCGTAACTTGATTACGCTTGCGCGCGACATAGCCATCTAACCCATCCGTCGCTGCAGCTAATATAAATATTACGGCTGCCACAAGATCTTGATGGGGAAAAAGCTCATGACCTTTAGGGATTTTAAGTAACAGAAAGGTCATAAATACCGGTATTAATATAATACGGGCCATAGTTAAGCGATTAGGTAGATTCACTAAACAACCTCTCCTATTAAATCATAGATATCCGCCTCAAGGATGCGTACTTTGATCAGGTCACCGACCTGCAGTGAGGTCTGAGAACCAGTAATATAAACCTGCCCATCAATTTCTGGAGCGTCCCCTTCGGTCCTTCCCATCCAACGTCCGTCTGGCTGTTTCTGTTCTAGTATCACTGTGACGACCCGACCAACCCAACGTTGTTGTCTTGTAAGTGAGATCCCTTGTTGGATCTGCATGATTTGTGCACGGCGTTGCTCACGGACTTCTGGCAATACTTGATCCGATCGAAGACCCGCCGGTGTATTCTCCTCTTGTGAATAGGCAAACACTCCAAGACGATCAAACTGAACGCGCTCAACAAAATCAATCATAGTTTGGAATTCTTGTTCACTCTCACCGGGGAAACCCGTGATCATGGTCGTCCGAACAGTGATATCTGGCATCGCGACGCGTAATTTTCTAATAAGCGTTTCTGCCTCCTCGATGGTGCCTCGTCGATTCATATCTTTTAATACTTTATTATTGGCATGTTGTAATGGCAAATCAATGTATCGACAAACTTTGGGTTCCTGACGCATAGTTTCAATCAATTCATCCGTGAAGCGTTCAGGATAACAATACATTAGCCGAATCCATTCAATTCCTTCGATACGAGCGAGCTGATGAATTAGCTGGGGAAGGCGGAGTTCTCCGGTAAGGTCTTGTCCATAGCGCGTCGTATCTTGGGCCATAACCATAATTTCTTTAACTCCTTGAGCGGCCATTTCCTGAACTTCCCGTATCACTGATTCTTCTGAACGACTGCGGAAATGTCCGCGCACAAAAGGAATGATACAATAAGTACAATAGTTATCGCAACCCTCAGCAATCTTAACATAGGCAAAGTAATCTGGAGTTGATCGTTTACGAGGCATTAACTCATCATGAAGGAAGTCTGGTGATCCTCCTTTTAGCAGGGTGGTTCTTGAACCCACGGAGTTTAGAACCAATTTGTTAATTTCATCGATATTTCCAGTTCCCAGCACACCATCTAACTCAGGAATATCTTGCATTAATTCTTGCCCGTACTGCTGTGCCAAGCATCCTGTCGCTATTAGAGTCTGACAAGTACCGGACTCCTTAAATCGAGACATCTCAAAGATAGTTTCAATTGATTCTTCCTTAGCAGATTGAATAAAGGTACAAGTATTAACTACAATAATATCAGCTTCTTCGGGGTTCTCTATAAAGATATAATCCTGGGCTAATAATCCAGACATTATTTCGCTATCCACTTGATTCTTTGGACATCCTAAAGTTACGACTGCAACTTTTTTCGTCAACCTAACACCTCATATCATCTAATCGTGAGCCAGACACTTCTCCAAGTGGGGTCTGAGACTATCGTGCTAGAGCTTTCGTCATCTTAGTCTCGATGTTCAACTTTAATGGAAAGAGTTCACAGGTCCATCATTCCTAGTATAAACCAACACTCCCACAAGGTCAAAAAATATTAAACCACAGAAAGTGATGACTCTTCTTGCCACCCACTCTCTGTGGTATTAATCTTTGAACCTACTTGTTAAGGTCCTTCCGTTCGGCAGTCGCGATATATATCACATTTTCGCCAATATTTGTTGCATGATCAGCGAAACGCTCAAGATAGCGGCCTACGAAAGTCAAATACATCCCTTGATCTAAGATTTCTGGATTTTCGGTCATGATGACTAAGAGGTCACGTACGACTTTTTTATACAGACAGTCAACTTCGTCATCCTGTGTCGCTAGATTCTGTGCAAGTTCCATATCCTCGTTACTATAAGCTTCAAGGCCCTGGCGCATCATGGCAAGTGCCTTCTCCGCCATCAAGGGGATGTCAACCAGAGGTTTACAGAGAGGTCCCTCAATTCTCCGTACCACCTTAGCAATGCCAGTGGCCAAATCCGCCATCCGTTCTAGGTCTGTCGAGATTTTCATTGCCGAGATAATCTTCCGTAAGTCCTTAGCAACTGGTTGTTGAGTTGCGATTAACCGCACACACTCATCATCTACCTGACGTTCTAAATCGTTGATCAATGTATCCTCAGTTATCCAAAACTCTGCCTGTGTCCGGTCCAGAGTATTTAGGGATTCCATACATCCTTTTAGAATCCTTTCAACTTCTTGGCTCATGTAAATGAGTAAATTCGTCAATATCAGCTGTCCTTTATTGAGTGACTCTCGCATTGATGCTCTCCCTTCCTTATCCAAAACGTCCAGTAATATAGTCTTCAGTACGTTTATCATTTGGATTCGTGAAAATTTCCGATGTCGGTCCATGTTCCACCAATTCTCCATTGAGAAAGAACGCTGTCGAATCTGCAATACGAGCAGCCTGTTGCATATTATGCGTCACAATGAGAATGGTGTAATTTTCTTTAAGCTGTCGAATCAGTTCTTCAATGTGTGTTGTTGCTATCGGATCCAGCGCAGAAGCCGGTTCATCCATGAGCAGCACAGAGGGTTCTACCGCTAAAGCCCTGGCGATACATAGACGTTGTTGTTGTCCGCCTGACAAGCTCATACCAGAATAATTCAAACGATCTTTCACTTCATCCCATAAGGCTGCCATTCGCAAGCTTTTTTCTGCACTGGCATGTAACGTTTGTTTGTTTTTCATACCATTAAGTCTCAGCCCTGCTACGACATTTTCGTAGATACTCATGGAAGGAAATGGATTTGCCTTCTGAAATACCATGCCGACCATTTTACGTAAAGCCACGGGATCTCGATCATAAATACTCTCTTCATCCAAAAGAATCTCACCTTTGACTTTTGTACCTGGCAAGGTCTCATGCATACGATTGATACAACGGACAAACGTAGATTTACCACACCCCGAAGGGCCAATAATAGCCGTAACTTGATTTGGTGCAATTTCCATGTTTATGCCTTTGAGGGTTTTATTAGACCCATACCATGCTTCGAGGTTACGAACACTTAAACTATGACCCATTTAGAAAGCCACCTCCTTCTAGTTGCTTCGTGAGCGAAATGCAAAACGTGCAATTAAATTTAAAATGACGACCATTAATATTAAAACTAACGACCCTGCCCAGGCAAGTTGATGCCACTCTGCATAAGGAGACGTTGCATACTGATAAATTTGAACAGGTAAGGCAGCAATTGGTTCATTCAGAGAACGGGCCCAGTATTGATTTCCTAAGGCTGTGAACAGTAATGGGGCTGTTTCCCCGGAAACACGGGCCACTGCAAGCATAGCACCAGTAATAATCCCTTTTGCTGCAGTCGGTAATATGATTCTTAAAATAATTATCCTTTTAGAAATTCCCAGGGCGTAACCCGCTTCCCTGATCGATTGGGAAACAAGTTTAAGCATCTCTTCAGTCGAACGAATAATAAGAGGGATCATAATGATCGAAAGCGCTAGGCCTCCTGCTAGGGCAGAAAAATGTCCCATTCTCAAAACAACTGCGGTGTATATTACAATTCCGACAATAATGGATGGGATCCCTGTCAGTACATCCGTGGCAAAACGTACTGCTATACTCAGCCAACTGGTCCGATCATACTCTGTCAAGTAAATTGCCGCTAAAATACCGACTGGCATCCCAATAAGGCTGGCAATCAAAACCATGATTAGGGTCCCCACGATCGCATTAGCCATCCCACCCCCGGACACACCCATTGCCTTCGGCAAATTCATAAAAAAATCTAAGTCCAAGGCACTAATGCCGTTGATAACAACGTAGCCGAGAACTCCGAATAATGGAATAAGCGCAATGAGTGTCGCAACAATAAAAATCCCCATCATCATCGTGTTCCGATATTTACGCAGGCGATCATTCATTATGAAATGCCTCCCTTCGGACCACGTGCTACAGACCATACAAGAAGTCGCGCAAAAACATTGAGTATTAGGGTAATACCAAATAAAATAAGACCAATTTCAACGAGTGCACTTAAGTAAAGATCATAAGTCGCTTCTGTAAACTCGTTCGCAATCACCGCTGCCATAGAATAAGCGGGCGCAAACAAGGACGGAAGAATATCTGGGCGATTTCCAATCAACATGGTTACCGCCATTGTTTCTCCGAGGGCTCGACCTAAGCCAAGCATAATCCCACCTAGAATTCCTGATTTGGCATATGGCAAAACGGCAATCCGAATCATTTCCCACTTCGTGGCACCTAACGCTAAGGCTGCTTCCCGCTGTTCATTCGGCACTGCTGCCATGACTTCCCCAGAGATCGCCGCAATGGTTGGCAGGATCATAATGGCCAAAATCAACCCTCCTGCTAACATACCAAAGCCTAGTGGCGTGCCTTGAAATAGCGGAAGAAACCCAAACCACTTTGCGAGTGCTGGTTGAATAGTTTCTCTCAACCAAGGCGCTAAGATGAAAATCCCCCATAGTCCGTATACAACGCTAGGAATTGCAGCAAGCATCTCTACCAAAAAAGCAACCACCATACGAACCTTTGTCACAGCCATCTCATTAAGAAAAATTGCCACTCCTAGACCAATTGGGGTTGCAATGAGCAAGGCCAAAAGAGAGGTCATTAATGTCCCATAAATAAATGGTAGAGCTCCAAATTGTTCCTTCACTGGATCCCAAACCCGGCCAGTAATAAAGCCAAAGCCAAATTTGTCGATACTCGGTCCGGCGGATTGAAACATCTGCCACCCCATCCAAAACATAAGAACCAGTACACTGATGGCCATTAAAAGTGTCAACAAACGCAAGGTTTGATCTCCAATGGAAGCTGTGAGTTTAGTCTTTTTACTCATATCTTCTGATCCTTCCGCCTTCCTCATTAATTCATCTATAGGAACTCTTACTCTGCTATTAACAAGCCTTTGGGGAGTTGGACCCTAAATTCTATTTATTTAATAACAAGTGACTATGTTAAGTATACAATAGACACATGGAAAAGCCCAGCGCAAGCTGAGCTTTTCCACTATTCCGACTTTTTCAATATCGATTACTTCATTAAAGGTTGCCCTTGCGATGTGACCGATTTAAGCATCGTTTCTACACGGCTTACTAAACTTGCCGGCAACTTTGCGTAATGCAATTTCTCTGAAAGATTCTGACCATCAGTAACAGCCCAGTTTAGAAAGTTGATTAAGGCTGTTCCTTTGGCTTTATCCTTTTGATCTTGATAAACTAATGCCCAAGCAAAACCTGCAATCGGATAAGCATCCGCACCAGGAGCATTAACAATCGAAACCCTCATATCGTCTGGAATCGTAGCTGCAGCAGCAGCTGCGGAGGTTGATTGAAGAGATGGGGCAACCCACTTACCCTCTTTGTTTTGCAACGTGGCATAAGACAGATTGTTTTGAATAGCGTAAGCAAGTTCTAAATATCCAATGGAACCTGGAGTTTGTGTTATAGCACCTGCCACACCAGCATTCCCTTTACCGCCTATCCCAGCCGGCCAATTCAACGAGGTTCCTTTACCGACCTTACTTGACCACTCTGGATTGACAGCTGTGAGATAGTCTGAGAATATATACGTTGTTCCACTTCCATCTGAGCGATGCGCAACCGTAATTTTTGTATCAGGTAGAGTGACACCCGGATTCTCGGTGGCAATCCGCTGATCATTCCAAGTGGTGATTTTTCCTAGAAAAATATCCGCAAGTACCGCCGGACCAATTTTGAGCTCCTTAGGGCCATTGGGAAGATTATAACTGATCGCTACTGCACCTAATGTTAAAGGGATATGCAATATTTTTCCACCTTTAGCCGCTGTCTGTTGATCTTCCGTCATAGGACCATCTGTTGCTCCAAAATCGATTGTCTGCTCTGAAACTTGTTTAATTCCGGCACCACTACCGGTACTTTGATAATTAATAGTAATGTGTGGATTGCTTTTGCGATACTCTTCGATTTGTTGATTGAATAATGGATAAACGAAAGAGCTTCCGGATCCAGTTAGATTAACTGGTTCTGCCTTCTCTTGACCTGCTGGCGTGCTCGGGTTAGCTCCACACCCTACCAGCGAAAGAGCCAACACACCTGCTAATATGCCAGTTAATAACTTGCTTTTTTTAGCAAACACAAGAATTCCCCCTATCAAATTTCTTAATTTTCCCCTACCCAATGTACCATACCAACGTTAATCCTAAATTAACTCAATGTTAAGTTTGTGTTAACTGAACTAATATCTTTTGAAACTTATTACCAAACACTAGATTGTCCTCCAATCAATTCTCAATTTATCCATACTCAATGTACTATACGAACGTTAATCCTCAATTAACTCTGTGTAAAGTTTGTGTTAATTGGCAACATTTATGTATATAAGATAATTATTAAAGGATATATTTCACTGGTTATAGAATTTATCTCTTATAAAAAATTAGTGAGGTGTCATGTGTGTTTGATCAAACGTTAGAGCCTATCGACACGTGCGGTTGTGGAGATATTGGATATCTGACTACCCGAACCGTCCCTGTTGACTTGGTACATGGTGTGGGACGAATTGTAAATGTCCCTACTTACCATTGTCGTTCCAAAAGCTGCCAAGAATTTTCGATACCTTCAATTGTAGCTCGTCGCCTCGACGATATTGCTGAAGCAATGGAAAACGCCGAATTATCGGAAAGTGTTTACTCTTGGATTGCCCAACGAGAGCAGACCCTCGACCCACTTCAAAGAGCCAAAAATGATCAAACCCACTTACAGGCTTTTACCCTTCAGTTTGGAGGTCGTAAGTATGCCGATGCCCATGTTATACTAATCGTACCTGGCCAGGCAATCTTTTTTCAGAGTTCCCTTGAAGAGACTGAATACTACCTACTTCGTCACGAAGAGGACAGACGCTCTGAAGAGATATGGTTTTCCTTCTTGAAATTCTACTATCAAGAGCCGGATTTAACGTACGATGATTTCCTCGAATGGTCTGAAGATGGACACCTGAAGGAAATAGGGCGCATTACAATTGATGAGGTGGAAGATACATTAATTGATGAATTTGGAGAGTGGGAGTAAAGAATGAAGTATATTTTGAGCCCAACAACTAGGTATAAGTGGTTGTTGGGCTTTAACTCATCAGGGGATGACTCTAAAGCAGCACAGTAACTTCAGGTTATCCCATTTGTCCATAGTCAGTTGCCACGACTCTAACTCAAAGAACTAATATAAGAGCACCTTCACAGTAACAGGTCCGTATCCAACTAAAGTATCGACACGCTCCGTTTTGCGTCTATATTATTTTAAAGTATAGAAAAGTCGCCTAAAACCAATGGTTTAGGCGACTTTTTGGGATAATTTCGTCACAGCCCTTTATTTTTGATGCAAGTTACGTACCATTATTTTACAAGTGTTGCTGAGACGATATAGCGGTCCGGAAAATACCCCGGTGTGTCGAAGGGATAGCAGGTGGTCATTGTCAGAACGGCATGGTCTGTCGGAACGATCACTGTTTTGTCGTCTTTATCGACAATACGCGTGCCATTCACCTGATAGGTGAATGTACCGGCCGAAGTTTGCACAATCAGATGGTCCCCGATTTTCAGATTTCCTAGTTGTCTGAAAACCGTCTCACGATGTCCTGAGAATACACAATTGTCATCTTCCCCAGGAAGTACACTTTGGAGGAAGTGCCCTACGCCTTTCTTCAATTCATCTTCACCCGTCCCTTGGATGATGGGCAGTGTCTGGTTTAACGCTGGAATCGTCAGACTTCCAATATTGTCACCCTCCGCAGGATATAATGGGTAAAGGGGTTTAGATGGTACTGACTCCTCAAGGGAAGCGTCGAGTTCCACAGGGGCAGTGCTGTCTCCAGTTATCTTGTTTGCTTCAATAGCAGACGTTGTAGGGAAGGAATAACTACTCATATTAATCAACGCCCAAGAGACTCCCCCTATCCCTAAGATCATAAATCCTAGGGATAGGACTGTAACCAAGGAACGCTTGCTCCATGAAAGCATTACTTATACAAAACGCTTTCTGCTTTTCCAGCCTATGGCTCCGAGCAGCATGAATGCAGCGCCGACTAGAAGTAACTCATACAAAGGTGTGGACGTCTTCGGAAGCTGCCCACCGATAAGAGTCTCTGTGACAACAACTGGTGATGTCACTATAGGTGATACCGTTGGCGCTACCACAATAGGTGGTACTGTTGGTTCTACTACTACAGGCGGTACTGTTGGCTCTACTACTACAGGAGGTACCGTTGGTTCTACAACTACAGGTGGAACCGTTGTCGATACTGCCGGAGCGGTTACAGTGCTCTGATCTAAAGTGACTGCAGTCTGTGCATACAGTCGGCCATTGATCGATGCCTTAGTCCCCAATGTGATATTTGTCTGACTTAGTATGATTCCCTCAAAATGTGAATTTGTTCCAATTGCGACTGTTTTTGCCGACTGCCAGAAGATGTTGCTTGCTTTTACCCCACCGGATAGAATTATTTTTTTTCCGCTAGCCTGGGTAATTCCTCCAGCAATTTGGAAAATGAAAATATCATTTGCTCCACCATTGAGAGTGACGTCCGAATTTATTAAAACATCGTTACTCCACTTGTAAACGCCCGGTGCAAGTGTCCTTCCACTAATGTTTCCTGAATACAGTTCAGTAAAATTTACAGCTCTTCCAGCCGCATCGGTATAAGCAGTTTCCATATTGCTTACCGCTGTAGTAAGGTTACTTGGAGTTGGAGAAGCATAGTTTGAAGCGTATGCCTTTCCAGTAACTTGGGTGGAAGTTGAAGAAACATTAGTAGCATCTGCTGTCAGAGAAAATCCAGTAATTGCGGATGAACCAATTGGGCTAACTCCAATATTTCCTTTAATAACTGAACCTGGTATGGAAGATATTCCTGATTTTGTTAAGATGGCATAGTTGCCAGCGGCACCCAGGTCTACTGGATTACCCCCTGATGCTGCAAATGCTGAACTAAATGTGACTAATACCATGCTTACGGTTAAAGAAAGTGTCAATAGCTTTTTGTTGCTCTTATTGAATAATCTCAATTCATTCAAACCTCTTTTCAAATCTCTCTTCAGTTTTTAGAAAACGCAACAAAAGCCTCCTTCTTCACCTGTTTCCCTAAATATAACAACAAAGAATAATCTTTCCTGTCCATCTATATCTATTCGACAAAAATTGTTTATAAACCTTTATTATCTAGAATTTAATTTGAATAAAAACAATAATACCAAAAATTTAACACATTTCATAAAATTTTATATTGTAGACCCAATTCGTCAGCGATTTATGGTTTAGATAAGACCAACATACACCCGTTTATTAAACCGCTTTCGCAATTTGAAAGTCGATAATCAAAAAAGCCCAACAACCAGCTATTTCTGATTGTTGGACTTTAATCTAGGATCTAAGAATGCTATTTCTTCTTGCCGCCACGATGTTTTCTCTTGCCCTTATAGATTTGATTATCGGCACCTCGCCAAAATCGTCCTTTATCCTTTTCTTGGATACCCTCACTTGGAGCCTCTTTGTTTTGCAAACCTGTATTCGATACTTCTTTGCCCCGTTCGCCTTTGTAGGGTTCTTTTAAACTACGTGCGCCCTTATAAGCCTCAGGTTTTCCATGGGCACTCTTGTAGGATAAAGATTCTTTACCCCGTGCGTCCTTGAAAGAAGATGGTTTGCTCAGAGCACCTTTGTAGGGTGTAACTAGGCTCCGCTCAGCTCGTGAGCGACCCTCTTCGACTGGCGCTCCTTTGTAAGGTGCTTTTTCTGCACTTCGAGCATCTTTGCTGCGTTCCTCTTTAATTGGCACTCCCTTGCGCGGACCATTTTTTACTATTCGCGCATCTCTGTAGCCGCCGCCTGCTTTGTCTGGTGCTCCCTTGTAGGGTGCCTTTTCCACACTTCGCGTATCCTTATAGCCACCGGCCTTGCCCGGTGCGCCCTTGTAGGGCGCTTCTTCTGTACTCCGTACGTCCTTATAGCGTCCAGTTTTACCCGGAGCGCCTTTATACGGTACTTCAGTGGCTCGTGTATCCTTGTAGCGTGATGATTTACCTTGTATAGCCTTGTGCGGTGCTTCTATGCTTCGCACCCCTTTGTAGCGTGGTTCTTTACTCTGAACACTCTTTTGAGGCGTAGCTTCGCTCCGAGATTCTTTTGGCCGTGTTTCTTTACTCTGTGTACCTTTATACGGCGTTTCTTTGCCAGGCTCAGCCTTTTTCTTCATGCCTGATCGTCTCACTCGTCCCTTACTTGGCTTCATTTGCTTTCCATCCTGTTCTACCGGATTTGCTCGAACATATTTTTTTGGCCGAATAAGACACTTTGGTCCATACCCAATTAAATCCTCTCGATGAGCTAAACGTAAGGCCTCTTCCACTAACGCGTGATTTCTTGGACTTCGATACTGAATTAAGGCTCTCTGCATTGCCTTCTCATGCATGCTACGCGGTATATAAACAGGCTCCATGGTATGGGGATCTAAGCCGGTGTAATACATACAGGTCGAAAGTGTACCCGGCGTCGGAATGAAATCTTGAACTTGTTCTGGATTAACACCCATGTCTCGGACATATTCAGCCAATTCGACGGCTTCTTTCAGGGTACTTCCTGGATGAGAAGACATTAAATAAGGGACAAGGTATTGTTCTTTCCCCAGTTCTTCATTGGCCTCATGGAACCTCTGTACAAATTCTTCGTACACAGATTTCCCAGGTTTACCCATCAGGCGAAGAACTTCCTCACTGACATGTTCCGGCGCGACTTTCAATTGGCCACTGACATGGTGCTCACAAAGCTCTCGAATAAAACGGGAATCTTTATCCGCTAAGACTGCATCATAACGGATACCAGAACGGACGAACACCTTCTTAACCTTCGGTAAACTACGAAGGCTACGCAAGAGATCAAGATATTCCTCGTGATCATTTTCAAGTTTATCGCACGGTTCAGGAAAAAGACATTGTTTATGTGAGCAGGCTCCTCTGTTTAATTGTTCCTTGCAAGCTGCCCTACGAAAGTTGGCGGTAGGGCCACCTACATCATGAATATAGCCTTTAAAACGATCATTCCAAGTCATTTGCTCTGCTTCTCGAATAATTGATTCAGCACTACGACTTTGAACAATACGCCCTTGATGAAACGTCAACGCACAAAAAGAACATGCTCCATAACAACCTCTGACGCTGGTAAGACTAAATTCCACTTCTTCAATAGCTGGGACTCCCCCAAGGTCTTCATAAGACGGATGATATGTCCCCATAAAAGGCAGGGCATAGATGGCATCCATCTCGGCTTGTGTTAAGGGAACAGATGGCTTGTTTTGGAGTACACTTTTGCGACCATGTGATTGAACCATTGATTTCCCTCGGAAAGGATCTTGTTGGTTATATTGCACCCAAAAAGCTCGAGCATACTTTTCTTTATCTGTAACAACGTCCTCATAGCTTGGTAATGAAAGAGAATCTTGAGGCACATTATCTCCGGTCAAAGGCACCATGGTTCCCAATACATCCATAATTTGATCGATCGATTCCCCAGTATTTAAACGATCCGCAACTTCCACAATTGCCTTTTCTCCCATGCCAAAGACCAGTAAATCTGCTTGACTATCAAGTAAAATGGATCGCTTAACATCATTACTCCAATAATCATAATGAGCAAATCGCCTTAATGAAGCTTCAATTCCTCCAATAATTACAGGAACACCCGGCAACGCTTCCCGTACACGATTTGAATACGCGATCGTGGCACGATCTGGGCGAAGCCCCGTCTTTCCTCCAGGAGAATAGGCATCCTTATGCCGTTTCTTTTTGGCAGCTGTATAATGATTGACCATGGAATCGAGGTTCCCACCAGATATCAAGCACGCCAAGCGGGGTTTCCCCATCGTTTGAAAATCTCGAAGGTCCTTCCAATCGGGCTGAGCCAAAATTCCCACCCGGAAATCATGTTTTTCCAAGACACGAGCAATAATAGCAATCCCAAAGCTTGGATGGTCTACATAGGCATCGCCGGTAATTAGGAGGAAATCGAGCTCATCCCAGCCACGCGTCTCCATATCCGATCGATTCATGGGTAAAAAGTTTCTTATACGCATATTCTCACCTTTCTAGTCTAAACACAGTTTTACATAAGAGCTTAAGTGAATTAGGGAACGCTACTGTTAGCATCTATGGTATTACGAATAATATTCACTTCAACACGTCTATTTCTTGCCTGCCCCTCGATTGTGTCATTGGTGCTTATCGGTTGATACTCACCATATCCGATGGTACGAAATCGAGCATGATTAATACTATTTGATTGCAACAGATACTTCATAAAGTTTATGGAACGTCTTGAGCTTAAATCCCAGTTGGATTGGAATTCATTCGTATTAATTGGGATATTATCAGTATGTCCAGCAACTTCTACTTTGTAATCAGGATACATGCTTAACATCTCGGAAATGACGGCAGCAAGTTTTTGAGCCTCTGATTTTACTACTGCCGTCCCTGAGTCGAATAACGCATAATCCTGAATTGTAATTTTCAGCATATCGTTTGTGACATTGGTTTGGAGTTGCAGTGTCAGACCATTTTCTGTGATGAATACATCAAGCTTTTTCTTAATTGCTTCCATGTCCTGCATTTCTTTATTTATCAGGTCCTTGAGTGTCTGATCTTGTTCACTTTCTCTCAATTTGATGATCTCATTGGCAGATACGTCATCTAAGGATATCGTATCGGATTCTTCAAAAACACTCACGCCACCATTAAAAGCACTGTTCAAACCCTGCATAACCTGGATATATTTGTTTTTATCGACCTTACTAGAGGCAAATAGGATAATAAATAAGGCCAATAATAACGTTAACAAGTCTGCATAGGGAATCAACCAGGTTTCATCGATATGTTCATCATGATGCTCTTTCTTATGTTTTCGCAAGCTTTTCTTCCTCCATGGCCTTGCGTTCTGAAGATGAAAGGAAAACTGCTAACCTTTGGTCAATTGATAATACTGGCTCGCCTGCTTGTATTGCTAAAAGTCCTTCTGTCATCATCATCTTAATTCGTGACTCTCTTTTTGATTTTTGCTTTAATTTATTGGCCATGGGGTGCCATAAGACATAACCCGAAAAAATTCCGAGCAGCGTTGCTACAAAAGCAGCAGAAATTAAATGTCCTAATTTTTCAACTTCATTAAGATTACTCAAGGCAGCAATCAAACCGACAACCGCACCCAGCACCCCTAAGGTCGGCGCATAAGTTCCTGCTTGAGTAAAGATGAGTGCCCCCTGACGATGGCGTTCCTCCATTGCAGTAATATTTTCAGTGAGTACATCACGAATAAATTCCGGGTCATTCCCGTCAACGACCATACGCATTCCATTTCTCAGAAATTCATCTTCAATCTCCATAGCCTTACTTTCAAGGGAGAGCAAGCCTTCTCTACGACTGACAGTTGCCCAATCACCTACCTGTTTAATCAGGTCACTTTTAGAGATCAATGCTTGGGAAGTAAATATAATTTTAAAGAGCTTAGGAACTGCCTTTAATTCCTCCATTGGAAAACCGATGAATAAAGTTGCTGCAGTACCTACAAAAATAATTAGCAGTGCAGCAGGGTTTAGTAAGGAGGCAAGACTAGCGCCTTTCAAAACCATCCCAACTCCGACAGCAATTGCTGCTAATACCAAACCAATATAGGTCGACTTCTCCATTCCAAATTATCCTTTCTAGAACCGAATAATTATCAACATTCTAGATTGGTTCGACATTTTCCTGCAAAATCCAAGTATTTTACATAGATTTTAACCTATGAGGATTCTACCACGCACTGAGACCCCTACCAAGTCAATTCCATAAAAAAGCTTGGCAAATTTGCCAAGCAATTCAATGAACATCAATTCTCATCTGAAGTTAATAAACTGTAATTCAATTCCAAAATCTTCTTTACGTAAAAGGGCAATAACTGCTTGGAGGTCATCTTTGTTCTTACCTGACACTCGAATCTCCTCGCCCTGTATAGAACTAACGACTTTAATTTTATTGTCTTTAAGGACCTTGTTAATGAGCTTTGCCTTTTCTTGGGCGATTCCCTGTACTAGTTTAACTTCCTGCCTAACTGTATCCCCAGCAGCCGGTTTAGACTTCCCGTATTCCAGCGCCCTTAACGAAACCCCTCGCTTAACAAGTTTACTTTCCAGAATGTCTACGACGTTGGATAATTTGAAGTCATCATCAGAGATTAAAACGATCTTATCTGCCTCAAGCTTAATGGATGATTTGCTGTTCTTAAAATCAAATCGATTAGCGAGTTCTTTCTGAGCCTGTTGAAGGGCATTTTCCACCTCCGGCATATCAACCTTGGAAACAATATCAAATGAAGAATCTTTAGCCAAAATAAACGCTCCTTTATTCCTTATAATCTATAGTTGATCCCAGTATTCTTGAGTTAAAACGACATTACTGACAACTTCGCCTGCCTTGCCCAAACTTGGTACAGCTTTACCATTCAGAGTAACCGAAAGACCTCCTGCATTACCAATCTTGACGAGTTCAATTTTGTCCGTTCCTTTAACTTCTTTGGTCGTTCCAGCGGTAAATGTACCCTGCAAAGAAGGCTGTCCATCAACCCTTACCACAACCCAACACGGCTGTGTGAAAACTAATTGCATCGTTAAGCCATCTAGTGTTGTCGCTACAACGTTCGAAGGGTCAGGAACTGCCGGTAGATTAGGTGCTGGTGTAATCGTCTCAGTTTGCGGTGCACTTGGTAAGGCTGCTGGGACGTAGGGAGGATCTTCGAGTTTGGCCCCGGGTTGGCTAAAAGTGGCTATAGCAATAACTAACACAATACCTAAGATGGCCATACTTCCAATGATCGCCGGCCTTAGCCATAGAGGACGGACTTTTACCCTACTAGTGGGTGATTCAAAACCAGAGACCGGTTCCGGCGTCGCCGACGAGTTATAGAGTGCTATAATTTCATTGGGGTTTAAACCCAATTGTTTTGCATAGGTCCTTAAGTACCCCTTGACATACGTAGTCCCTGGGAGTATCTCATATTTTTCCTCTTCAAGGGCCTGAATATAACGAACCCGGATTTTCGTAATTTCTTCAGTATAAGTATAACTCCATTGTTTTTCCTCTCTAGCGGCTTGGAGCATTTGTCCTTCTCCTGCCATTGATAATACCCCCTTTTTTCCTCATCAGCTCAAATCAAACGACGTGAAGCTCATGGCAATATCTTCAATTCGAATTACATCCTCTTCATGATGACGGATTTCGATAATAAAATCAAAATCGACTTCCAAACGACCATCTCTCAAAAAAACATCCGGGTGTTCGACAATCTTAAGCGTTGGCATTTGTAGGACTTTCTGAAGTAAAGCCCAATGTTCATTGTTCCCCCTCGAAGTACTGGTAATGCCATCAATTAGAAAAATACTATCCTCTGACTCATCGAGTAATAAGTCAGTTCGTATCGTTTGACGGATAATCGTTGACGACAATAAAATCCAGCGTTTATTAGCATATACACAGGCTGCAATTGCTGCTTCTGTTTTCCCAACACGAGGCATTCCCCGTATCCCGACAATACAATTTCCGCCTTCAAGTATAGTATCTCCTAAAAAGTCAACCAGCACACCTAAATCTTCACGCACAAACCGATACGTGGGGGGATTCATCTCAGCCATGTCCAACCGCTTGCCGTGACGTAACGCGATCCGATCAGACAAAGTAGGTGGGCGAAAAGCAGTGACCTTTATGGCCTCCACTTCGTTCAGTGCTTCATGCAACGCTCTAACTTTGGCCTCCGATTGAGCCTGTATTAGAAGTCCCCTTCGGCTTTGTCCGATTCCCGTGACGGATATAATATTAAGGTCCAGCATGCCGATCAATGTCGTCACGCCTCCGAGTAATCCCGGTTTATTTTGCTGAATGACGTACTCCAAATATAGCAGATTCTCTCCTTGGTTGGGCCACCTTCTCATCAAGATAGCTTTCCAACTCCCTTAACGCCTTGACAGGCTCTTGATAATTTACATAAAACGCATAATCTGAACTCGATTCATTTGGATAGGCATAGAGTTTGTCATAGTACTCGACAAGTAAGCGTTCTGTAAAGAGATCTAAACAATTTGTTTCTAACAAAATGCGTAACTCCCGAACTTTAACATGGCCCAAGGTTTTGATCAGTCTCTCCAAAGCAATTCCAATTTCTTGAAGGGCATTGGGTACCGATGCATACTCATTCAACAAGCGTTGGACCCGATTTGCCAAAGAATCGCACTGAAGTACTTGTATTCCCTCTTGCATCGCTGTAAAGAAATTGATGGGTAGTGTTACTCGACCAATGCGTTTACTCTCACATTCGACAATGATATACGAAAACCCGCGTAACGCTACAAGCTCCTCATATAATAGACCTTCAAATTTCTTTTGGGAGGGAGGGTCTCCTAAACCCATAGCCCCAAAGACAGATCCACGATTATTAGCAAGATTTTCAAGGTCAATAGCAGGATAGCCCTCAGCCCGTAACTTTCCTAACAGATCAGTTTTCCCAACCCCTGTATTGCCACGCAACACCACAACCTGATAGGGAAGTTTGGTTAGAAAAAAGTCAACAACTTGACTTCGGTACGCTTTATACCCACCTATTAAACGGTAAATCGGTATGCCCATTAATTCGACAACCGTCGCGAGGGACTTACTCCGCATTCCACCTCTCCAGCAGAAAAGTACGAGTGGACCCTTTTTCGAGTATTCCTCTACTTTTTTAACTAATTGAGGTAGTTTTGGACTAATAATACTTAAACCCTGTTCCCGAGCCAAACTAGGGGTCGTTTGGGTATAAGTTGTGCCAACCTGAGCACGTTCATCATTATTAAATAATGGGAGATTAACTGCACCGGGAATCGTTGCTTCAGTAAATTCTCCCTCCGAGCGCACATCGACAAGTATGGGGTGATCAAGAGTACTAAGATCTTGGACATTGATCTCCTTAATCATGGTTAATTCCTTCCAAATTTGACTGTTTTCTATAGTCTAATCATAAATGCTACCGCAGCATTATGCAACTAATGTGTAAGGTCATCTCTCCACTGGCCAAACTTTAACTCAAACTGTCCTCTGGTCATAAGAACTTCCCGCGGTTTGGAACCTTCATATCCCCCGACAACCCCTTTGTCTTCGAGAAAGTCCATCAAGCGAGCTGCTCGAGTATACCCAATTCGTAAGCGACGCTGTAAAAGCGAGACAGAAGCAGTTCCACCTTCAATGAAAAGTTGTGCCGACTGATAAAAAAGTTCATCTTCCAAAGCTTCTGATTTAGCATTTCCGAGCTCCATGTTCGGTATTTCTTGGTACTCAGGCTTGGCCTGATTTTGTAAAAATGTAACGACATTTTCCACTTCTTTATCGCCTAGGTAGCAACCTTGTACTCGCAACGGTTTACTCGCACCCATAGGATAATAAAGCATATCTCCACGACCTAATAACTTTTCTGCTCCGTTCATGTCTAGAATAGTTCTTGAGTCCGTTTGAGACGAAACCCCAAAGGCAATTCGAGAAGGAATATTTGCTTTAATGATACCAGTGATCACGTCCACGGATGGGCGTTGAGTTGCAACAATCAGGTGAATTCCCGCAGCGCGTGCCATTTGAGCTAAGCGGCAGATCGCGTCCTCAACATCACCAGGTGCTACCATCATTAAATCCGCTAACTCATCGATGATTACCACGACATACGGTAAGGGAGGATGCTCCTCATTCTTATCCTGAGTTCGCAGAAAGTTGTAACGGACGATGTCTCTTACGCCGGCTGCTGCAAACAGTTCATAACGGGTCTCCATTTCTGTTACGATCCACTTTAAGGCACCTGCAGCTTTTTTGGGGTCCGTCACTACAGGAGCTATCAAATGAGGAATTCCATTATAGTTAGCCAATTCAACCATTTTTGGATCTACCAATAAAAACTTTACTTCATCTGGGCGAGCTTTAAATAGGATACTGTGAATTAGAGTATTAATACACACTGATTTTCCAGAACCAGTAGCCCCTGCAATCAAAAGATGCGGCATTTTTGTCAAATCTGCAATGACAGGAGTCCCTGTAATATCTTTACCTAAACACAACGCCAACTTACTTGTAGTCCCTAGATACTCTGGCGTTTCTAAGACTTCTCGAAAATGAACCATGGCGATTTCTTTATTGGGAACTTCGATTCCTACGACTGATTTACCAGGAATGGGTGCTTCAATCCGGACATCAGCAGAAGCAAGGCTGAGAGCAATATCATCGGCTAGATTGGTTATTTTACTTACTTTTACCCCCGGGGCAGGTTGTGCTTCATACCGTGTAACGGCAGGTCCTTGAGTGACCTGTGTCACTTTGATCTTCACGCCGAAACTGGCCAACGTTTCTTCAAGGATTTTCACATTGTCGGCTAGGTCTTTATTAAGCCGGGGATTTTTGATTTTCAGCGCTTTATTTAATAAAGAAACTTGAGGAAGTTGGAAATTTCCATCTTCACGGGTCTGACGAGATATTGGTGTACTTGTCACCTTCCCAGGCGGAATAATCGCATTATCGTGCGCTCCCCTGAACATTTTTTCAAACCCTAACTGTCCCTTTGGGGCGTTCGTTTCGACTGGAAGATAATTTTGATCTTCTAGAGTTTTGATAACCAGTGGACGTTCGACAACATCAGGGTCTAATGCATGAGATTGCCCCTTTGGTAGATTACTTAGTTTCTTATGCATTTTTTCCTCGGTCTTAGGATCGACCTGCGTAATAGAGTCCTTGTCACTGGGGTTCTCGTTCTCTGAATTCTTCAATACATCAATGAAATCGTGCATTTGGTGTTTTACCCATATTCCTGATTCTTTTCCCGCATGACCTACTTCCTGTACTCCCCGAATCAGAGAGCGGTTTGTTATCATAAGGGCTCCCATAAAAGCAGCCATAATTAAGACTACATAACTCCCAGGTATACCTATTGTTGATTTTAACAGGGCCGTAACCCCAGCACCGACAATTCCACCACCGTGACCAAGTTTTCCTTCATTCAGGATATCAGTCCTAGAAAATGCCTCGATGCCAGGTAGTTGCAAGTGGAGAAGCCCTAGTAAAACAAGCCAAAGCAGGATTGCTCCAACGACTTTGGCTCCCAAACGCGGAATACGCTGATTCATATATGCAAGACCCCAAGCTCCTACCATTAAGGGAATACAAACCCGTCCACCTCCAGCCAGAACTGTTAAAAGCTGTTTAATTTGTCCACCGACAACGCCACTCTTGTCAGAGTATAGTGCAACAAGTCCTAAGCAAGCCATTCCTACCACAAAAACTCCAATGACTTCATTGCGTATTGTTTCTTTTAAGGTGCCTACTTTGGTGTTCACCAACGTATTCATTTTGCGGCGTTTTTGTGTTCTCGCCACAGAACAATCCCCCAAACATTAAGTTTTAGTTACCTAATATAAATTCCACAAAACAAAACGTTTTCCTTTTTTTTATTACAAATATGCATGAAAAACTTATATTATCAACTGTTTTTCTATTACGATATCTTGCTACCTTTGGATGTCGGCTTTGCGGTAATGATATTAACAATAAAAAGCGGCTTGTGCCGCCTTTTTTTGTAAAGAGAACTCTATTCTACTAAGCTAGGAGTTATTAAGCTGTCGAGTTCTTTAAAAGCTTCCTTCACCCCTCCTACTTCCTGAATTAATCCGGCATCAACAGCTTCCTGTCCTATAAGAATAGTACCAATGTCTTGAGCTAATTCTCCGGTAGTGAACATGAACTGTTCTAGTTTTTCTCTACTTATTTGCGAGTGCGAATAAATAAATTGATCAATCCGTTGTTGCATTTTTCGTAAATAGTCAAATTGTTGATGGCCATTAATCACCAACCCTGTATACCGAATCGGGTGAATAGTCATCGTTCCAGTTGGCGCTATGAAACTTTTTGTGCAACTGACCGCAATTGGGATTCCAATACTGTGACCGCCACCAAGTACTAACGAAACAGACGGTTTACTTAAACTACTCAACATTTCAGCTATCGCCAATCCTGCTTCAACATCTCCACCGGCTGTATTTAGAATCACTAAAATACCTTCGACTTTAGGGTTTTGCTCAACTGCGAGCAGTTGGGGGATAATATGTTCATATTTAGTAGTCTTGGATTGGGGAGGTAAGATTTGATGTCCTTCGATTTGTCCAATGATAGGCAAACAGTAAATTCTTTCAGTCGCATCAGGAATATTAATCTGCCCTAAATCTTTTAGATTAGATAAGGGAGTATTATTGATTTCCTCTGGTGTTAACGTTTCACTAGAAAGCATGAATTAACCTCCTTCTATAATCCAAGAACCTAGTCCCTCAGACCTTGCTAAAAAAGGACACTCAGCGTAAACAATCTGTGAGGTTCTCTTTTATTATGGAGATTAATTGCGCAAATCATACGAACAACCAGCAAAAAAAGCGACACTGTATTACAAAAGGGTTAACATTGCTTTCCATAAGATGAAACCTGCTTATTCATAAATCTTTTCGTCTAGAAGATGGGCATTGGGTGCATCATCTTCCCAATCACGTTGAGATTCCGGCTTTCTACCTGCAAGTTCTTTGTAATACTCATGCTGAATAATTAAGTTCATTATTTCATTCGTTCCAGTCCAAATCATAATCAACCGAGTGTCTCTTAGCATTCGTTCGATAGGATAAACATTGGTATATCCAATACCGCCCATTATCTGCATTGCGGCATTAACGATACTCCAACAAGTTTCAGTGGCAAATTTCTTGGCTTCCGAAACGAGACGACGAGCTCGAGCAGGTTCGACACCAGCATCAACTGCCAGAGCCGTTGTGTAAACGAGGGCCATGGCAGCATCGAGCTGAGTAATACTGTCCGCCACTTTAAAACTGACACCTTCGAACTCCTTAATCTTCTGTCCAAAAGCCTTACGTTTAGTACTATAACGCGCCGCAACTTCCAAGGCTGCCTTAGCAATTCCTAGGGCACCAGCTGCACTGGTCATCCTCTCTGGAATCATCATTTGATAGAAAATTGCAGCAGCACCATGCTCAACACCAATTAAGTTCTCGACAGGCACTTTCGTATCGCGGAAAACAACCCGCCCAGCGCCTCCGCCCCGGGTCCCCATTAAACCATAGACGTGTCCCACCTCAACCGTCGAGTCACGTTCGACTAAAAAAGCACTAATGCTTTGATGAGGAGAAGCGTCATCCCTGGTCTTGGCGTAAACCATAAAATAGTCCGCACCTTCTGCCCCAACGACAAAACGTTTTTGACCGTTCAGGATGTAATAATTTCCATCCCGTCTTGCTACAGTCGTCGTACCGAAAAAGTCAGATCCCCCTCTGGGCTCTGTCAAAGCCTCAGCTGTACAGAGTTTGCCTTCCAACGTTGGCTTCAAGAAACGAGTCTTGAGATCTTCGCTACCAAATTTATTTATAGCCTCTCCAACTATAGAAGGTAGGGAATAAAGACAACCTAAGCTGGTACCTAAAGTACCGATTTCCACTATAGCAAGTACTTCTTCAGCCCACCCCATTTCCCGCCCACCCAAAGATTTGGGAAACCGCAGGCCTAATAGATTAGCTTTTGCAAGAGAATCAATATATTCCTTAGGGTAGATAACCTTTTCTGCATCCATGTCCAAAACTAGTTGTTTAGGAACCTGTGTCCTCACAAATTCTGAAGTTTCTTGAACAAGAGCTTTTTGAGTGTCATTTAATAAAAAATCAAACATCTTTCCATCCGGTTAACCGGATGATTCACCCCTTTTTAAGTTGATTTAATCTTTCTACAAACCTGATATGATACTCCATTATTTCCTCTCTCATGACTTGCATATCCTGTAACAGCTCGTCAATCTCGATCAAACGTTGCTTACCATAGGCAATAACTCGTTGGAGCTGTTCTCTTTCCGTGGGATCTGCGTCATATAAATCAATCATTTCTTTAATCTGAATTAGAGAAAACCCGAGTCGTTTTCCTCTTAAAATCAGCTTTAGCCGAACACGTTCTCTCGCGCCATAAAGTCTCTGAGCAATATCCTCATGGCGTATTGGATCAATCAAACCCACCTCCTCATAGTAGCGAATAGTTCTAGCCGTAATTCCTAACTCTTCAGCTAGTTCTGAAATTGTGAAAATTGATCCGGACGTCTCTTTCATTTTTGCTCTCACCTACAATCTATTTATAATTGTGTGAATATTATATCGTCAGTTAACGTTCAAGTCAATTTACTATTTGTCATTTTTACATCATCTATAACCTCTATAATCTAACGAAGAATGGTTTTTTGGTTACAGTAGGTTAGATAAACAAGCAAAGAGACTACCATAGATAGTCTCTTTGCTTGTTTATCAAGCGCATATCCCCTATCAGGGGAAATTGTGCGATTCACACCATGGTTTTTTGTTTCGTGAGGTTCATCATTGTGATGAAACTAAGCTAGGACTATAGGCGCTCCGCCAAAGGTCTAGATAATTGGTGGCTTCATGCTCCCACCGTTGATCATCCCACCCAAGTTCTGGCTGTACGATTTCACGGATGCGCTGCATCAATTTAGCGCCTCCGTTCGGAACTAATAAACCCAACCGTACCCGGCGTAATAGAAGGTCTTCTAAGTGAACGACTCCTTCCTGGCGCGCTGTCCAACGTAGCTCCGACCATATGATATTGGTTCCCGGGATAACTTCCAGTTCCCTCTCATTCGCCTGCTCTAACATGGCCAAACCATTATCACTACCATAGCGTCCAGTTAACCGTAGATAAAAAACACCTTTATGTTGTGCAAGGGAATGTATCTGGTCAATTTTCTTGGACATTCTTTGAGTGTTGCCCTTAGCAGTTCCCGTTGAAGGTAGATACTTCCGTACCTTGGCGATGGTTTCTCTTGCCAGCAAACTGAAAGTAGTCATTTTTCCGCCGGTAACCGTTACTAAACCCTTATCATTCCAGATAGCATGGTCTCGTGATTCTCTAGAAGGATTTGCTTTACCAGTATTTATTACAGGACGCACTCCTGAAAAGGTGGATATGATATCCTTGGCTTTCAAGTTAAGTGACGGAAAGTTTCTTCTAACCCCTTCTAATAGGTAGTTACCTTCACCATAACTTATATGCGGGTCCTCAGCTAGCGAATATTGATGTTCAACATCAGTAGTACCGACCAAGGTGATCCCTTCCCATGGGAGTACATAGACTGATCGATTATCTGCAGGATGAAAAAAGCTCAGTGCCTGAGCCAAAGGGAAACGCCAGCTAGGAAATATTAAATGACTTCCCCTCAGCCGGCGCATGCGGGGAGATATGTCCATCTGAGAACGCAATTCATCCGCCCAAACACCGGTTGCGTTGATCACCAATTGTCCACGTACCTCAACGTTTTTTTTGCTTACTTCGTCTCTCAGGGCTACGCCCCGTACACGCCCAGACTGATCCTTACATAATTCTTCAACTTTAACATAATTAAAAGCCACGCCTCCATAGCTTTCGCCTTCTTGAATCACCCTCATCACCAACCTAGCATCATCCGTACGGGCGTCTCTGAAACGTACTCCTCCAGTTAGTCCTTGACTATTCAAGGTAGGGACTTGCATGCTAAAATTTACCGCATCTAATTGACTGTGGTCATATCGGAAAGCCATAAGGTCATATACTGTCAGACCTGCGCCTAATAAGTAAGGCGTTAAACGGTCATTCTCATAATATGGGACAAGAAAACCCATCGACTCGACCATCCCCGCATACTCCCGCAACAGCTTTTCCCTCTCCCTAACGGAATGCCAAGTAGTTCTAATTTGTCCCTGTCCTAAATAACGCAATCCACCATGGACCATCTTACCGGACCGGCTGGAAGTACCCCAGGCAAAGTCGCATTGTTCCAAGAGCAGGCAGCGAAACCCCAAACGCGACCCCTCACGAAACACCCCTGCTCCTGTTATTCCTCCTCCCACAACAATAATATCCCATGGTTTTTTCAGTTCTGCCAAGATCTGATCACGTTTCACGATATCACCCCTTACTTGAGTAATTTTCCGGGATTCATCATGCCGTCCGGATCAAGTGTGCGACAAACAGAAGAAATCACCTCCATCCCCATTGCTCCTTTTTCCGCGACCAAATAGGGTTGATGATCGATTCCGACACCATGCTGATGGGTAATTGTTGCTCCTGTTCGAACTATTGCTTCACAAGCTGCTTTTTTTAAGATCCGCCAACGTGTCATAGTCTCAGTCGCGGAATCTCCTAACCTGAATATGTAAGTAATATAGAGACTTGTACCATGGGGATAGACATGTGAAAGATGAGTAAATACATGAACTTTCTCATTCATTTCGTTCAACGCCCTACGCAAGCCCTCTTCAATTTCTTTCCTAGTGAGTGAGGCCTTGTTCCATGGAACAGCCGTTTCCAAGGTATCAACTGCATAGCCTTGATCCCACAGATTATTGCGTATATAGGGCAACTTAAAACGGCTTTTGTACCAGTGTTTACCCACCGACGTACCTACATTGACTCCGTGGTGTTCCTTGATGATTTCCTTAGCCCTGCGCAACGCCCAATTAACTTTTTTATGAGTTCCTACAGCCCCATACAAAAGCATGGTTTTTTGGTCTCTAACCCCATGCCAAGCAAGCCAATGGTACAATAAGTCCATTTGCCAGCCAGATTTAAGACTCAAGGTTGTCATCGTCTCCTCAGGTAAGCTCAGTCTTATCATAGAAAGTGGAATTTCTGCTTGAGCCAGTGCACGTACGGCTGCGACACCTTCTTCCCTTCCTCGAAAAAAAGCAGCCGGAAAGACCTCTGCCTCTGGCAACGCAGTCACCTTAACTGTGCATTTTGTAACAATTCCCAATCTACCCTCAGAACCCATAATAACTTCTCGTAAGTCAGGCCCTGCAGCTGAAGCCGGAAAAGCCGGTACCCTAAATGTACCTACTGGAGTCTCCATCTCACCTCCGACAAATAATCGTTCTATTCTCCCATATCCCATAGAAAAATGACCGGCAGAACGAGTAACTACCCACCCACCTAAAGTCGATAATTCAAAGGACTGTGGATAGTGTCCCAAGGTAAACCCCTCCGCCCTTAAAGCGGCCTCTAAGTCAGGTCCCCGTACTCCTGCTTGAAATGTTGCCAGGCATCCTTGTTTATCAAGGTCCAACAGCTTGTTCATCCGTCCCATGTCAACCGTAATAATACACTGTTCGCTCTTTGGCACAGTTAGATGTCCGACAACACTGGTGCCTCCTCCGTAGGGAATCACTTGAGCTTCAATTTCTCTGGCAAAGCGCAATATTTCACGTACATCGTTATCCGATTCTGGAAAAGCCACTCCATCCGGAAAATTCGACACTAAACCACCTCGGAAAAATATCCAATCTGACATACTCTGACCGGTACAATGGCGAATTCTATCCTCAACGTCAGTACTTACCAAGCGATGATCCTGCAGACGGGAAGGAGGTACCATCGCCACCATTTCTTCTAGCGAAATTTTATTAGGTGGTCTAGCAGGGCCGATCAGCTTAGACAAATACTCACTCGCCGCAAGGGGTACCTCAAAATCAACAGTATCATCTCCCCATCCGTTCCATCGCCTCATTAGGAAACATCTCCTCGCATTCTCTACTTAATCTGATTCCTATAACAGCGAAGTACTTCTTCCATAACCTCCTTTGTCACCCTTTCAGCCCCTTGGTGATCTGAAGCCATGGCCGTAGTTAACAGGTCCTGATAAAATCGTCTGGATAATTGGCGATTTTCACTAACAATAAAGTAGCGCCTAGCCGCTTGAATATATATAGGACCAAAACTATTTAAGATAAGACGATAAATTGGGTTGTTGGCCAGATTTACTAACTTTTTTTGTAATTGCCAATCAAACAAGGCAAATTCGTCTGCAGCATCTATAAGTTCATCAATTTCAGTGAGTGCTGCCACTACCTTGGCTGGACAGCATTGGACAGCATCCTTTACATAGGCAGGGGCCAATGCAACCCTCACCTCCAGCAAGTTAATTATAAAAGTTTCAGGTACCTCATCAGAACTTTGCACAATATTAACTAGTGTATTCAAGTTACCTTCACGCCAGAAATCATTTACTTGAGTATGTTGGCCCTTACGGACAGTAAACCAACCATCCCGCTCTAGGCGTTGCATAACCTCGCGCAAAGTTGGGCGCCCAACTCCCAGCTTTGCAGCTAGGTCACGTTCAGGTGGAAGTACACTCCCTGGTGGAAACTCTCCCAAAAGAACTGCTCTTATTAAGTTGTTTTCCACAAGATCCGATGAGCGTAGTGGCGACTTATAATCTTCTTCCATGTAATACCTCTATTCATCTTTGGTAATATATATACTTATCTGTGGTATTACCAATATTATATATTTTTCAATATATTCTGTCTAGTAATAAAAAAGCAAAGATTGCCTATGAAAGCAATCTCTTTGCTTTTTTTAAAAATCAGTTTATCTCGGAGGACCAATTTTTGAATTAGTGATAACGTTTACGCAGGCGGGCTTTCCTGAAGCCAAAGCTCTGTCTATGACCCTTCCGACATCCTCGTGATCATTTGGCGAAAACCTGCTGCAACCTGCTGTTATCAGTATTTATAAACCACCCATTCCGGGTAACCGCTTTGACTATATGTAATATATATTTGTCATATTGTCATTTTTATATTACTATATGTTTAAGGTGGTGTGAAGGATATGGCAAAAAATCTCCGGCTTAAGGTTGCTAGAGCCGCAAAAGACATGTCTCAAAAAGAACTAGCTGAAACCATTAATGTGACAAGGCAAACCATCAATGCCATTGAAAGTGGAGACTATAATCCATCCATACGACTATGTATTGCCATTTGTAAAGCACTCAATAAAACACTTGATCAAATCTTTTGGGAGGACGATGATAATGATGATGACGAATAAAAGGAAACTAAAAGAACCTCTAGATGAAATGCAGATCCAAACCCGAAACAAAATAGGAAATCAATGTTTTTTCATGCTCTTCTTTTTACTCATGATAAATTTAGGGCTCCAAGATTATGTAAGGTGGGCGGCTAGCCCAATGAGTGTGTATACAATAATAGTTTTAACCATGGGGTACTACATGACTAGGGTGGTCTGGGCCGGAGCATATGGAAGCACACTTACAAAAAGTGTAAAACCTATGTATCTCATAGGTTTACTTGTAGCTTCTACTATCATTTTATCATTATTGGGTATTATTAGAAATAAATTTCTCAATGGAAATTTCAATCTTCCTAATGACGGAGCACTGAGAATGTTTATCTTTTCCTTTGTCTTTATAATGATCATCTTCGTTTCCAGTAAAATATCTAACCTTAAAAACAACCAAGGAAATGATTGATATTTCTTTCCCTAATTAAACAGAGGGGCAGGTTCTTGTTTCCGATAACATCATCGAAACAAGAACTTGCCCCCTGTTTGTTTATCTGTTTTCAACAATTAATCCAATGGAACATCAATAACTCTGTTGTAATTCTTAGCGTATGTCATTCTCAGAACATACTGTACAAGATCATCTCCAGCACCTAGAAAACGCAACGACTCATAACACAGACTCCAGCAGTGTCGGACGTAAACCACGATAGTCTCCGGGGGAGAGTATCGCCGAGCCTCCTACCCATGACGAATACTTCGTGGCGACGGAATGAGGTTTACGCCACACTGCGACACATGACGCAGACTCCTGCAGTGTGGATTTAACTTCCGTGTTCGAGATACGAAAATCGGATGAGATTTTCGCCACACTGCAACATATGACGAAGACTCCAGCAGTGTGGATGAACGGGTGGAACCCCGGCTTAAACCGTAACTTGATGCTTCAAAAATGCTGTATCAAAAACACAGAAAAGACTATCTCCTAAGAGATAGCCTTTTCACTTGTTACCTGGCGATGACCTACTTTCCCAGGGGCTTGCGCCCCAAGTATCATCGGCCCTGGAGGTCTTAACTTCCGTGTTCGAAATGGGAACGGGTGGAACCCCTCCGGCATGATCACCAGATGTCTGAGATACGATGTCCTTTTCGAACGTTGTTCTCTCAAAACCCCGCCGAAATACTCCGCCGCCTTTTCTGTCTGTTTCTGAGTTTCGACCGGCTTCTTTAACGTGCCCATCACTTCATGACCATCGCCAACAGTATGGTCGTGTCTCATGGGTTGATCGCCTTTATTTGCAGCGATGAGAAAAGGAGATGTAGCGGTTAGAACAAGGGCGATAACGAGCTTTTGCATGCTTTTCATTGTGCTTTC
>CAKMJS010000030.1 GCA_927405585.1 uncultured Desulfosporosinus sp.
GCGGTCAAGGCGTGATACAACGCTGCGGCATTCTGGCCGCCATCCGCCAGGCTTACGCTGGCGCAACCCACCAGGAAGTCGCAGTGTTCACGTCGCATATACATGGCCAACCCCGTCCCCTTGACACACCTCACATTGGAGACTACTTATCGCCTTCTTCAGGAACAATGCAGATGAAGGCAAATCTTCCGTTACCTATATTGGTAAATTGATGCAACTTATTGCTGGGTGCAAATGCAAACGAGCCGGCTTCCATCTGATAATCCTGACCGTCCAAATGCAAAGTCCCCTCACCTTCAAGAATGTAAATTATGTGGGGCCAAGGGTGCTCGTGGCGAGGAGTATTACCTCCCTGACCTAGCTCGAATTCCCGCATAACATAGCCTTCCCACCCTTGAGTTGGGGAAATAAGTACTTTTTTGACGGCATTTTTAATTTGGTTATTATCCATCCGTGTTCCTAAAACGTCCCGGCCATGACTTACGATCATCTCTTTTACCTCCTAAAAAACCTAGTACTGTCCTTTGCTTTACGCCTCCTAATGGTGACTTATCGAAAAATCCTGTTCCATTTCTTGTATTTTTTGATACAGCCAATCGTATATCGGTGTTGGAACATGATATTGTCGACCCAAGACTCATAATGCTAAAGCATTATATTATCTATATATTCCTTAATATTAAGCGAAATCCTTCAAGTAGTTTAGTAATTTTTTACTTCCTTAAGTGTTTTGTTCCATATCGAGGTTTACTCCAATAGAGTGAGTTATTTTGCTAGTGCTGATGGTTAACATGTTCATTAATGTATGGTCATGAATGACGAATTTACATAGCTTTGAGCTGCATCCTTAATGCTAGTTCCCTGATTTATTTCGCATAATGCTTTATTCACACTAGTCATATCCAGTTTGAAATTCTTAATTATTTGATACAGTTCCCTATTTTCATCTTTTAACCCTTGTTTGGCTAAGGTAGCACAATGATCCTCCCTACCGAATACTTTATTTGGGTCTTGTAAGTATTTCAAATCATAGACACCAAACATATAATGGGGCTGCCAACCTGTAATTACTATCCATTCTTTATTGGCTATAGCCTTGTGCAGTGCATCAAGCATGACTTTTTCTTCATCATATGCTATCGTGTATCCACTCAATTCGTAGGAATCTAAGGCTTCTCCAACCATTCGGCCTAAGCTTGTACGCCTTTGGAGCGAGAATATTTTATTTCTAAATCTATTCTCGTAACCCTTCATTTCATTAATACTATTAATCTCAACATAGGACGGGACTATTAAGCCTAGTTTGCACCCATCTAAATTAGAGCCTAAGTTCTCCAGTTGGCCTCGATATTCAAGTTCTAAGGCCTCACAGGATGGTAACATAGCTGCTGTGGCAAAGTCCGCTTTACCTTCAGCGACCATTCGGAATATTTCCTGGTTATTAACCAGGATTCCTTCTGCGGCTATGCCAAGTTTTTGTTTAATTATTTCTTTAAGTACTTCTAGTTGAAAGTTCGATTCAACATACTCATTGTGAGCGATCTTTATATATTTATAATTTTCTAGTTGGTCTGATATCCCCTCAATCTTCTTGGTTAATTCACTAAATCGTTCAGTGATATTACCCATTGACTGAGCATTATCAATCATAGTAGCGCTAATTTCTTCCGAGCTGGCCGCTGACTCTTGACAAACGGCGGATATACTAACTATGTCTGTACTTACACTTTCTGTGAAAGCAGTAAGTTTGTATATTTTAGCAAATATTTCATTTATCTCGCCTTCAACGATATTCATTGCTGTATTGATATTCACAAATGCCTTTTCAGAATTCTTCAAGTGAACTTCCTGCTCTGTTACAGCGATCCTATTGATATTTATCACTTCAACGGATTTATCGACCCCAACATTTACCTTTTCAATTAAACCCCTTACTTTGATTGCAGCACTATTAGATTCTTCAGCCAACTTTTTAACCTCACTTGCAACCACTGTAAAGCCCCGCCCTGCTTCACCAGCACGTGCTGCTTCTATTGCAGCATTTAAAGCCAGCAAGTTTATCTGACTGGAGATATTGGAAATGGTATCAACAATCGAATTGATCTCAGATGCCATATCTTTTAGGTCGCTGATAACACTGCCCACCTTCTTAAACGATTCGGTCGTTTCAAACAACGTTTTGCTTTGTATTTTTAAAGCATTATTGCCCTCGTCAACAGTATGCCTGGTACTCTTTGAACTTTCGTTTATTAAGCTGATCTGATCTTTTATATCAACGACGGACTGATATATCTTTGTCATATTTTCGGATGCTTTCACGACTGAATTAGCGACTTCAGAATTACCTTGCGCCATATAATTTACTGTTGTAGCGATATTATCGGTTGCCTGCGATATATTCTTAATGTCTTTGGTTAAGAATATTCCTGTACTACTGGCAATTCGCGCAACGCCATATATTTCTGAGATGACATTTCTTATCTCATTCTGGTATCTATCTAGCTTCCTTTCAACTTCACCAGCTTTTATATTCTGTTTAGCATTTAAAAGATTTCCGTCTATTAAGTCATCTATAACTTTTAGCTCATTATCCGCTCTATTAAGCTTAAACGATGCTCCATATCCAACAAATATTGAAACTGCAATGAGAAGCTGTGTAACCATAAATACTATAATGCTAAGCTCCAAATACGTTCTTATTAGCATAAAAAAGATTAAGTTCAGCATTATGCATACAATAGAAGTTATGATCGATCGTCTAACTATCATTAATTCTCACTCCTCAACTCTTCTTTGCCCCGTTTAATTTTAATTGGTTTTTTCTAGGTACATGCTTCTCATGAAATGATTGGTAAAGGTTTTATTGCCTCCTAGCTCAACATGCTTTACTTTTTTCGCCAACTCTCCAGCATCCCCAAATGCTGTTTGATTTAGTAGTGCTCTCATTCCTCCCAGGTGGGCTGCATTCCCAACGGTCTTAATTCTTTCTGGTCTAAGATTAGGAACTAAGCCAATTTCTAGAATACTAGTCGCTTTTAAATAGGAAGCAAAGGTACCTGCTAAAACCACCGAATCAAGATCTTGGATCGTGATCCCTACCATTCCAACCAGCGTTTTGATACCCGCACAAACAGCACCTTTCGCAAGTTGCAATTCGCCAATATCCGCTTGGTTTAAGACGACGTCGACTCCTTCGCTGCCACCATAAGCAAGTACAAATTCTCGGCCGGCTTTCCCCCCAGATTTTATTCGAGCCCTGAGTTGTGGTGAAAGTGAACTCGCTTTCTCAGGATCAATTATTTTACCTTGTTTATTGATAATTGCCGCTAACTTCATTTGCTCTATGCCCTCGATAAGACCGGACCCACAAATTCCGATTGCTTTTTGACCACCAATGACCTTAATTTTCACTCCGTCCTCTGTGATCGTTACCCCCTCAATCGCTCCAGGTTTAGCCCTCATTCCCTGTGGGGTTTTTAAAAATAATTCACAATTAGTACCTAAATCTATCAATAAATGATTACCCTCTTCTAAAACTTCCTGCGCTCCGATCACTGCGCCAACAGTATCGCCTCCGACAAAGCTGCCGATATTCGGGAAAATTAGAATTCGACCCTCTGGATTTATGTCGATCCCAACTTCTGTAGCGCTCAACTCAAAGGAACTATTTAGGACCGATACGTAAGGTGCTACTGCCAAGTTAGAGGTGTCTAAGCCTAAGAATAAATGATTCATCGTTGTATTAGAAACGACCGTCATTTTGTAAATACTCGTCGCGGGGACTCCACTTTCTTGAGCAGCCCGATTAATCAAATGATTTATTGTCTGTGTCACAGCCTCTATAAGCAGGCGTTGCTTTTCCTTGCTCTCCCCGGCATACGATATTCGCGAAATGACATCCGCACCATAAGCCGTTTGCTCGTTCTCCTGGGAAATAACCCTGATAAGTTGCGCACTATTTAGATCAACTAAACCAACCGCTACACTGGTCGTCCCTATATCCACAGCTACCCCAAAAAGTGTTAACGTGGTATTCCCCTCTTCAACGTCTATAACCTGATGGTCCCACAATGTGACTGTCAGGGCAAAACTTCCAGCCCGCAATACACTAGGAAGCTTAATCAAGGCGAACATCTTGATACTTACTGCTTCAACCTCTAGAATTTCTAATAATACATCGTGTAAACGGTTCCAATCTCCTCGTTCATCCTCTAGTGAAGGTTTATGTACACGGACAAAAACTTTCTTAACTCCATGGTCAGGGTTTATTTTGAGTACTAAATCATGGAATGCAGCCTCTTTTCGATCATAGCTTGCTAAATTCAGTGGCTCGATTTCCATCCCATCGTCTGATCTGACGCCACAAGAAAGACGAAACCCTACTTCAATGTCCTGGTTTGTCAAATGTTTGAGATCGCTCGGCGTCGGTTCAGGCACCCCAGACACGAACCGTACTTTACATTTACCACAGGTGCCTTTTCCACTACAAACGTTTTGAACGGGGATCTGGTTACGAACTAAGACCTCCAGTATGGATTCGCCCTTAAAGCTCTCAACTGCCCGATCTGGCTTGATCTTTAATCTCATGAGTGTCCTCCTGATAATGTTTCCAGCGTAATAACTTGCCCCGCTTCGACATAGATTGTTTCCGGTGCCCTGATTCCTCTAACAACTGAGTTGAGGAGACTGATATCCCCTTCGATTTCCCCGACCTCCCAGTCAAAAAAGTCCGCAATTTCCTGAACCTTCTGTCGGTATCGTTCAAGTTCCTTGATCCCTGGTGTAATAATAAAAACAGCTTTTTTGTAACTTCCATACAACGTTTCAATTAATTTGCGAGCTTTTTTTTCACCATACCGTTCTTCATACTCATAGTATTCTGCCAATGGAGTTCGACCATAGTCCAACCATCCCTGACTAAAATAATAGGTGCGGGCGTTCTCTTTGAATAATTCCATATGCCTAGCGCTGGAACCTAACATTAGACCAATACAATCGTGGGTTGCCGGAAATAAAAGTGGAACGCTCGGTGACAACAATCCAAGCATAGAATTAGAACATCGACCGTAAGTCAGAATGATCAAATCATAATCTTGGCTCTCATTGATTAGCTCCTGGATTCTATCATGTAATTTATCTGGACGGGCGTGAAAGCTGTAATCCAGGAATTCACAATCCATCTCTTGGGCACGTCCTTGTGCTTGGACTTCATTCATGGTTGAATGACAACCAATCAGCTTAATTCTCAACTGTATATTCCTCCACAATCCTGCATAGTAAGGCGTTTTTAGATAATTTTTTCTATTTTCTACATTAAAATTCTACATGAATTAGCCTTAATCCTTGTTAGTTTCCGAATTCTTACTCTATTCAGTTAATTTTTAGTAGAGCTTAACATTTTAAGTTCCTGGAAAGAAAGCCTTCCTACTTTGATATATCTGCTTAACTTCATCGTTTGAGTTTGGAAGTATGGTTACCATCTCGCACTGTCGATTGAGAATTTCCTTTACGAATTTAAGATTGCCTTTTTCTTCTGAATATATTTTTCCAAACGTTTCACACGCTTCATGAACGTGGTCTCGGTATTTTTCAAGCTCATAGCAACCATTATCAATTAGTGTAAAGTGAGTATAGTTTTTATACATCAGCTTAGAAACCTTCCAACCCTTTTTCTCTCCATATGACTCAATATATTTTCTACTGGAACTTAAAGGATCTTCTCCTGCATCAATCCAGTTCTTATTCAAATAAAACGTCCCTGATCTTTCTGCCTGAATTGCCTTGAACCTTTCCATCGATCCTAAAATCACAGGGATACAGTCATCGACATTGGGATAAACAAGCGTGAGCGTCTGGGAAGAGACTCCCTTCAGTGACCCTCCACAGTTCCCTAAGAATAGGAGGACAATATCTTCTGGATTTAAATACGTTTCGGCTTCTCGAACCTTTTCAAGAACTTTTAGATGTAGTTTATCCGGGACGTTATGCAAAGCTTGCTCAATCCAGAGAATATTAACCGTTATCGACTCTTTGAAGACTTCTAACTCACCTTTAAATGCCTCACAAGCAATAATAAGTTTAATTGCCTTATCCACCACATTTCCCTCCCGTACGCTATTGATGAATTCTGATTGTGTGAAAGAACACCCAGGCCTCCACAACCTAGGTGTTCTTTAAATTTTGTCAATCGGACGTTCTGATTTTATAAAGTTCTAAATTAAGAGGATTAGCTTAGCCTATTTTTCGCCTGGAAGCTTCTCCTGTCCAAGTGCTTTGTATATGCTAAAGCACATGGCGATCATGATCAGCATAAAGGGGAATGCTGCAACGATCGAGACCGTTTGCAAAACCGCTAACGCTGCAGTGCCGCCACCAACTAGGATCAGGATGATGGTGAAAGCACCCTGCATGATACCCCAGAAGCTACGTAATTTCTTGCCAGGATTCATATCGCCGTTAGACGTTAGCATGGCCAGTACGTAAGTTGCAGAATTTGCAGCACCTACAAAAGACGCCACGATGAGAATAATTGCTAATGGAGCGGTGATTGAATACATGGGCAACTGTTGTAATGTGGCAAAAAAGGCGGTAGTATAGTCTGCATTAACAGCAGCCTGAATAGCCCCATTGGAGACTTTATCTAGGTTGAAGGCTGCACCACCGTAAATTGATAGCCAAACCATAGAGAACCCGGAAGGCAACAACGTCACTGCTAAAACGAATTGACGAATGGTACGACCCTTAGAAACACGGGCGACGAATTGTCCGACGAACGGAGCCCAAGCAATCCACCATGCCCAGTAGAATACGGTCCAGCCCTTGATCCAGTCCATGTTACCCATCCATAGGGTCTGTCCGATAAAGTTTTGCATATAAGCACCCAGGGTATCTGTGAAGTTGTTCAGGATTAAGATCGAACCCCCGAACAAGAAGATAAACACCATGAAACCGATCGAAAGCCATACCTTAACATCGGCAGCAAACTGCATAGCCTTGTGCAGACCAGAGATCGTGGCCAGAGTAAAGATAAGGGTCATGACTGCTATGACCATTGAGATGGTTACCGGTGTCGCTTGAATTCCCCAGATATATTGCAAGCCTGTGGCTATCTGGCTCGAGCCTAGACCCAAGCTTGTGGCCACACCAAACACTGTGGCGAAGACT
>CAKMJS010000031.1 GCA_927405585.1 uncultured Desulfosporosinus sp.
AAAGTATCACAAGCTTATAGGGCTTCTATGTAAAGAGTTTGGAGTAACTCTAACTTTTGTTTGTAATGCAGGGAACTGTCAGAGCATTTAATTAAGTGCGTGACAGTTTTCTTTTTTAATAAATTTTTTAGAAATATAATCAATTCCATTTAATGCATTGGTAAATTTTCGAATTGCTCACCGATTTAAGCATCTTCCAATACATTATAACGCAGAGATGATTTAGGGGGGAGTGCCATTGAATGAGATTGTAGAGGTTCAAAACGTAGGGATGAAATATCAATCCCTCAATGGGGAAATTACTGCTCTAGAAAGTATTAATTTTTCTGTTCGCAACGGTGAGTTTGTAAGCATTGTCGGCCCGAGTGGGTGCGGTAAATCTACCCTACTATCGATTATTTCTGGATTACTTCCTTCCTCCACTGGGACCGTCATGCTATCGGGGGAAAAGGTTACGGGAGCTTCCCAAAAAATCGGATATATGCTGCAAAAGGATCATCTTTTTGACTGGAGAACAATCTTTCAAAATGTCATGTTAGGCCTGGAAATAAGGAGACTTGTTACCTCCGAGACGAAATCCCGAGCCTTAAAACTCCTTAGAACGTATGGACTATACGAATTTAAGGATAAATATCCAAACCAACTTTCCGGCGGGATGAGGCAAAGGGTAGCTCTGATACGAACCCTTGTGACCGACCCACAAATCCTTCTTCTGGATGAAGCATTTTCTGCCTTAGACTATCAAACAAGACTCGTGGTTAATCAAGATATCTATGCCATTATAAAACAAGAAAACAAAACTGCTCTTTTGGTAACCCACGATATTGCTGAGAGTATTAGTATGTCCGACCGAGTTATCCTTTTATCTAAGCGACCTGGAACGATCAAAAATATCTATAACATAAAGTTGAGTTGTGATAACAGATCACCCTTATCCTCCCGGGAAACACCCGAGTTTCTGTATTATTTTCAAGAGATATGGAAGGGGCTGGATGTTCATGTCTAAACAAGGACAAGAAAGCATGCCTCGCAAAACTAGAGAATCAGACCAATCGCTTGAACATATTAGATACTTGCGAAGTGTTAGGAGAGAAAAAGTAACGATTCGAATCATTCAATTCATGATTTTACTAATAGCTTTAGGACTTTGGGAACTATGCGCTAATGCCAAAATCGTTGATCCGTTTATTACTAGCCAACCAACTAGGGTCATTCAAACGATTATAAGGTTGTATGAAGAGGGGGTACTATTTCAGCACATCGGAGTAACCTGTCTTGAAGCAGTCGTCGGCTTTGTTTTGGGGACGCTTTTGGGAACGATTATTGCCATTATCTTATGGTGGTCTGATTTTTTATGTAAAGTTTTAGAACCCTACTTAGTAGTCTTGAACAGTTTGCCTAAAATTGCACTTGGTCCTGTATTTATCGTTTGGATTGGGGCTGGTCCTGCAGCAATCATTGTCATGACTTTGGCTATTTCACTAATAGTCACAGTTTTGGAAGTCTTAAATGGGTTCTTAGCGATTGATGAAGAAAAGATCAAGCTTGTCCAAACCTTTGGAGGTACTAAGTTACAAGTTCTTACAAAAGTGTTACTTCCGGCTTCGTCGCCGACTTTCATTAATGCCCTTAAGATTAACGTCGGGTTATCCTGGGTTGGCGTCATAGTAGGGGAGTTCTTAGTTTCCAAAGCAGGCTTGGGTTATCTGATCGTTTACGGAGGACAGGTTTTTAAATTAGACCTAGTCATGACCAGTGTCATAATATTAGGTATAGCAGCGACCATTATGTATCAGGGGGTGGTTTACCTTGAGAAATTTCTAGTGAAGAACAAAGGCTAAATTGCCACAGACGGGTAGGTTGATAAACTAAACTAAAAATGAGGAGGATTATCGTTATGAAAAATAAGTTGATGCTCGTACTTATCGTGTTAGTTTTGGCAGGGTCATTAGTGTTAGCTGGTTGCAGCAATCAAACTGAGCTGACAAAAGTAAAGCTGTCTGAGGTAACACACTCAATTTTCTATGCTCCGCAATATGTTGCTCTGACTCAAGGGTTCTTTAAAGAAGAGGGTCTTGATATTGAACTATCGAATGGCGCAGGCGCAGATAAGGTCATGACTGCCGTGTTGTCAGGGCAAGTAGATATTGGCTTTGCTGGACCTGAAGCAAGCGTATATGTCTACAACGAAGGCAAAGAGGATCATAGTGTTGTATTTGCTCAACTTACAAATGGAGATGGAACGTTTCTCATGGGTCGAAAGGCTGATTCTCAATTTAAATGGAGCGAACTTAAAGGCAAGACTATTATTGGCGGACGTAAGGGTGGAATGCCGGCGATAGTTCTCCAATATGCCTTAAGTAAAAATGGCCTTACAGTTGGGAAAGACGTATTTATCGATACCACAATGCAATTTGCTGCAATGCCTGGGGCTTTTATTGGAGGACAAGGAGACTACGTCATTATCTTTGAGCCAACTGCATCCAGTATGGAGAAGGAGGGTAAAGCATATATCGTAGCTTCTCTAGGTAAGGAAAGTGGGGAAGTTCCTTATACAGCTTATTTCACTAAAAAGAGTACGATCGATAAAAACCCCGAGCTGCTGCAAAAATTTACCAATGCAATTTATAAGGGTCAGCGTTGGGTAGGAAATCATACTGCAGAGGAAATAGCTAAAGCCATTAAGCCCCAATTCCCAGAAGAAAATGATCAGATACTGGTGAGCGCTGTCAAACGTTATAAAGAACAGAACAGCTGGAAAACAGACCCTGTTCTTATGGAAAAAGATTTCTATCTTCTTCAACAAATCATTAAGGATGCCGGAGAGTTAAACAAAATTGCTCCTTATGAGAAGTTAGTAACAAAACAATTTGGAGAATCGTCAATTAAAAATATTAAATAAATTATATATAAAAATCAGAGATCAAGCATTTATGCTTGATCTCTATTAGTTCATTTTCTGTTATCTTGTGGTAATATTAACGTTAAGGGCCTTTGAGGGGATGAAGAGGGGAAGGAGTGAAAGAGTGAAGGTTAATAGGATTGACCATCTAGTACTAACTGTTAAGGATATAGGACTTACTTCTAAATTCTACACTGAGGTGTTAGGAATGGAATTTATTACTTTCGGAGAAGAACGTAAGGCCTTAACCTTTGGAGATCAGAAAATCAATTTACATGAACTTGATAAAGAGTTTGAGCCAAAAGCACTTAATCCCACACCTGGCTCTGTTGACCTGTGCTTGATTACTAACGTTCCCTTGGGAATGGTACTTAAACAATTTAAGAATCAAGGAATCAATGTTATTGAAGGTCCAGTCGAAAGGACTGGTGCTAGTGGGATTATTAATTCAATTTATATTAATGATCCGGATGGGAATCTAATTGAAATTTCGAACTACTGAGAAGTAAAAAAACATTAAAGCATAATTAGGAGAATGACAATGAATAATGGACAAAAAGCCCCGATTGGATTCGGAGTACTATTAATCCTTATTTCCACAGTAGGGTTCAGTTTGTACCCAATACTGGGTAAGTTTGTATTTTCTGGGGGTGCGGGTCTTGCTACAGTTTTATTTGTTCGATTCACTATTGCAGCACTTTTTTTCTGGATAATTACTATTTGGCGAGAAGGTTTTCCCAGAATCCCCCTAAAAATCTGGTTAATCCTATGGGGCATGGGTGGGATATTCTACGCTTTGATGTCGGGATTTTACTTAACTTCCGTACGTTATATTCCTGCTTCCTTAGCCGCATTACTTCTCTATGCTTATCCAATTATTGTAACTATTATTGCAGTTTTGACTCACCAAGAAAAATTTTCAAAATTTAAGTTCTTTGGACTGTTACTATCAACCTTTGGCTTGGTTTTAGTTTTAGGAGTGGCAATCAACGATATTAGTTCTTTTGGCGTTGCTCTCGCTTTAGGGTCTGCTTTACTTTATGCAACTTATATCATCATTGGAAATCATGTATTAAAAACAACTAGCTCGTTAGTGACTATTACCTTGATTTCTACGTCTGCTGCTCTAACTTATGGAATAATAGGTCTTACAATGGGTGGGTTAACATGGAACCTCGACTTGAACACCTGGTTAGGGATCGGAGGTTTGGCCTTTTTTCCCACCATTATTGCAATGTTAACATTTTTTCATGGTATGAAACTTATCGGTGCAACTTCTGCCTCAATTATTAGCACATTGGAACCTGTGTTTACATTTGCTTTCGCAGTCTTTTTATTTGATGAACATCTAACGCTTTTTCAAGCAACTGGGGGAATTTTTGTCGTCATGGGTGGCATTTTAGCCGTGTGGTCACCTTCCCGAAATGTAACCCAAGAGTTTGATGCCTCGATTAGTAAATAGGAACAGAAGTTAAAAACACAGACCTAACTTTGTCAACAAGAGTGACTTTGGTATAATGCATATATGTAACGAGGAGGAAACTCAATGGCTGTATTTAAGGAAATTACATGTTCTCAAGAATTAGGACAAATATTAGACGAGTCTTGCCAGCGTCAGGTTGTACTTTTCAAACATAGTACAGCATGTCCTATCAGTAGCCGTGCCTGGCGGGAGATACAGAATTATATCCAGGAAAGTTCGGATGAGGTATTGGTAGGCATGATAAAAGTGATTGAATCACGTCCAGTTTCCAACCAAGCAACTGAGAAATTAGGGTGTAAACATCAGTCCCCTCAGGTACTTTTGGTTAGTGATCGGCATGTTATTTGGCAGGCCTCACATCAGGAAGTGACCCAAGTAAGTATTATGGAGGCCTTAGAAGGAGAAAAGATGCCTTTTAATCTATTAGATTAGCTAGTGATTGGAAGTAAATTATTACCGCAAGGAATGAATTACACAAGATAATCTAAAACAATAGATGATGAACTACTATCGTTCTTTCTGATATTGTGTTAAAATAATAATTAATATAAATTATTATATTAAGAGAAGGGAATTGATTTCTATGGCTAAATGTGAAAAATGTGGGATTGAAGTTGTCTCTACAGAGGACTTGTATGAAGATCGAGGGTTACAAATATGTGAGGATTGTAAGATTAATAGTACCTCTTCTCCGTCCCAGCCTTGTGGCGTGAAGGAATCGACACAGTAATAATTACATTTGCCAAGAATATAAAAAGGGGTAGGATTCATAGTTTTCTATGAATCCTACCCCTTTTTTGCTATAAAGGCCAAAGGAACCTATGCTTAAGAAGCGCAAGTATAGTCTATTTCAAGGATTCCAGTGGATGTAATTTCACTAGGGTGGAAGTTCCTTGTGGATTTAGTTGGATAAGTTCTGCACCATCAATAGAGACATAATTGTCTGATCCCTCGAGATTAAACATTTTCATTTTTCCCTCTGTGACGATATGAACAGTTTGATTATCATAGACTACAACTTGACCGTCTGAGCCGATGAGCATGCGAACATCCTTGAAGGGAATTATGCCTTCCCATTCAGTTTTCAAAGTAGGTTTCTCCATTAACTCTGAGCGATCTGTCGTTGTTTTAATCTTCACGAGTTCATTGTTTGTGACTTCTCCAATATAAACCTTTCCATCTCTAATCCCTAGGATCCTATCGTTAGATTTATTTGAAATAACCCAGCGTTGAGTACCATTCAAAGCAATAACTTGATGGGTACTGCCAATTTTACTGTTTACATAGAGTGTTCCATACCGATCAGAAGCAGCCATAGTATTAATGACCTCTCCTGATTTATTCATTGTTCGAACGTTTTTCATAACATCAATTTCCATCAGTAGTTGAGAGGATTCGTTTTTAACGGTGAGATAGATTAAATTAGTAGATGTTGAGAAAACTAAGTTTTCAATTTTGCCACCTTTAGGCATTTTGTCAATCGTTTGATTAAAGCGATCATCTGGAGGGGTATCATCATTGCTTTCAGGTAGTTCCAGTGAATACAATTCTGTAAGTTGAGGATTTCCATAACGCGTTTCAATCCGAGGTTTTACAGGTACCACAGGAGGAGCTTTCTGCTCAATCTTTTGGTTGGGATCTTCAGGATCGTATGAAGCCGGATTTTGTGTGGGGGGTTGCTCAATAGGTTTAGGGTACACGGTAACGGTTGTTATTTCATTGGGATTTTTCTTAGCATAAAAATAAAGCAATGTATTTCGATCGGGCAACCATTGATAGGTAAGAACCCCCAGTGATTTGTCCGTAGTAGAAGGCGGTTTTTTCTCAAACACTTGCTTACCTTGTACAAGGTTGAATACTTTGAATGTACCATCCTCTGTATAAGCTAAATAATCCTTGGCGTAGGATATTTGAATATTTTTAAGGTTAGAACCAGGAATCGTTGCATTTAGTTTAAGAGTAATTGGTTTAGTTGGCAATGGAGCCATAACTTGTTGAATTTTGCTGTTCAAAAAGGTGTATGCTCCACCTTGCAAGAACAGTGAAACTAAGGTCCAAACTAAAATGATACGTAGTTTCCTCACGCTTGATTGCTCCTTCTTATTGTACAAGTATTTAAGGGGTAACAACAAATGCCGTAGGAATATAGCGTTCTCCAAATATATTCCATAAACGATTCATGACTTTACCGTTATAGACGAGTTCAGAGGAAGAACCCCCATCGAGATTGACAGCGTTCACTGCATGATAATCTTCAAAGACATGCATGAGGTCTCGTAAAGTCGCTCCAATACTCCACGTGGGCTGACGTCCATCTATGACTACAAAGATAACGGTTCCATCGGCCATTTGTCCAATGCCAGTCCTAGGGGCAATACCCCAGCCGCCATCCCCTTTAATCACAGGTTTACCCTCGACAATTAGATTAGGCTCAAAAGTAACAACTTCGCGCATGTTTTTCTCTTCCAATTGTTTCGCCGTCATATTACCGAGGACTAGTTTGCCTTTGTCGTTAAACCCGACAATGTTAACCGCCTTGTCTCCTACATTATTATGAATCAGTTGTCCATTATGCATGGTTAATCCGTCTGGAAAGGCTCCGTTTCCTTTACCGTTAGGGTCGTAGAAACCGCCTGCATTTATCCCGGCAATAGCACCCATATCCTTGACCATATCGCTAACTCGTTCTCCAGTAACACCAATTTCCTTGGTAACGGCTAATTTAACTCGTTTAGGATCTTTAATTAACATGACTTTACCCTTGAAGCTTGCCCCTTTGATATCTTCTATCGTGATTCCGGTGCTCGGATCGGAAATCTTATTGGTTTTATTGATTACTTGTCCTACGCTTATGTCTTGATCAGTATTAAGATTCATAATCCGACTTATTTCTGCTTCAGATAAAAAAGCCTCCACAACTTGGGGATGTCGTGAGGTGGCTACCGCCCCGACGGTCATTATCTTTAATGACTCGAAAGGTCCCCAAAACAGTATAAAGGGAGCGAGGATTGATGCAAAAATAATATTATAGCCAATAAAGGCTAGAACCATCTTAAATTTAAAAGTACTCTTTTTTTTCATATAACTTTCTTTCTCCTTCTTAATTATTGTGAGACATTCTGTTGACTAAGCGTCTGAAGGTCAACGCTAGCCAAGTAAGGATTAGAAAAGGCTACTCTAAACATAAAGCATATTCTAGAATGTTAATATTATCACATTATACACGATATTTTACAGCAACTCCGCATAAGTATAACAAAACAACTATGTTCTATCAAGCAAAGTCTATGTGAAAATTTTAGGAAGGTTTAAGATATAGTCATTTTAACGGTACAGATCCTACAATATTGAGTAGTAAAGGTAACGATTGTGATATAGATGTGAGCCACTTTAATGAAGTGCTTATTCCGATAAGATATCTAGAAATTAATCGAAATACTATGATATACTTTCGTCAAATGCCTTACACCTAGAAAGGGGTAGGGTATTTGATTGTCAGTTAGTGAGAGGAGATTATATGCTTCTTTTTAAGGAATTAATGTGGTTTTTTAAGTTAGAAAAGAAAAGTTACAGTATAGGTATTATTATTTTAGTTTTTGTAGCCCTCATAAATCTGTTTCCTCCTTATGCAGTTCGGGTCATTGTCGATGGAGTGGCTATGGGGAATCTTACACAAGAGAAGATGCTCAAGTGGAGTCTGCTTCTTTTAGGTACGGGGTTCCTGGTCTATGGTTTACGATATGCTTGGCGTTTGACGATTTTCGGGGCGTCAAGCCGGCTCGGGCACTTACTTAGGAAGAAGCTATTTGAACATTTCACGCACATGTCACCGCAATTTTATCAAGAGCATCGAACCGGAGATTTAATGGCTCATGCTACAAATGATATTCATGCGATTGAAATGACTGCAGGAGTGGGAGTTTTAACACTGATCGATTCTCTGACGACGGGGAGTTTGGTTGTTTTTTCTATGTCCTTTTTTATAAGTTGGAAACTTACCCTGATTACCTTACTACCTATGCCGATCATAGCTTGGTCTACTAGCTATTATGGCACTCTACTCCACAAGAGGTTTCATAAGGCTCAAGCGGCTTTTTCTGATCTTAATGATAAAGTGTTGGAGAACATCTCTGGGGTTAGAGTGGTTAAAGCGTTTGGGGAGGAAGAAGCGCAAGGGGAGTCCTTTCGACTCTTATCCGCTGACGTGGTGAAGAAAAATATTGCGGTTGCGAAAGTGGATGCACTCTTTGAACCGACAATTCAGTTGATTATCGGGATTTCTTTTTTCTTGGCCATCTCTTTTGGTGCGAAAGAAGTTGTAAATGAGAAATTGACTTTTGGACAGCTTACCCAATTTACTATTTATCTCGGACAGTTTATATGGCCAATGCTTGCCTTTGGCTGGCTTTTTAATATCCTAGAACGCGGGCGGGCATCCTCTGACCGAGTGAATAAAATACTTAACATCAAACAAGACATTATCGAACAGACCGGGGTATTAGATCAGGTGCCGAGCGGAGAGGTGACGTATCTTAAGGCTACGTTTACTTATCCAAAGACGGATGTGCCTGTTCTTAAGAATATTGATGTGGTACTCACTCAGGGTCAAACCTTAGGAATCGTAGGGAAGACGGGAAGTGGTAAGACAACATTTTTCCGCCTCCTTTTGCGGGAATTTGATCTTTCCGAAGGCGACCTTCGGATCGGAGGACTCTCGATATATAACATAACACTTAGAGCTTTACGAACGGCGATAGGATATGTTCCTCAGGATAACTTTCTGTTCTCAACATCAATAGCCGAGAACATTGCTTTTGGCAAACCGGACGCCTTGCTGGAAGAAATCAAAGCAGTCGCTGAGATTGCTGCCATTCACGAGGATATCATGGGGTTTGAAGGTGAATATGGCACTTTGGTTGGGGAGCGGGGTGTAACCCTATCCGGAGGACAAAAACAACGAATATCGATAGCTAGGGCTCTTTTAGTCGAACCAGAAATTCTGATTCTCGATGATTCTTTGTCAGCCGTGGACGCCAAAACAGAAAAGGCAATTCTACAAGGTTTAAAAGAAACGAGAGCTCATAAGACAACCCTTATTTCTTCTCATCGTTTGAGTGCCATTGAACATGCGGACTTGATTATTGTCCTTCACAATGGGATGATTATGGAACGTGGCTCACATGCTGAACTCATAGCAAGCGAAGGATGGTATGCTTCCACTTATCGAAGTCAGCAGTTAGAGTCACTGATTGCAGAAGGGGGAGCGTGATATGTTAGTAATGGGGCGCTTACTCAGATATCTCAAAACCCACTCTAAAGCATTGAGTGTTGCCTCTCTAATTCTAATCTTGGCAACCGTTGCAGATGTCATAGGTCCAATACTAGTCAAAATCTTTCTCGATCGCCATCTAGTACCACGTTCCTTTGACTCGCAGGCATTATGGCTTCTTGGAGGAGGATATTTAGCGCTCCATATTCTTTCTGTGGGGCTGCACTATTATCAATTGGTCAGCTTTAATCAGATTGCTCTAAAAGTGATTCAAGAATTGCGGGTTGATGTCTTCCAGCATGTTCAGGGTCTTAGGCTTGAAGTATTCGACAAAACCTCTACTGGTGCTTTAGTTTCTCGGATTACTAATGATACTGAAGCGATCAAGGAGTTGTTCGTCGGAGTTCTAGTAACTCTTGTCCAAAATTCAGTTTTTTTGATTGGTATTTTTATTGCTATGTTTAGTTTGGATGTCCGATTGGCCACCTTTTGCCTAGCCTTGCTTCCTGTGATCCTCTGCTTAATGTATGTGTATCGAAGAGTTAGTACAAAAGTATATCGAACCCTACGTCAAGAATTGAGTCGCCTTAACGCTAAATTAAATGAATCCATCCAAGGAATGAGTATTGTACAGGCGATGCGCCAGGAGATTCGCTTCAGAGATGAGTTTGCTGAGATAAACCATGCCTACTATCGTTCAGCCATTACCAATATTCGCTTGGAAAGCTTATTTGTACGGCCAGCGGTTGACTTGATTTACACCTTTGCCCTTGTTCTTGTTTTAAACTTCTTTGGGATTCAATCAATGTATGGACCGATCCAAATCGGCGTGCTATACGCTTTTATTAATTATCTGGATCGCTTCTTTGAACCAGTTAATACCATGATGCAACGATTGTCTCAGTTTCAACAATCCTTAGTTGCAGCGGAGCGAGTTTTTGAGCTAATGGATGATGATCGGCTGACTACGGAGGTAGAGGTCGCTGGGTCTCCTTCGATCCTTGAAGGACAGGTTGAATTTAAGAATGTTAGTTTTTCTTATGATAGTACCTCGGATAGTCAATCAGACATCCTAACAAACATCAGTTTTACCGCCTATCCAGGCCAAACTGTGGCTTTAGTGGGGCATACTGGGAGTGGTAAAAGTACGGTAGCGAATCTACTCATGCGTTTTTATCCCATTTCGCGTGGAAAAATACTTATAGACGGGGCATCGTTGTCTGAGTTCTCCGATGAAGAGCTGCGTTCGAAAGTTGGGCTTGTGGCCCAAGATCCTTTTTTGTTCGTGGGGAATATCCGCAAAAATATTTCGCTTTCTAGGCTAGCTGTAAGCGAGAAGGAAGTAGTTGAAGCTGCAGCGTTCGTGCAAGCTGATGAATTCATTCTAAAACTTCCTGAAGGATTTGAAGAATCAATCGGAGAACGAGGGGCTACTCTATCGAGCGGACAGCGTCAACTCATTTGTTTTGCTCGTACGATGGCAGGTAAACCAAAAATACTTGTTCTTGATGAAGCAACTGCCAGCGTAGATACAGAAACGGAAGAAGCGATTCAAACGGCACTCGAAAAGATGCTAAAAGGTAGGACGACAATCGCCATTGCTCATCGGCTCTCGACAATTCAAGATGCCGACCTCATCTTGGTCTTGCACAGCGGTAGAATTGTTGAACGAGGAACACACCTGGAGCTTTTACATAAAGCAGGACTGTATCACAAAATGTTTTTGATGCAGCAGGGTACGATAGTATAAAGGTAGAGGTGTTTTAAATGGAAGCGACCCGACAGTTATATTGGAATATAGGTGAAAAAGGCCTAATGTATTTGTTTGCCCTGTTAGCCTTGGCCATTTTCATAATCGGAATTGTCAAGAAAATCAAGCGCTGGAAACAAGGTCGACCGATCGTGTATGATAACCTGGGGTTGAGGTTTAAGAGCTTCTTCTCAGCTATCGTTAAGCATGACCTAGAGGTTTTCAGAGGCACCTTTCGTAGATATATGCATTTAAGCGTTTTTTATGGTTTTACCGTATTAACTTTCGGAACGTTGGTTATTGCTATTCAAGATCATTTTGGAATTGCACTATTTTATGGAAATAAATATTTAGTCCTGAGTTTATTGATGGATCTGTTTGGTCTGATGGCCTTGATAGGAATAGGAATGGCAACCTATAAACGCTATATTGATAAACCGGATCATGAAGATTATACGTTCGATGACGCGTTGTTACTGGTTCTTGTTTTCGCTATCCTCTTCACTGGTTTTATCCTTGAGGGATTACGTATTTACGCTACCGATGATCCATGGAGTTTGTGGTCACCTGTCGGTTTATTTTTTTCAACGGTTATTAAATATTTTGGTTTTTCAATTAAAGCTGCCTTGTCCTTTCACAGCTTTTTATGGTACTTTCATATGCTGTTAACCTTCGGGTTTATTGCGTATATACCATATTCTAAGTTATTTCATATGTTTGCTTCTCCGCTTAACATTTTTCTTAGGTCATATTCCCCTATAGGAGGAATTACCCTAATAGATGCTCCCTCAACTGACCTAATAAATATTGGAGTAACTCGTCTTGAAGAGTTCAGTCAGAAACAGTTACTGGAAATAGACGCCTGTATTTCTTGTGGAAGGTGTCAGAAAGGGTGTCCTGCCTATATAAGTGGTGCCCCCTTGTCGCCTAAAGTTGTACTTCATAGTTTAAAGAGACACTCCATTACAAAGAACTCCGTTTTTCGTAGAAAAGAAAATGATATTACTAATGATTTAATCCTCGATAAGGTAATCACTAAAGAGACACTCTTTTCTTGCACTACATGTGGTCTTTGCGAAGACAAATGCCCTATCTATATTGAACATATAAAAAGAATAGTAGATGTGAGAAGAGGTTTGTTAAGTGTAGATGCTGGCTATCCCGCCGAGATTCAGAAGGTGTTTAAAAACATCTCAGAAGTAGGAAATCCATGGGTGCAACGTTTAGATGCTAAGTATTATTTGACAGAAGAATCGAAGATTCCTATCCTATCTAAGATCAAAGAGACGGAAGTCTTATATTGGGTAGGGTGTTATGGTTCTTATGAAGCTCGGAATAGGAAGGTCTCGAAAGTCATGTTTAAAATATTTGAAAAGGCAGGGGTCAACTTCGTTATCATGGGTAGCGAAGAAAAATGTTGTGGGAATTCTGTAAGGCGTCTTGGAAACGAAAAATTATTTCAACAATTAGCACTTGAGAATATCAACAATCTAAATCGTTATAAATTCACGACCATAGTAACTTCTTGTCCGCACTGTTTTAATTCTCTAAAAAATGAGTATCCTCAGTTTGGAGGACACTATCAAGTATTGCATCATTCTGAGTTTATATTAGAACTAATCAAAGCTGGTAAAATTAAACCAAAGGGGGTTAAGAATCTTAAAGTCACCTTTCATGATCCTTGTTATCTGGGGAGATATAACTCTATCTATAATGCCCCGAGGGACGTTTTGAACTCAATTCCAGGCCTTGAATTAGTAGAAATGAAAAATAATCAATCAAAAGGGTTTTGTTGTGGAGCAGGTGGAGGTCGAATTTGGATGGAAGATATCCAGGAGCATACGATTAGCAGCCTCCTCGTTAAAAAGGCTCAGAGAACTGAGTCCGATATTCTGGCCAGCGCCTGTTCGTTATGTCTAACAACGTTGAGTGAAGCCGTAAGTGATATAGATTCCGATTTAAGTAGCCAAGACATTGCAGAAATTTTATACGATGCTCTATAAAGACCCTAAGGCAGACTTTTGAACTGCCTTAGGGTCTTATTTATGTAGAGCGTAAATGAAATTTCAAATTATAGCTCTTATCAAGTATCCAATGGAATAACGAGCCATGCGACAATATATGCTAAAAATCCTGTACCAGCAACCAAAAGAAGAAGCACTGCTCCTATCCGGACGAGGCTGGGATCAAGTTCGAAATATTCGGCAAGCCCTCCACAAACCCCACCAAGTTGTTTATCTGAGCTAGATCTATACAAGCGTTTTGACATACTATTTCCTCCCTTTCAATAATGTTACAGCCAATCAATACAAATGATATGGGCTGTTTTATTTATCTCTAATCTTAATACGCTTGAAGTCTTTTATTTGTTACATGCAAATGAAAATACTCTCAAACTTTTGGGAGGAATGCCTAATACATAAATACTATATTTACAAATATAGTAAATAAATGAAGGTATTGTCATTAGTTAAATAGAATAGTTCAAAATAATTAGTAATATTATCAAATACTCATGAGAAGTTTTTGACAATCACCTGAGCTACCTTAGCAAAAGTAATAGCTAGAAATATGTTGAATAGTTAAGCATTGGAGGAAACAACCTGTATGTTTACAGATAAAGAAACGTTTAAGCAAGCCTATATCTTGAAATTAATGGAGGGGGAAGGAATTACAGCAGATGAAGCAACGCCATGGGATAAATTTGTTGCCTTGGTCGCACTGCTTAAAGAGAAAATGAGTTATTACCGAACGATTAATAAAATGTCTATGAATCAGGGCAAGCAAGTCTTTTATTTTTCTATGGAGTTTCTTATTGGTAAACTCCTCCATAATTATATGGTTAATTTCAAAATAGACGAACTTATCAGAGAAGCATTGTCAGAGTTAAACATTAATCTTGATGATCTTCTTGAACAAGAATTAGATCCTGGCTTAGGTAACGGGGGTTTAGGAAGATTGGCTGCGTGTTTCCTTGACTCAATGGCTTTCTTAGGAATTGATGGACATGGTAATGGAATTCGATATAAGTATGGGCTATTTGAGCAAAAAGTAGTAGGGGGGAAGCAGGTTGAAGTTGCAGACAATTGGCTTAAAAATGGTTACCCATGGGAAATAAGAAAGCCAGATAAGGCTGTTATCGTCAAATTTAAAGGTACGGTGAGAATAGAGCTAAATAATGGAAGAATGTTATTTATCCACGAGAACTATGAATCCGTACTTGCTGTACCTTATGATGTTCCGATTATGAGCTATGATAATCCTTTGTATATTAACAACTTAAGATTATGGAGTGCAGAAACGATCTGTAGCGAACTAGATTTAGCCTGTTTTAATCGTGGAGAGTTTAATCAGGCTACAAGCAATAAATCTGAGGTTGAGTCAATTTCCTATATTCTTTATCCTGATGACAGTAGTCCAGCCGGAAGAGAGTTAAGGCTTAAGCAAGAGTACTTTTTTGTAGCAGCGGGGTTAGGAACTATTATAAGAAATTATAAAAAAAAGAACCGCTTGGAATCGCTGCTTAACTTCTCGCGACGAGTTTCAGTTCACATAAATGACACCCACCCTGTGTTGTGTATCCCTGAACTGATGCGCATCTTAATCGATGAGGAGAGAATGGAATGGGATGAGGCATGGAATATCACCGTTAACACAATCTCCTTTACAAATCATACCATCATGCCTGAAGCCATGGAAAAGTGGGCAATTGATTTAGTCAAGAGCCTATTACCTAGGATTTTCCAGATTATTGAGGAAATAGATCGAAGATTCAAGGAAGATCTCATCGCACGATTTATGAGTGATGAAGGTGTAATTCGTAACACTAAAATTATTAAAGATGGGTATGTTTGGATGGCTCATCTTGCGATTATCGGAAGTTCATCAGTAAATGGCGTTGCCCAATTACACACGAAGATTCTTAAGAATGAAGTCTTTAAAGATTATTATCGTGTCTTTGGTTATAAGTTTAACAATAAGACGAACGGTGTAAATCACAGAAGATTTCTTTTAACGGCTAATCCAAACTTATCAAACTTGATAACCGAGGCAATTGGTCCTAAATGGAAGGAAGAGTCTGGAGAACTAAAGAAATTACTGGTTTATAAGGATGATCACATTTTTTTAGAACAGCTAGCAAAAGTGAAGCACTTAAATAAATGTCGGTTTGCAGAGAAGATCAAGGCAAAACATGGCCTGATCATTGACCCTCTCTCAATCTTTGATGTTCAGGTGAAGAGAATTCATGCCTATAAACGACAGTTGCTCAATGTACTAAAAATCATGCATTTATACAATCAGGCGCTGAACAATCCTGAGTCATTGACATGTTCACACACCTTCATTTTTGGAGGAAAAGCTGCGCCAGGCTATTATTATGCAAAAATCGTGATTAAACTTATCAATGCTTTAAGTATGAAAATTGAACATGATGATAGAGTTAATCAAAAATTAAAAGTTATCTTTATTGAAAATTTTAATGTGACCCAGGGAGAATTGATATATCCTGCGGCAGACATTAGTGAACAGATATCTACTGCGAGTAAAGAGGCTTCTGGGACCGGGAATATGAAATTTATGATGAATGGTGCCCTAACTTTGGGAACCTTAGATGGAGCCAACGTAGAAATTATGGAGGCGGTAGGTAAGGATAACATATTTATTTTTGGGCTGACAGCCGAGCAAGTTATCAATTACACACGTTTTGGTGGGTATAAATCTTGGGATGAATACCACGCTAACCCAAATATTCGAACGTGTGTCAACCAATTGAACTGTGGTTTTTTCGATAATCTCGGTGAAGAATTCAGAGTTTTATTTGATTCTCTTATGCTTTATAACGATGAGTTCTTTATCTTAAAAGATTTTGATGCTTATCTTCAAATGCATAATAAACTTCAGGAACTATATCACGATCAAAAAAAATGGACTGGAATTTCGTTGGCCAATATTGCCTTGTCAGGTAAGTTCTCGAGCGATAGGACAATTAGAGAATATGCAGATTGGATATGGAAAATTAGATATCGTACCATTAATAATATTTCTTCTTATTAAGTGAAACATAAATCCTAATAAAAATTACCAATTTTTTAAGGAAGGGGAAATAGGTATGAAAAAGCAGGAATGTGTTGCGATGCTGTTAGCAGGTGGACAGGGAAGCAGATTGGGTGGATTAACTAGGAAGCGGGCAAAACCTGCCGTTTCATTCTGTGGTAAGTATAGAATTATTGATTTCAGCTTGAGTAACTGCACAAATTCAAACATTAACACGGTCGGTGTCCTTATCCAATACAGGCCCTTTTTACTTAATTCATACATCGGTTTAGGTTCTGCATGGAACTTAGATAATCCATTTGGAGGAGTCCATATTCTCCCCCCATTTCTTGGAGACGAGGAAGGAAGCTGGTATAACGGAACAGCAAATGCAGTGTACCAAAATTACGAATTCATTGATTTTTATGATCCCGACTATGTGATTATTCTTTCCGGGGATCATGTCTATAAAATGGATTATTCACTTATGTTAAAGTTTCATAAAGAGAAGAATTCGGAAATTACTCTTGCCACAATTGCAGTTCCTTGGGAAGAAACTTCACGGTTTGGAATGCTAACCGTTGATGAAGAAGCAAGAATTACTAGGTTTACTGAAAAACCAGCTCATTCAGACAGTAATCTTGCTTCAATGGGAGTCTATATTTTCAACTGGTCAACTCTGAAGCACGCCTTGATTGCAGATGCTGGTGATTATCAGTCTCAAAACGACTTTGGTAAAAACATTATCCCCCAACAACTGAATCTGGGGAAACGAGTCTTTGCTTACCAGTTTCATGGATATTGGCGTGATGTCGGTACTATTGAAAGCTACTATCATGCTAATATGGAATCCTTATCTGACGGACACTTCCTGAATATTTTTGATCAAAAGTTTCGAATCTTTTCTAATGAAGATATCTTGCCTCCCCACTTTGTGGGATTGAAAGCAGAAATTAAGAATAGTCTCGTTTGTAACGGGTGCATAGTTCATGGTATGGTGAGCAATTCGATCCTAGCACCAGGGGTTTATGTAGGGGAAGGGGTAACCATTGAAAATTCTATTTTATTACCTTATGTCAAAATCCATGCAGGATCGGTGATACTTAAGACAATTGTTGGAGAAAATGCAGAAATTATGAATAACTGTATTGTGGGTGCAAAGGGAGTAGTTACTCCAGATCAGGAAGGGATTACTGTTATCGAGGATTATCATATTATTCCTATAGGGTCAATTATCGAGGCGGGTAAGAATGTATACAGTACCCGAACGAGTTGAAAGGGGGAGAAAATAATGCCGAATGCCATAGGAATTATTTTCGCTAATAGCGGATATGCCATCTTACAAGGACTTGCAGAAGAACGCCCAATAGCTGCTGTTCCCTTTGGAGGAAGATATCGAATTCTTGATTTCGCATTGTCGAGTATGGTTAATTCTGGTATTAGAACAATAGGATTAGTTACACCTCACCAATACCGGCCCCTCCTCGATCATTTAGGGGCAGGCAAAGACTGGTTTTTGGATCGAAAAGCCGGTGGTTTATTTATACTGCCAGGAGTGATGCATAGTTTGGCAGGAAACAGCCATACATTTTGTATCAAGGATTTACAGCACAATATGGAGTTTTTACAGAAAGATTCTGTCGAAAATGTTGTGATCAGCTGCGGTGATCAAATATTTAATATGAATATGATGAATGCGTTAGATGTACATGAAGAGAAGCAAGCAGACGTTACCTTGATCTACAAAGAAAATGATAACATCGACGATCTAACTGATGAGGTATTTCTAGAATTGGACGAGAGTCAGAGAGTGTCAAGTATTCGAGACCAAAAAGGACTGGAGTGGTCAGAGTCCGATCGTCCTCATTATGTGAATATGTTAATTATTCGACGTCCACTATTATTGGATATTGTTGAGAAATATAGTTCTTTCGGGTGTATGAGTTTGATTAATATTTTAACCAAAAATTTGGACGTCCTTAAAATCTATGGTAGTGCCACACGTTCAGTGATACGCACAATTCGTACGATTAATGATTACTTTGATCAAAGTATGGAGCTCCTGGACCAAGAAGTTCGAGAAAGACTTTGGTTGGGTGCCGATCGAATTCATACAAAAATCGTGGATAATCCCCCTACTCAATATACTTCAAAGGCAAAAGTTCATAATTCTTTGATCGCTAGCGGGTGCACTATCGCAGGAGAAGTACTTAACTCGATAATATTTAGAGGTGTGATACTTGAGAAAGGATGCAAAATAAAAAATAGCATCATCATGTCGAAATGTCATATTCATGAAAATGCTCAAATGGAATACGCCATTCTTGATAAAGCGGTGACGGTTCATGAAGGAAATGTCTTAAAAGGAAGATCGAGTAACCCCTTAGTTGTTCACAAAAGAACGGTAATCTAGACCTGAAAGGCGGGAGAATATGAAACTTGTTTTTGTGACTTCTGAAGCGGGTCCATTTCTTAAAACAGGTGGTTTGGGAGATGTTGTTGGCTCTTTAGCTACCTTTTTGCATAAACAGGGTATTGACGTACGTGTTATTATGCCGAAATACAGCACGATTGCTGAGCATTTTCTAAAAGAGTTTGTACATATCGCCCATTTTGACGTCCCAGTTGCTTGGCGTAAACAATATTGTGGTTTGGAAGAAATCGTTTATCATGGGGTTCAATATTATTTTATTGACAATGAGTACTATTTTTCACGACTAGGTTTATATGGAGAAGTTGATGATGCGGAACGATTTGCTTTCTTTTCAAGAGCAGCTCTCGAAAGTTTAATCCACATACCTGGGTTTAAACCGGATATCTTGCATTGTCATGATTGGCATACAGCTTTAATCCCGCTGATGCTTAAAGCGTTTTATAATCGAGAGCCGTTATATTATCCGATAAAAACAATTTTTACAATCCATAACCTTAACTATCAGGGGGTTTTTCCGAAGGAAGTACTTAGCGATATTTTAGGGCTTGGCATGGAGTATTTTACTGAAGACACCTTGGAATTTTATGGCTCTGTCAATTTTATGAAAGCAGCGCTGGTATATGCAGAGCAGATTACGACAGTGAGTCCAACCTATGCACAGGAGATCAAATTTCCTTATTACGGAGAAAAGCTTGAGGGACTTTTATGTAAAAGAACTAATTCCCTTTCGGGCATCCTCAATGGCATTGATTATGATATTTATAATCCAAGTTTGGACCCTTATCTTTTCAAAACATTTGATAATTCTTCTTTGGCTAAAGAAGAGAACAAACAGCACTTACAAAGGATTTTGGGACTTCCAGTTATAGGAGATAGGGCAATACTGGGAATGGTCTCTAGACTCTCCGTTCAGAAAGGTATAGATCTCCTTGCTCACGTAATGGAAGAACTTTTAGAGTTAGATGTTCAAATGGTTATCCTCGGTTCTGGAGAAATACAATATGAAGAAATGCTACGTTATTTCTCCTCTAAATATCCAGAGAAGTTTGCCAATCGAGTTGAATTCTCGGATGAATTAGCGCATCAAATTTATGCAGGTGCAGATATGTTGTTGATGCCCTCACGTTTTGAACCCTGTGGTATTTCGCAAATGATCGCCATGCGTTATGGCACGATTCCAATTGTAAGGGAAACTGGTGGATTAAAAGATACAGTCAAGAACTATAATGAAGTCTCCGGTGAAGGAAATGGATTTAGTTTTATTGATTATAATGCCCATGAATTTCTGTTTTCTGTACAACGGTCAGTTAAAATATTCCAAAAAGATAAGTTGGCTTGGAACAACATATGTCTGAATGCAATGAACAGTGATTATAGTTGGTATCAATCCGCAAAGGCTTACATTAAAATCTATGAGTCTTTAATATCCTTGCGCTGATAAACTCGAGAGTGCGGTTTATATTCATATACAAGGTCAATATTCAGCATACCACTACAGGGTATGGTAAATATTGACCTTGTATTATTCTAATTTATGTGTTAAATTTCAAAGGAAATAATTAATACCTATAGGGGGTACTAGTATGAATAATATATCGCGTAGAACATTTTTCAAGAGAACCACTGCAGCTGGAATTTTAGGGGTGCTTTCAGTAACTGGTCTGAACAAGCCTGTTCATGCCGCAGGACTTAGTAATGGAAAATTGGGTACCTTAATTGATTTAACAGAGTGTGACGGTTGTAAAAGTTATGGTACACCACTTTGTGTTTTAGCATGTGGTAAACACAATCAAGAAAGATTTCCAGAACCTAAAAAGCCTCTGAAAAATTATTGGCCGCAAAAGAAAGTAGAAGACTGGTCTAACAAACGAGATATTAAAAGTCGCTTGACTCCATACAATTGGACTTTTGTTGACCATGTCAATGTCGAACATAATGGGGTTCAACATGAGATCAATGTTCCACGACGTTGTATGCACTGTGATAATCCAACTTGTTCAAAACTATGTCCCTTTAGTGCAATCACTAAAGATCAATCGGGTGCCGTGTCCATTGACGATGAGTTATGCTTTGGAGGGGCTAAATGTCGTGACGTATGTCCTTGGGGAATTCCTCAGCGACAAGCTGGAGTTGGAATCTACCTCGATATCGCTCCTGATTTAGCCGGTGGTGGAGTCATGTACAAATGCGATATGTGCGTTGACCTTCTAGATGAAGGTATACAACCCGCTTGTGTGAGCAATTGTCCGAAGGGTGCAATCTCGATTGGACCTCGAGATGACGTTAGAAAACTAGCCTATAAAAAGGCCAAAGAAATAAGCGGATATGTTTACGGAGATAAAGAAAACGGAGGGACTCCAACTTTGTACATTTCGGCCGTACCCTTCGGAAAAATTGATGCTGCGATTAAAGCAGATAAAGCAAGTAAAAAGGATACTGCCCCAGGGCGTCCAGGAATGCCTGTGAATGTCGAAAATTACCTCTCTACGGGAAAGGGAATGTTCTTGAGTGCGGTAATGGCTCCAGTAGCTGGAGCAGCAGTTGCTGGAATAACGGCATATCGGACGATAAAAGGGGATAAAGCTAAACGAATTCAAAACATCAAGAACGATCAAAAAGGGGAGAATATTCATGACTAAGCAATTGAACAACCCAAAGCAGAGTAAAATTTTAAGACAAAGCGTTACCAATCGATTTGTTCACTGGACTACAGCACTCTCAGTCTTGTTGCTAATTATTACTGGCTTAGGGCAACTTCCTCTGTACACTCGGTACAATGTTACAAAATTACCCGGTGCTGAATGGCTAGGTGATTATTTCATTACCATTAACCTTCATTACTTGGGTGCAATGGGGCTAATATTTGCTGCATCGTTCCATATTGTGTTTGCATTCTCTCGCCGAGAGTTTGATATTTTCCCGCGTAAGGGAGATATGAAAGAATCCTATCTGATTATTAAAGCAATGTTGACTAAAGGCAAAGAGCCAGCTTCGGATAAATACTTGGCCGAACAACGTGTAGCTTATCTCTTTATAGGACTATCTCTTCTCCTCTTGATCGTTACTGGAATTATTAAGACCCTGAAGAACGTCCCGGGTGTTGAGCTTTCACACTCTCTTCTGTATTGGAACACGGCATTGCATAACGTTGGTACAGGTTTAATATTTTTTGGAGTTATTGGGCACTTAGCAGCATTTTTGCTTAAGGAAAACCGCCCACTACTTCCTGGAATGTTCACAGGATCAATTAGCAGGGAGTATGTCAAACATCGTCATAGTCTTTGGTATACGATGCTCATTCGTAGTAACGAAATATGCGAAAACAAGCTCGAGGAATCTATAACCTATCCTAGTGGGGCTAATCCCGCACACGTGATCCGTAACCATTCGGATGTTGGTAAAGCTTCTTCTCTGTAATAATTAGTAAAGCTCCTCACAGAAAATTGTGGGGAGTTTCTTTTTTTATAACCTATATTATCTTGCTTAATTTAATTCAGTTCGCCAAGAGGAAAGTTATAAGACATGCTTGCATATAGTTAGTTAGCATTGTTGGGGAGGAATCTAAGTGGAATTAATGTATACTTTGCCTGCTGTAATTGGTCTGGGGGCCCTTCATTCACTAGAACCTGGTCATGGTAAAGGAATTATTACTGCATATCTAATTTCTTCGGGCGCCAAAATCAAAGACGCCATCACGATAGGTTTGATTGCCGCTTTAGCACATACTCTCTCAATTACGTTGATAGCCATTTCTGCTTCGTCAGCTGTTAAGTTAATTGTACCCGAAAATCTTATTCACTGGTTTCAACTAGTTTCTGGAATTATCGTTATTTACATTGGGCTTAATATTATTACGCAAAGATTCTTTGACTATCTAGAGACTAAACAAACCAATAAGAGGGTAAATGACATTAATCCTTGTACGAGTCATTGTAAACATCATCACTCGGAGTCACATTCGGTTCCTTCCTCACGTTCAAATCTATTCTTAACAGGTTTTTTTACTGGCATTATCCCTTGCCCAAGCGCCTTAGCAATTTTACTTGCCGCGATTTCAGCCGATAAGATTCCCCTAGGGTTAGGACTAGTGGGTGCCTTTTCGATCGGCGGTGCTATTACAATGGTCACAATTGCAGTATTTGTGGTGAGGGCAAGTCATACTATGAAAAAACTAGAACGATGGCAGGTTGTAAATCGTTTGGCCATTGTCTCCTCTTTTATAATTATCTTTCTGGGTGGGGCTGTAATCTTTCAATCTCTAGGTCGGATTGGGATAGCAGCCGGGTTCTAATATTTGACATCAGAAGAATTTAATGTAATATTAACATTATTGGATTATTTGAAATCGAGATTCACTTATGAAGAATAATAAGTTTCTCAAGTAATAGGAAATTGGGGCGAGAAGATTTGAAAAAATTTATTGGAATTTTTCTAAAGGGGCTCTTAGTTCTAACTCCTGTAGTCATTACATTTTATATATTGTATAAAATGTTCTTAATAACGGACGGACTATTTAAAGGCGTGCTCGAGAGGGCTGGTTTGTATTTTCCTGGTTTCGGAGTGATTGTTACCCTTACCACGATCTTTTTAGTTGGTTTACTAGCATCTAACTGGTTGACGAGTCGATTACTAAATTATTTGGACAAGATGATTATCAAAGTGCCGCTTCTCGGTAGTATCTATGGAATTATTAAAGACACCGTGAGTTCCTTTTCAGCCAATAAAAAGGGCTTTTCTCGTTTAGTCTTAGTCAATATGTCTGATGAGCTTAAGCTTTTGGGATTTCTCACAAATGACGAAGAAAGCGCCTTTATTCCAAAAGGTTACGTGGCAGTTTATTTAATGCAGTCAATGCAATGGGCAGGCAATCTGATCCTTGTACCGGAAGAGAAAGTTCAACAACTCGAAGTTTCCTCCGAAGAAGCTTTAAAATTTATTGCTTCCGCTGGACTATTAAGCAAAAAAGGCGAATAATCCAGTTATTAAAAAATAATTGCAAGGCGTACCTGATAGGATAAGCCTTGCAATTATTTTATAGAGATTAGATATTGACAAAAGTGACACAGTCTGTCATTTCCGTATTACTAGCATTGGGTGATTGAATTTCAATTTTTTCAGCGTGACAATGATCACCTGAGCCATAGTAGTAACAGGTATTAACTAAGCATTTTACACCACTATTTTGATGCTGCATTTTTTTGATTCGTCCATCCATTCAAAATCCTCCTACTCTATAAGGCTTGTCTCACGGGACAAGCCTTATATTTTTGTTGTTAATCTCAAACCGTTTTATTGTTACAACGTTTAATGGTTTAATAGTTTAAGTTCTAGTCAATTAATTACTCTGGTAGAAAAGTGGCACAGTCTGTCATTTCGGTGGTACTAGCGTTAGGGGATTGAACTTCGATCATTTCTGCATGGCAATGGTCGCCTGAGCCATAGTAATGACAGGTGTTAACTACGCATTTGATACCAGTGTTAGGTGAGGGCATTTTTTTGGTGTGTGGCATTTTGCAATCTCCTCCTTAAATTGAATTCTAATTTATAATCTCCAAATAAATAAATAATATGAATCATGATTTGCAATTTTCACTTCATCTCTTCCAACAATTTCTGTGAAGATAGGTTATACGAAAAATTCATAACTGTATGATATAATTCAATTATAATAATATTCATGACGTTTTGTACCTTGAGTCAACGAAAGGAATGGTAATAAAGATGGATATAGATAAACTTGGGAAAAATGAATTGGCACCCTATAAAGTAAAAGCTAATGAGTATATCAAAGATAAGAAAAAATCATTAAACCTTCTTAACGAAGCACTGCAAAAGGCTAATACTCACCGTGGTACATTGGGTCAAACTTGGGAGAAGCTACAACTGTTATTTGAAGTGTTCAGAGATTGGATTAATGGCAACTATAAGGAAATGCCCACGCGCTCACTACTGATGATAGTATTAGGGATTATCTATTTCGTTTCTCCTGTGGATGGAATTTTCGATTATATTCCCTTTGCGGGGTTGGTCGATGATGCGGCAGTGGCTGGTTTTGTTATTTCTCAAGTTAGTGCTGAGCTAGAACAATACAAACTCTGGAAGCACAAGAACGACTAGTATAGTTGGACAAGTCAATTGAGTGAGCAAAAACTTAAAGAGCGCTGGAATTTTAACTTGTAATCTTACGCCGCTTATATTAAAATACAAATAACTCAATATTCGTTTTGTTACTGGTGCCCTTTTATTAGGGAGAATAGGGAACTGGGTGAGAATCCCGGACGGACCCACCACTGTAAAGAGGAGACTTATGCTTTAGCCACTGGGAAACCGGGAAGGCGCATAGGATCGATGATTCTAAGTCAGGAGACCTGCCTGTAACGTATTAAGACATGGATTAAGGTAAGGTTCATGGTCAATTTTCTTTCCAAGCATTGCTTGGGAAGAAAATTGGCTATGAACCTTTTTTGTTTCTTTAAATGTGGAAAGCAGGTGATTGGTTGGGATATCTTGGTCGTGATGTTGAGGTTGCTTCGATAAACCATACACAATATTTAGTGGCGTCCTGTGATTCCTGTGGTGCAATAGGTATGAAGGAATTAGATGTTTATAAAGTTCCATGGTTCTTTACAGGAAAGTTGACAACTCGGGTTGCTTTGTTGGAAGTCCTCTCCACAGGAGCTGTACCACAGATGCTTACCGTGGCGATTTCAAATGAGCCATACCCGACAGGAGATGAACTATTGAAGGGGGTGACCGATGAACTAGAATGCGCAGGATTAAGAACGCTGCCTATGGCTATCAGCACTGAAAAAAATATGACAACAAAACAAACCGCTCTCGGAATCAGTGTGATTGGGGTGGCTGATAAGAACAAGTTGCGAATAGGATCTACTCAACAAGGGGATGAGATCTATTGTTTAGGTTCTCCTAAAGTCGGATCTGAGCTCAACAATCCAGAGGATCCAGAAATTGTACAAGTAAAAGCTATTCAAATCCTCTTAGAAATTTCAACAATCCATGACATTATTCCTGTAGGGTCCAGAGGGATACGATTAGAAGCAGACCAACTTGCCTCTACTGTTAACAGCCGTTTGCGAGTTGATCTTACCTGCACCCTTGATTTAGATAAATCAGCAGGACCTTCTACTTGTCTTATTTTTTCATCTTTAACATCCCAGAACTTAGACCTGGTGTTATCCAGTTTTCCAAATTTACCGTTAACCAGAATCGGCACATTATACAAGATATGAGGAGGAATACTCTATGAATAATTTAGGAACAGAAAAGAACTTACAACGCTCCGCTTGGAATGTTAAAAGACTAGCAATTATGGCTATTTTTATTGCCCTAAGTGCGGTAGGAGCTTTGATAAAAATCCCTAGCCCGGTAGGAACTATTGGTCTAGATTCGGCTGCAGGATTTTTCAGTGCTCTAGCCTTTGGAGGGCTGCCGGGTGCAATCGTTATTGCTTTCGGGCATATGCTATCATCAGCAGTTGTTGGATTTCCTCTGACGATTCCCATTCATCTGTATGTTGCTTTGCAAATGGCCTTATGGGCTGTGGCCTATCGTTGGGTGAATGAAAAACTTGGTCTGATTCCTGCAGTTATCGTTGGGGTAATCCTCAATGGCGTTGTATCATCCTTTGCTATGCTTCCGTTTATGGGTATGGGTGGAGTTATGGGATTGATGCCATTTCTGGTCGTTGGAGCAGCCCTTAACGTGATAATTTCGGCAGTTGCCTACAAGGCTATTAAGGGAAGTCGGCTCATTTAGGTGATGAGGTGAAAACCGTGGAGACCGTAAAAGTCCTAAATAGCGATGAATTTGCTATCGAACTCAAGAATATCTCGTATTGTTATCCAAACGTTGAAGAGCCTTGTTTGAAAAACATCAACTTAACCGTGCAGAAAGGGAAATTCATCGTTTTGATGGGAGCCACCGCGGCGGGGAAAACCACTTTGAGTTTATGTCTAAACGGTCTGATTCCACAGCTTCTAGAGGGGAAACTAACGGGACAGGTTAGTGTGGCTGGTCTGGACGTTAGGAAAACAGCGGTGCAAACGCTTTCGAAGGTTCTAGGGCTTGTTCTACAGGACCCCGAAACTCAAATATTTGGACGAACCGTCGAAGAGGATACAGCATTCGGACCGAGAAATTTTCAGGTTCCATTAGATGAAATCAAACAGAAAGTAAATAGCAGCTTAGAAAGTGTCCGTCTTAAAGGATATAATCAACGCATGACTGAGGAACTTTCAGGTGGAGAGAAACAACGCTTGGCGATTGCGGGCGTCCTCGTGATGGAACCTGAAATTTTGGTGCTGGACGAGCCGACTTCAGAACTCGATCCAATCGGTCGATCAGAAATCTATGCGACGTTGAATGATTTGCGAACGAAAAAAGACTTAACTATTTTGTTGGTCGAACACTCCATTGAAGAACTGATTCAGAAGGCCGATGAAGTCATTGTACTTAACCAAGGGGAAGTTGCTTGGAGAGGGGTTCCGATTGAACTCTTTCGCAATATTCCCCTCTTGAGTAAGTGGGGAATAAAGCCGTTGCCTGTGAGTCAGATTGGATGGAATTTCTACGAGAAGGGCTGGATTTCCTTTGCTGAAATCCCGTTAGATATCCAAGCTGCGGAAGGCATGATTAGAGCGTTGTTACCCAAATACGGGCTTAGACAAGGACAAGTGCTAGTGCTGGGAGAAGGGCTAGGGCACACGCAAGAGCAGAATAAGGATTGCCTACTTAAGCAAGAAAATCAAATGTCCGAGAAAAAAATCTCAGTTCAAGTCAGTGAGCTATTTTACCAATATAACTCAGCACAGCCAGCTTTGCGAGGGATTAATTTGACCATTGAAGCTGGTGAATTTGTGGCTTTGATCGGACAAAACGGTGCTGGAAAAACAACTTTAGCTAAACATTTCAATGGGCTTTTGAAACCTACCAGTGGTGAGATTATTGTAGAGGGCATGAAAACCTTACAGTATGATACCTCTGAATTATCAAAAACCATTGGGTACGTTTTTCAGAATCCGGACCATCAAATCTTCTCTACTTCCGTCGCCAAAGAATTAGAATTTGGACTTAAAAATGCTGGTTTTAGTGGCAAAGAAATCAAAGAACGAGTCGATCAAGCTCTTCAATATACTGGGTTAGAAAGATACCGAAGTGTTCATCCATTTAGTTTGGGCAAAGGTGAACGGCAAATGATTGCTGTGGCTTCAATTCTTGTCTTAAAACCTAAACTGCTAATCATTGACGAACCGACTACTGGTTCGGATTGGGCAGGAGTTCAGACGATGATGGCTTTGATACGTAAACTTCACAGTGCAGGTACCACAATTATTATGATTAGTCATGATATGGACTTGGTAGCCCAATATGCTAAGAGGGTTATTGGGTTGAAAGACGGCGAGATTATAATAGATGGTACACCACAAGCTGTTTTCTCTCAGGAGCAAATTCTTCTCGACTCTGCCATTATTCCACCTCAACTCTGTAGGCTCTCCTCGCATTTAAAGGATATTCTAGGGAATGAAACCTTCATCGATTCAAGTGAGTTTACAGGGATGTTCGAAAGTTGGGAGACGACAGGATGTTAATAGAGTATTTACAGGGAGACTCCTTCATCCATCGTCTAGATGTACGGACCAAAATGTTCGGATTTTTAGGATTTATGATACTTTCTTTTATATTCCAAGATCCAAAATACCAACTTTTGATCGTTTTCTCAATGGGGCTATTAGCCTTTTGGATTAAAATACCTCTAAGAAAGATTGGGAAAATGTTGGTTCCCTTGATTCCTATCATCATATCGATTATTCTAATCACAGGATTTACGTTTACACCTGAGCGCTTTGAGCGAGTTTCTAGCCAAGCAATCCTCTTTTATGTCCTGCCAGGAGACAGATTAGGGGCTACCTTGGGGGGATTTTTAATGGGCACAACCTTTATCTGTCGTCTGACCAGTATGATGATCGCTTCTTCTGTATTAACCTTGACCACGTCTATCGATGATTTCACTCAATTTTTTCATAAGATGAAAGTTCCAGCTGAGGTATCCATGATGCTGACAACGGCGATACGCTTTATACCGACCCTGGATAAAAAACGTCGACTAATCATAGAGGCTCAAAAAGCTCGAGGGACTAAGTTCAATGAGAAGGGGATCGTCGGTTCAATTAAATCGTATCTTCCTATCATGATCCCGATGTTTATTAACTCAATTATGATGGCAAATTCGTTATCGATGGCAATGCTTAATCGAGGATATGGCTTGACGCGAACTTGGACAACCATGCGCGAACTATCATTTGAAACTAGCGATTACTGGGTGATTACCCTTACTGTGTTGTTAGTAACGTTAGCAATTTTTGTTCGCATTAAATTACAAATAGGGGTTTTATAAGCTGTCTATAACCTTGCTGAGTAATAAGAGTCCTAAGGTAATAATTTGAATGTGGGAGAAAAACAATGGCACGAGATAAAGACCGACATACTTGGCGCGAAGGATATACCACAGGAAGTTGTGCAGCAGGTGCTGCGAAAACAGCCTGTCAACTCCTCCGTGGGGAGAACTTAGCCGAACAGGTAGATATTCCACTGCCGAATTCGTCACGCTTAAAGATGCCCATCCATCGGGTTGAAAGTGGCTATCCAGAGGCTAAGGCAATTATTCTCAAAAACGGTGGAGATGATGCGGATATTACGCATGGACTTGAGATCCATGCAATTGCGCGCTTTATATCCTCTCAAGGGGAGGTTTACATCCAGGGGGGCCTAGGAGTTGGAACCGTCACAAAAAAAGGATTGGCTCTCTCGGTTGGGGAAAGTGCCATTAACCCAGTACCAAGGACGATGATTTGTGAAGCGGTTCGGGAGGTCTTCCCTAATGAAGAAATTGAAATTACAATTGAAGTTCCTGACGGAGAAACCACCGCGCTACGCACTCTAAATCCTAGACTCGGGGTTCTTGGAGGGATTTCAATTCTCGGGACCAGTGGAATCGTTCGACCAATGTCCGAAGAGGCTTTTAAAACCTCGATCCTGCCAGAGCTGGATCAAGCAGTGGCTTATGGGCATAAAACCATAGTGCTTACTCCAGGACACTATGGCTATCGGGTAGCAACTGAACGCTTTATGGTCCCCGCCGAAGCTGTAATTCAAATGAGTAACTTTGTAGGCTTCTTACTGGAAGAAGCAGCTTATCGAGGGATTGACCAGGTTATTCTCTTAGGGCATATTGGCAAGCTCATTAAAGTTTCAGGTGGAATTTTCCATACCCATAATCGTGTCGCAGATGCTCGAATGGAAATTTTACTGGCGCATGCTGCATTAACAGGGGTTAACGCTAACACCTTAAACCATCTGGCAGAGTTTCCAACGACTGAAGGGGCGACCACTGAACTCTTGCTTCTCGGAGAGCAAAAGTTGCTTCACCATCTGGCTAACTTGGCGAGTGAAAGAGCCCAAGCTTACACCTTTGGACGTCTAAGCGTTGGAACAATCATGACCTTATTAAACGGCCAAGCAGTTGGCTGGGATCCGTTGGCTCGGAAAATAGTGCAAGAACAAGGCTGGATATGGCCAGTTGAGCCATAACAAAAATAAGCTAGATGATTCACTGATGAATCATCTAGCTTATTTTTACAAAAGTTCTTTCTTAAATGATTAAATTATTATATAATACACAAATAATACATTATGTCGATTGATTACCTTAAGTGAATTGAATAAGTATATTCTTAAGGTTCCTCTGCGATAGAGGATTTAAAGGGGAAGTCGGTGAAAGTCCGGCGCGGTCCCGCCACTGTATACAAGGAGTTCTGTTCACAAATCCTCGTACTAGGATTGAATAGAATGATGATTTGAAGCCAGGAAACCTGCCTTAAGTAGCATCACAAACCTACGAGCGATAGGAGATGTGTGTGTTTATTTAAGGTAAACCATACGAGCCGCTCAGGCTCGTTTTTTGTTACCTATTAATCGATGGAAGAAGGTTTTCAATGTTACAAGTGATCGGTATCGGACCTGGTAGGCTGGAATGGTTGCCCCCTGCAATTACTGAACTTGTAAAGAACTGTGAAATACTAATCGGAGGGTCTAGGGCGCTTAAACTCTTTCCTGATTTCAGGGGACGTCAGCATACCCTATCTGGTGACCTAACCAGTAGTATTGAGGTGATCAGAAATGCACTACTGGAGGAGAAAGTTGTCGGGGTACTTGTCTCTGGTGACCCAGGATTTTTCAGTTTTTTACCTAGACTTAAGAAAGAATTTCCTAAGGAGAGAATGGACGTCTATCCTGGGATCAGTTCTCTTCAATTTGCTTTTGCTAGAGCTGGTATCGCTTGGCAAGAGGCAACCTTTGTAAGTGTTCATGGTCGAGAGTTGTCCGTCTTGCCTCAGGTTATAACTCGTCCAACAGCGGTTTTAACAGGTGGGGAAAATACTCCTCAGAAAATTGCGCAATTCTATCTGGAGAGAGGATATAATCCACATATGTCGGTTGGGAATGCCCTTGCTTATCCAGAGGAATTTTGGGCGACAATGGATGCAAAGCATCTAGCTGAGGAAAAAACAGTTTTATTAAATGCGATTGTTATTCTTTATTCAGATAACCACCAAGTCAATAAGTCTGGTACAGGGGGAAGAATTGGAATTCCGGACGAAGAATTTCTGCGAGGAAAGGTTCCGATGACCAAGGCGGAAATTCGGGTACAAGTACTTGCCAAAGCACAAATTTCAAGATATGACCGTGTCCTGGATGTTGGAGCTGGCACAGGAAGCATAAGCATAGAAGCCGCTGGCCTCGCTTCTGAAGGTGTAGTTTATGCGATTGAACATAATCCGGAGGCCCAAGCACTTATTCTTGCCAATCAAAACAAGTTTGGCATTTCAAATCTGCGCATGATTCCTGGAGTAGCGCCAGAAATCTTTGAAGAGATTGCTCCAGTCAATGTCTGTATTATTGGTGGGAGTAATGGGCGTTTATCAGAAATCTTGAAAACCGTTCCCCTTGTTGAAGGGGGAAGAATCGTGATTACTGCAGTCACGATCGAAACAGTCGCTCAAGGCTTAAAACTGCTTAAAGACTTCAACTATCTAGATATTGATACAGTATCTGTTCAAGTAGTCCGTTGGAAAGAGGTTCAAACTCTTCATATGGCCCAAGCTCTAAATCCTATCTTTATAATATCAGCACGAAAAGGGGAAGCATTATGAGTACAACCTGGGGAAAATTCTATGGAGTCGGGGTCGGTCCTGGTGACCCTCGTCTCTTGACATTGCAAGCCGTCGATGTTCTACAGTCGGTCGATCTAGTGGCCACTCCGAAATCCAAACTTGACCGAGATAGTGTGGCTTGGGATATAGCCAAAATTCATTGTCCATCTAAGGTCCGACTTATCGAACTCGAAATGCCTATGACTGCAGATCAACAGGTTTTAGCAAAGGCTTGGCAAGATGGAGCACAAACTCTCTTGGCAGAACTGAAGCAGGGCAAATCCGTTGCCTTTATCACATTGGGTGATCCTTCACTCTATAGTACCTACAGTTACCTACTTAACATCCTTCAGGAAGAATTACCTCAGGAGTGTATCATAACTGTGCCGGGGATCACAGCCATGTCCGCAGCAGCAGCCAGAATTAATTTACCTCTTGCCACTGGGGATGAGCCCCTTCTTATCTTGCCAAGTACTGAAGATGTTGGGGAGTTCCTCAACTTCCCCAATTTAGTCTTAATGAAAGTGTCTCGGAGACTACCTGAAATTTTAACGCTTCTCGAAAAAAGAGATAGAAAAGCGGTCTTATTAACTCGACTAGGACAAGCAGGAGAAAAAATCCGTTGGGAACCCAAACCACAGGATTTCACGACTGACAAAATTGATTACCTGAGTTTGTTACTTGTCAAAAAAGATTTGTTGGGGAGGGAAAACAGTGAGCCAGACAAAAACTAACGGTGAGGTAATCTTTGTTGGGGCTGGACCGGGCGATCCAGAACTAATCACGCTCAAAGGATCCCGAGCACTAGAGAGGGCGGACCGTGTAATTTACGCAGGATCTTTAGTGAACCCAGAATTATTGGCAATGTGTCGTCCGGGAACCCCGTTTCATGATAGCGCCCATCTCACACTTGAAGACGTGGTTGCATTAATGTTCGAGGGAACTAAGCATGGAGAAACGATTGTCCGACTGCATACTGGCGATCCTAGTATGTATGGAGCTATTAAGGAACAATTTGACCATTTAGATAAGCAAGAGATTCCGTATTCTGTTATTCCTGGGGTTAGTTCGGTGTTTGCCGCCGCTGCAGCCATTAAACGTGAATTTACACTGCCAGACATCAGCCAAACCTTGATTCTCACCCGTATAGCTGGACGCACTCCAGTTCCAGAGCGTGAGGCACTTGCTAAATTAGCACAACACCAAGCAAGTATGGCTATTTTTCTTAGTGTTCAGGATATGGGATCTGTCGTTCAAGCCTTGCTGGAAGGTGGTTATCCTGCCACCACCCCCATTGCTGTAATTGCTAAAGCAAGTTGGCCGGATGAAGAGGTTCTTCTCGGAACCTTAGAAACCATCGTAGAAAAAGTCAAAGTCGCAGGAATCCGAAAACAGGCTCAAATCCTTGTGGGAGACTTCTTAGATCCGGCCCATGGATATGCCCGTTCGAAACTTTACGACCCGACCTTTACACATGAATATCGGCAAGGGACAGAAAAGTGAACATCAAAGAGAAATCGAAAGTAGCTCTAGTCGCCTTGACCGATCGAGGGTGGGATTTGATCCAGCGTATTGGAGAAGGACTTCCCAATGAAGTTACTCGAGAGTTTTATATTCATGAAAAAGCGTTCGCTCAAAGTGAACAACAAGTCTTTTCTCGTTTGAGCGATATCCTTCCACGTTTATGGAAAGAGTATCAGGTTCTCATTTTTGTGATGGCTACAGGAATTGTCGTACGCCAAATTGCGTCGTTGATCGATCGGAAAGATCGAGATCCCGCAGTGCTAGTCTTAGATGAGGATGGGAAATTTGTAATTCCTCTGCTTTCCGGACATTTAGGTGGCGCGAACGCATGGGCCCATCTGCTTTCTAATCGGATTGGAGCCATGGCCGTTATTACGACTGCAACGGATGTGAGGGGAATGGTAGCGCCTGACGTATACGCTCGTAGGTTTGGCTGGAAAGTTGAACCCGTTGATCATTTGCCAGTGGTCAATCGCATACTACTGGATCGAAAGCTTCTCAATGTCTGGGCAAAGTATCCTTTAAGCACTGAGCATCAGACCTGGGTCCAGGATCCCCATTATCGTTTCTTGTTAGAAAGCGAAAAAGATCTGGCGAATGTGATTATCGATGCTTTTCCAAACTCCAGGATTAAAGCGGATTGCCTGTATCTAGTCCCGCCAATCTTAAGTGTAGGGGTAGGGTGTCGTCGAGGGGTATCTCGTGAGGTAATACTAGAGAGAATCAGGACAGAAGTAGAACAGCTCGGGGCCTCGGTTAAGGCAATCTCGGGAATATATAGTATTGACCTTAAATCGGATGAGGTAGGTCTGATTGAAGCGGCTAAGTACCTGCGGGTCCCGTTTCAAACCTTTCTGGCAGATGAGCTACAAGAGATTAATCTTCAAGAACAGTTGAATCGATCAAATTTTGTAAGTGAAAAGATAGGAGTGGACGGAGTATGCGAAGCAGCGAGTTTACTGGGAGCCAAGATGGGACGGCTAGTCCTGCCGAAAACCAAGGGACAGGGGGTCACAGTGGCGATCAGCGTGGAAAGCTCTTTGTCGTGGGACTTGGACCCGGGGATCAAGACCATATGACGACACTGGTCCAGTCTGTGTTAAATGAAGTAGAATATATTGTGGGCTATAAAACCTATATCGACCTTATTCGATCGTTTATTACTCATCAACAAATTGTAGCGACTGGAATGCGTCAAGAGATTGATCGCTGTCGAGAAGCAATTCGTCTGGCTGCTGAGGGACACCGTGTAGCCGTCATAAGCAGTGGAGATGCTGGAGTTTACGGTATGGCTGGGATTATTATCGAATGTTTGGAACAAGAGAACCTTATAAATCTGCCCTTAGAGATCATTCCTGGCGTAACAGCGGCCTCTGCGGCAGCTTCTATGTTAGGAGCTCCTTTAATGCATGATTTTGCAGTGGTTAGCTTAAGTGATCTTTTAACTCCTTGGGAGATTATCGAGAAACGAGTTCGTTTAGCAGCTGAAGGAGATTTTATCTTCGCGCTTTATAACCCGAAAAGTAACGGGCGTCCGCACCACATTGAGACCGTGCGGGAAATTGTCTTGCGCTATCGTCATCCTGACACCCCTGTAGGATTGGTTCGGGAAGCCTTACGAGGGGAGGAATCAAGCGTTCTAATTACTACATTGGGGGATTTCACGAAGCACCCTATCGATATGCTCACGACTGTCATTATAGGAAACTCTCAAACTAGAATTATTGGCCCCTATATGGTGACTCCACGAGGATACAAGCTGTGAGGCTTTTAGTCTTGGCGGGAACAGAGGATGGCCGAGAGCTAGCGGATGCCTTTAAGCAGCGTGGACATGATGTTTTAGTGTCAACTTTAACGGCATATGGTGCGGATTTGGCACAAGAGCAAGGGTTGAACGCTCGCTCGGGTGCGATGGATGCAGAGAGTCTCACAGAACTTCTTAAAGCGGGTTCCTCCGTTGAAGCTCTAGTGGATGCAACTCATCCCTATGCTGTACGCGTTAAAGTAATGGCCAAAAAGGTCTGTGACGATTTAGGTATACCATACCTGCGCTGGGAGCGATCACCACTAGAGATAGCGGATCATCCCCTGATACATTGGGCGAAGGATTTATCATCTGCGGCGCAGATTGCAGCAGAGCAGGGACAACGTATTCTGCTAACGACTGGTAGTAATGGGTTGGCTGAATGGGTATCTCTTCTTGATAGGAACAATAAATTGCTCTATATTCGTGTTCTCCCTACCTCAGAGGTGTTGAAGCGTTGTGAGGAGTTAGGATTTAAGCCCTACCAAATCATTGCCGCTCAAGGTCCGTTTTCTCAAGCATGGGATGAAGCCATGATTAAGCAATTAAAGATCGAGGTCGTGGTCGCCAAGGAAAGTGGGAAAGTTGGCGGAACCTTCGAAAAAGTACAGGCTTGTCTCAGCTTAAACATTCCGTTGGTTATCATAAAACGGCCAGTAGTTGAAAAGGATTCACAGAATACTACAGTTGCTCAATTTATAAAGCATATGGAGGATAATTACATGAAATCAGAAATTATTATTCTAGGACACGGTAGCCGTCGTGCAGAAGCAAACCAAGGACTTTTGGAAGTTGCCGAAAAAGTGAGTCGGTTAATGGGACAGCCAGTAACCCCAGCCTATATGGCTCATGATCACCCGAGCCTTCCAGAAGCAGTAGAAGCAAAAATTCAAGGTGGTGCGTTACGTATTGTCGTAATGCCGCTCTTTCTTTTCCGAGGAATTCACGTTACAGTCGATATTCATGAGGAATTGCGTGAAATTCGTGAACAGAATCCTAAGGTAGAGATCATCTTTACTAAAGAACTGGGAGCGGATGACGGGATTGCAAACTTGGCCAGCCTGCGTATTAAGGAGGCTTTAGGCATATGACAATAGAATTTATTCTGGACCCGAGTAAAATTGAAACAGAAAGTATGCGCATTATACGAGCAGGGCTAACCCGACAATGGCTAGAGGCAGATTATCCTGTAGTCGAACGGATTATTCATACTACCGGAGATCCATCGTTAGAGTCCTCGATCGCGATTCATCCAGAGGCAATTGCTTGCGGGCTTAAGGCGCTTAAGGAAGGTGCCAACGTGATTACTGACGTTGAGATGGTCCGAGCTGGGATCTCTAAGGAAAAACTTAAATCGTTGGGCGGAACGGTAGAATGCTTCCTGAATGCTCCCGGGGTCACGGAACAAGCGAAAGAGTGGGGAATCACACGCTCGATGACTGCTTTGCGTATGAATGCGGAGCGTTTGAAAGGCTCAATTGTGGCGATCGGTAATGCGCCAACAGCCCTAATCGAGGTCTTGGGTTTAGCAAAGAATCCAGAGACTCGACCTGCTTTAATCGTTGGCATACCTGTGGGTTTCATTGGAGCACAGGAGTCTAAGGATTTACTTTGGGAACACCAGGAGTACCCTTCGATTACAGTGCTCGGGACGCGTGGAGGAAGTCCAATTGCCGCAACCGTTGTTAATGCCTTAATTTATACTGTGTTAAAACAACTTAAATAAGTTTTTAAGGTCAAGACATGAAAATCCATAAAGTACCAGTTGTAAGAAAAAGAGGGTGATAAAGATGTCTTCAAACAATAAACCAACGGCCATGCTTATGATTCAAGGAACCTCCTCAAGCGTTGGAAAGAGTGTGTTGGCTGCAGCGTTTTGTCGGATATTTTATCAAGAAGGATACCATGTAAGTCCTTTCAAAGCACAGAATATGGCCCTCAATTCCTTTGTGACCATAACCGGTGGAGAGATGGGGAGAGCGCAGGTCGTTCAAGCTCAAGCCGCTGGAGTTGAACCAGAGGTGCGAATGAACCCTATTTTACTTAAACCCAGTGGTCCAACGGGTTCTCAGGTCGTTATTATGGGCAAGTCGCAGGGGAACGTGACTGCTTTACGTTACCATGGGGAATATCAACGTATGACGTGGCCGTATGTGACTGAGGCTCTTCACGGTCTGATCGATGACTATGAAATAGTGGTGATTGAAGGGGCAGGAAGTCCAGCTGAAGTTAATCTTAAATCAAACGATATTGTCAATATGCGAGTTGCTATGGAAGCCAAATCACCGGTCTTACTTGTGGCAGATATTGACCGTGGCGGCGCGTTAGCAGCCGTCGTCGGGACCCTGGAATTGGTGGAACCCGAGGAACGAGCTATGATCAAAGGGATCATTTTTAATAAGTTTCGTGGTGAAATTAAGCTTCTACAGCCCGCATTAGACTTCATAGAAGAAAAAACAGGAATCCGAGTAGTAGGGGTTGTGCCATATTTTAAGATCCGTATTCCAGATGAAGATTCAGTAGCCTTGAACGAAGCAGACGAAAAACCCTCGGTTACCTTAGAAGACCAATTGGACGTAGCGGTGATTCGTTTACCGTATATTTCAAATTTTACGGACTTTGATGCACTTCAAGATGAACCGGATGTTTCGGTGCGCTATGTAACTGACCCCGCAAATCTGGGAAAACCAGATCTCTTAATTATTCCGGGTAGTAAAAATACTCTTGGCGACTTACGTTTTCTCCATGAGAGTGGGTTAGGAGCCCTTATTCATACGCTTGATGAAAAAGAGGTTCCGGTCATAGGGATATGTGGTGGCTACCAAATGATGGGCCGCTTAGTGAAAGATCCCTTGCATACGGAGTCCGAGCTTGAAGAAGTATTGGGCCTTGGCATTTTGCCAATGGTGACAGAATTTTACGCTCAGAAGCATACTGTCCAAAGTAAGGGGACAGTTGTTGCGGAGCATGGCTTTTTAAAGGCTTGTACTGGTGAAACGGTGGTTGGGTATGAGATCCACATGGGTCGAACTACGATGGATGACGGACATACGCCACTGTTTAAACTGACCACAGATGGAGAATCTAATGTCGATGGCATGCAGGTAGGCAATGCCTATGGAACCTATTTACATGGTATTTTTGACAATGACAGCTTGCGGACATCCCTTATAAACTGGCTATGGCAGCGTCGGGGGTCCGTGAGACCTGTAGAAGCGTCACTCTCTCAGGCAGCACTTCGTGAATTAGCGTTTAATGAGTTAGCAGATTTAGTACGTCACAATGTTGATTTAGAACAGATTCGAGCTATTATGGGCTTAGGTGTTGAAGCAACGCCAAAGGGAAAGTCCAGGTAATCTAAAATGTTGGAAATACTAAGTTTAGTTTGGGCTGTTCTTCCAATCGCAGTATTGTTTGGCTTTATTCTGGATCAGATAATAGGAGACCCCCGAAGTTGGCCTCATCCGGTCGTGGGAATAGGGAACATGATCACCATTTTAGAACGCAAGCTCAATCTAGGAACGCCTAAGGTGCGACGCGCCAACGGGGTTCTCCTAACGATCCTTATAGTAGGTGGGAGCTATCTGATCACATGGATTGTTGTGTTTATTGCGAATACACTTCATCCCTTGTTGGGTTTAGCATTAAGTACTTATGTGATTTTTACAACCTTAGCGAGTAAATCCCTCTTAGATGCTGGGCAAAGTGTCCTAGCTCCTTTGCTAAATGGGGATCTAGGTGAAGCTCGTACACGACTTTCGTGGTTGGTCAGCAGAGATACTGCCAATCTTTCCGAAGGAGAGATTGCCCGGGGAACCGTCGAAACGCTCGCCGAAAATTTTGTCGACGGGATTTTATCTCCGCTGATATATGCCGCTCTGGGAGGAGCGCCCTTAGCGATGGCCTTTAAGGCGATCAGCACTTTAGATTCTATGGTTGGCTACAGGAATGATCGTTATGAAGAGTTTGGCTGGTTCTCGGCTCGAACGGATGACTGGGCGAACTACGTGCCAGCGCGCTTATCTGTGCCGATCTTACTGCTCGCAGGCTGGTTGAGGAAAATGTCCGTAGGTCACGCCTATCAAATGTGGAGGCGAGATGCCTCAGGTCATCCTAGTCCCAATGGTGGTAATCCGGAAAGTGTGGTTGCTGGGTTACTTGGCATTCAGCTTGGCGGTATCAATATCTATCATGGTCGGACTCACCACCGAGCAGAAATGGGAGACGCCCTGCATCCAGTAGACGTCACTGACATTGTCCGTTGTCGTCAACTGGTTCATACGGCGACCTGGCTTTCCCTCTTACCTGCTCTAATGTTAGCTTACCTGATGAGTTAATTGAGACCATTTTTAACGTCTGCAATTCTCCTTGAAGAAGGCAGTCATTTTGTACAAGAGCCAGATAATCGAACTTTATGGCTATAACGATTGGGTGAATATTAGGTAACTGGGATTTTATAGGAAGGGAGATACAGCATGAAGATCCCACGTATTGTTCTAGCGGGAACGCATAGTGGCGTTGGAAAAACAACCCTTGCTACAGGTTTGATGGCAGCTTTGAAAAAGCGAGGACGCCCAATCCAAGGGTACAAGGTCGGACCAGATTACATCGACCCCAGTTATCATGCGGCAGCTACGGGAAAGGCTTCCCGAAATCTTGACCGCTGGCTGTTGGGCGAACATCTTCCTTCCGTCTTTGCTCAAAGCGCTGGAGAGTGTTGGGCGGTGATTGAAGGTGTGATGGGCTTATTTGACGGTATGAGCGGAACAGCCGGTTTCGGAAGTACTGCCGATGTGGCAAAACTTCTTCATACTCCAATCATCCTCATTGTCGATGCGTCCTCGATGTCCCGTAGCGTTGCGGCCTTAGTTCACGGGTTTAATACTTATGACCCTGAAGTAAACCTTCAAGGAGTTATACTTAACCGCGTAAAATCTGTGGCCCAGGAAAAAATACTTAGAGAAGCCTTAAATGATCTCCAGATCCCTGTCCTCGGTGTCCTCCCGAAAGAAGTGGCATTGCATCTTCCTGAACGGCATTTAGGATTGGTTCCAGTGGGGGAGAGTGGGCTACTAGAGGGCTTTATCGACACGCTTTCAGAGTTGGTAACGAAACACATTGATTTAGAACAAATCGAACGCATTATGCTAAGCGCTCCTGATCTCAACGAGTCTCCTGTAATGACGGGTGTATTAACGGATGCCCCCATACAAACTGAAGTTAGTTCTGTGGAGCAAGAGGATAAATTTCGGTTAGGATTGGCACTGGATGAGGCTTTCCTTTTTTACTACCAGGATGCAATAGATCTGGCAAAACGTTTAAATTTTAGGATTGTCCCGTTTAGCCCTTTACACGACAATGCACTCCCACCGGACCTTGACGGTATTTTTATCGGCGGGGGATTTCCAGAGCTTCATCTTGATCGTTTGAGTGGAAATATTACCTTCCTTGACTCTCTGCGCTCTTATGCAGCGAGTGGCAAACCTGTTTATGCCGAGTGTGGTGGATACATGTATCTCGGACAGTCCATAACTGATTTTGAAGGAAGAGAAGTTCCTTTAGCTGGTCTCATTCCGATGAAGGCAGAAATGACACGACGCTTACAAGGCATAGGGTATCGACGAGGGGTCTTTCGTGAGGATAATTTCCTAGGTCCACGTGGGACCACAGTTCAAGGGCACGAATTTCACTATTCTAGAGTTACCTATGATCACGAATTCCCGCCCGCCTATGAATTGTTCAAAGGAGATCACGCTGATCGAATGGAGGGATATGCCCGAGATAATATCGTGGCATCCTATCTTCACCTTCATTTTTCAGGACAAGCAAAGCTACTCGAGAACTGGTTTGCAACGCGAACCGGGAGAATTGGGGTATGACGGATTTTACTAGCGGGATGGCCCGTTGTCCGGGGACGTGTGGAGAATGGGTACAAGGGGCTCGAGAAGGGATCCCGTTTCTGATTGATTGTCCTATTGATCGTTTTTCAGAAGCTCGGGTGACCTTAAATATGCTCGCTACAGGCTGGGATCTTCCCTTTGGTAAAACAAAAGCATTACAAGTCTTGGAATTGCTTAAAGAAGATTTAGGTATACCGTCACTCGGTGGTAAAGTGGAATTCACTCAACAGCTGCCAGAGGGGAAAGGAATGGCCAGTTCCACGGCTGACCTAACTGCAGTAGTTGCGGCGGCTCTGATCGCCCTAGGTGAAGAGCCGATTCCAGAGCGCTTGGCGCATTTTGTTTTACAAATTGAACCTAGCGATAGTGTGATGTTCCCAGGAATTACAGAGATTGAACATGTGCATAGACATAATCACCGCGTACTTGGGCCAGTAGTTCCTGCGCTGTTTCTCGCTTTGGATTGGGGCGGAGCAATCGATACACGTGTCTTCAATGCGAGACCGGGTTTAGCGGAGCATTATCGTCGTAATGAAGTTGAGATTGCTAAAGCATATAGCTTTGCACGTGAAGGTATAGAACAAACTGATTTAGAAAAATTAGCAGTCGCCGGGACAATTAGTGCACGGTGTAATTTAGAAATAAATATGAAATCGCAATTTGAACCATTCTTGACCTGGGTGCTCCATAAAGGCGGACTCGGTGTTGTTACTGCCCATAGTGGTACACTGATAGCTGGAGTATTTCCACGAGCCGATTTTTCCAATTCTGAGATTCTTAAGAATTTGCAACTTGACGCTGATCAACGGTTTAACCCGGCGTACCTGGATCTTTTCCACAGTCATTCTGGTGGAATCTTAGTACCCAAGCAGGAAATATAGGAATTAACATAAATTACGGGGTGAAACTATGCACGGTGGAAATCTCCGCAGAGCGCAAGAATTATATGGTTTAGATTCATTTATTGACCTTTCCGCCAATATTAATCCTTTTGGCCCGCCAACCGGGGTTTGGGAGTCTATACAACAAGGAATGGCTGATATCGTGAATTATCCTGATCCTGAAAGCCGGGTCTTGATATCAACCCTCTCTAACCATCTGGAAATACCGACTGACTCGATCATGGTAGGTAACGGAGCAGGGGACTTGATCTTCACAGTCGTTCAAGCGTTAAAACCTAAAAAAGTAGCCATTCCCATTCCCACTTTTAGTGAATACGAACGGGCTGCACGTTCAGTTGGAGCCGAAGTTAGCTATATCCTATTTGGTCCAGAAGGTTGGGCAAAATATAATCCATTGGGCGGACAAAGTGATAACTCAGAAGACAAGAGCAGTGGAGTAGACCAACAGTGGCGAGAATTCCTTAAAGGGTGTGACTTACTTTTTCTTTGTTCCCCACATAACCCGACAGGAAGTCAAATTAGTATTGACCTGTTTGAACGACTTCTTCGTCTAACCAAAGAATTAGGATGTCGGATTCTATTCGATGAGTCGTTCCTTGATTTTCTGTCGGACGAATTACGTCATTCTGCACGCACTTACCTAGAAACCAACGACCATCTCATTGTGTTATACTCCTTAACAAAGTTTTATAGTTTGCCTGGTCTGCGTTTGGGCGCAGTTTTTGCGGATAAGTCTTTACTGGCCAGATTCGATCAATACCGCGATCCTTGGTCCGTTAATGTTCTTGCTCAGCATGCCGGGAGCGCGTCACTAGAGGATATGAAGTTTCCTGAGGACGTTCGGGTAAAGTTAAGAGAGAGTCGGACACTATTTTACAGGGAATTTGCTCAATCTAGTTTCTCACATTTAAAACTTTGGCCAACGACGGTGAATTTCGCTTTGATCGAGGTTTTGGACCACACGTCAGCAGACTTGATCCAACATTTAGGTAGACAGGGGATTCTTGTTCGCGATTGTTCAAGCTTTACAGGTCTGACAGGTGATTTTATTCGAGTCGCAATCAAAGGTGTCCTAGCTATGCAAAGGCTTTTAGAGGGTTTTAAAACATACTATTTTAAGGAGGAGCAATAATTGCTCCTCTTTTTCATTTTACTAACATAGCCACTAAGCTTGTCTCATAGGTTTATTATGAGGCTTTTTCCAATTAAATAAGGAGGGATTTTATGACTAGAGAAGAAGAAATCATGGCTTTTCTCCATATGAGTATTTTTGATCCGATATTGAATTCAGCAGAAGCTTCAGAGAAGCTCAAATCAGCAACAAGAGGGGCAAGCCTTCGATTCAAACAGCGCAACGCACAAAAAATGATTGAGTATTTCTGGGCTGAAGTTGTTGGCACTCCAGAACGAAGTACCAAATATGGAAGACTAATGAAAGGTGAAGGGTTTACACAATTCGAACAGATCGCGGATGAGTTTAGGGTTCGAATGAAAAACAACTAATACACTAGTCTTGTGATTGATTTATCCAATCGTGAGACTCCCACTTCTGCAAGTGGGAGTAGTACCCCGTACTCCGTTTCGTTAGGGGTAGACTCCCCACAGGAGTCTCGATGTTCAACTTTAGTTGGACGAGTTCATTGTGTAGGATAGCGTCTCTTTCGTGGGACGCTGTCTTTGTTATTTTCATAGTTTAGACATGACTCTCCTTAGGAATACGAGAAGCTACGTGTTAATTCTATTCTTTAGAATGATAAGATGTGGTGCATACTAGGAAAGCATTCTACTCATTCGTTCGCCATTATAAACTTAGAATTTGATAGGTGCGTTAAACCAACGCGAATAGGAGTGATTTTATGATATGGTTATTTCTAATATTGATAAGCTTTTTTCAGGTAATTCTGATTGGGGGAGTGATACTCTTAGAAAACAGAGCAGCCTCAAAAACAATCGCTTGGATCTGTATTCTTGGAATTTTACCGGTCTTGGGGGCAATTATTTTTATTATCTTTGGACAGAAATCTCATCGGCTTATATTTCGAAATAAACATATCCCTGATAATCGATTGGTCAAAGCTCTGCGACAGCAACCTGATTACAATCACGGCGATCAATTACCTCAACACTCTGATTCGCACCATAAACTGGTCAATCTTCTTTTGAAAAGTGGTTTTGCACCCTTAACACAACATAATCAGGTTGAGATCTTATTAAATGGAGACGAAAAATTCCAAGCCTTATTCAACGCATTAGAAGGAGCTTCTGATCACATACACTTTAGCTATTTCATCTTTAATGATGATGAAATAGGGGCAGACGTTTTGAAAATCTTAACCCGTAAAGTTGAGGAAGGGGTTGAAGTTCGAGTCCTTTTGGACGGAATGGGAAGTATATCGATTTCAGGTAGTTTTGTACGGAGCATGCGTCAAGCCGGGATTCAAGTCGAATGGTTTTTCCCAATTCGTTTTCCGTTTATAACATCAAGACTTAATCTGCGTTACCATCGTAAAATTGTCGTGGTTGATGGTCGTATTGGCTTTATGGGCGGGCTAAATATTGGGGATGAGTATTTGTCACGCGACTCTAAACTTGGATTTTGGCGAGACACTCATTTGAAAATTGAAGGGGAAGCAGTCCAAACGCTCCAATCAATTTTCCTAAACGACTGGTATTTTGTGACTCGTCAAGAGGTTACCGATGCTCGCTACTTTCCACGCGCTACCACAACTCAAATGCTGCCCATTCAAATTGTTGGTGGGGGACCTGATTCAAATTGGACGTCAATTTGGCAGGGATTTTTCAATGCGATTACCATGGCTAAACGCAGTGTTGCCATTGAAACACCATACTTCATTCCAGATGAAAGCCTGATTATGGCCCTCAAAACTGCAGCACTTAGTGGTATAGACGTAAGGCTAGTTGTACAAGGAGTACCCGAACATAAACTGACTTATTTGGCGATGCATTCCTATTTTGAAGAATTACTTCTAGCGGGTGTTAAAATATTTCGTTACATGAAAGGGACCTTTCACGCTAAGATCTTCTTTATTGACAATGAGCTTGCTTCAGTAGGGTCTGCAAATATGGATCAAAGAGGTTATCTCCTAGATTTCGATATCTGTGCTTTTGTTTATGACCAGTCCTTAGTAGAAAGGCTTAAACATGATTTTGACCAGGACATAAACGATAGTATTAGAATCGACCTTCAAACCTTTCAAGCTCGCCCGACTTCACAAAGATATAAAGAATCAATTGCTCGCTTGTTTTCACCAGTTTTATGAGTTAGAGCAATTAGCATAATTAATTTTAATCTAGCCACATCAGAAAAGGCATCCAGTATACGTCTATAGAATAGTAAGGATAAACCACATACTACTTTTCATATAAAGTATGCGAGTTTAACTAGCTACTCCTATTACTCTATTAGAGTAGCATATCAAAAGCGTGACGGAAGGAGGCTGACGAGAAGGTGGAAGCCGATTCGTCCTTTGATGAGGTCTATGAACTAATTTTCCCTTTAATCTACCGATATGTATCCATTCGTGTGCCTAAGCTAGATGTGGAGGATGTATCCGCCGAAATTATCGTGAAAGTATGGCGGGGTTTGCCTGATATAGAGAAGAAGAACGCTCTAAAGGCATGGGCATTAAAGATCGCTTCCCATCAAATTGCCGATTATTACCGGTCTCATAAACGCACTCCCACGATTACTCTAGACGAGATACTTAAGCCTTTACCACAAGAATCCGATCAAAGTGAGACATGGGCAACACTTTTAAGTGTTGGGGAAGCCTTGGCAAAGCTTTCCCCGCAACAGGTAAATGTCATTCAACTTCGCTTGATCGAGGGCTTTTCTGCCGGTGAAGTGGCAGAGATTCTCGGAACAACTCATCAAGCGGTCGACAGCCTTTTATACCGAGCGAAGAAAGGGTTTCGTAAAATTTACCAAGGGAACCCGGACAAAGGAGGAAGAGGCTGATGAATAGGTTTTTTATCAACAGAACGGATCTCACATCCCTCTGGGAAGAAGATGGTGATTTGAAGCGCATGAAAGCGTTCTTCTATACAATCCAATCAGATTCGAATATGAATGAGCAAATAAAACAGAGGGTCAAGCAGAAAGCCTTAGAAAAAATGTCCAAAGAAGAACAGGTAACTTTGCCACCGATAGATAAGGAAGGGTTAGTTCAACGGTTACGAAAAAAATTACGTACGTTCTTTGGGTATAGGCAATGGAAATTTGGCATTTCGGTCGTAGGCATCGCAATGTTGGTGATCATCGGGCAAGGGGTTATGAACGGTTCATTTAATCTACTCCCGCGTATGGGGAGTCAAGCAAAATCAACCGAATCCGTAGCTATGGATCAGTCCTACGGTGTAGCTGACAACGACGGTGTCCAGAATAGAGCTGGTACAGTGGCACCCCAAGCGCCATCACCGGAATCGAATAAATCGATGTATTCCCTTTCCGAAACCATGGGAGGGGATAGACAAATCCTTCCTGTTCCTCCCGACCAAGCGGTCGTTCCGCCGGCGGATGAAGGCGTTCCTCGGAAAATCACCCACGATATGTCCTTAACCCTTGAAGTAGTAACTATTGACGATGTAGTTACCCAAATTAGCAAGGAAGTTCAAAGAATAGGGGGGTATGTCACCTCATCCCAACAAAACGGATCGGATAATTATTCATCGGCTCAAATGACGGTCAAGATACCGGCAGAAAAGCTTGACGGGTTACGTGACTCGCTCTCAACGTGGGGCAAAGTGCTCAATCAACACATGACTGCCAATGACATTACAAATCAATATTACGATTCCCAGGTTCGCCTGCAAACTCTAGAAGTCCAAGAGAAACGTTACCTCGAAATCTTAAACGAGGCAAAAACTGTGGAAGACGTTATTAAGGTGGAAAATGCACTTGGAAACATTCGTCAGCAAATTGAACAATTAAAGGGTCAGCTTAAACTCTGGAACAATATTGTGGAATACTCCACATTGAGCCTACAAATTGTTACTCTCAAAAGTCCAAATCTAAATGTTAAGAATCCTTGGCAACCAATTTCTTGGGATACTACCTGGAAAGCAACCCAAGATGCCGTATTAAAAACCCTCAGCAGTTCCTGGAATGCCATTAACTATCTTGTAGTCGGGTTGGGCTATGCCTTCCCTTATCTAATTATTGGTATTCTGGGATGGGTCGCCTACCGTTTTTGGAAAAAGCGAAATATATGATAGAAAAACTTTACGACTACTGAAAATATCTATATACTAAGATTAGTGTTAATTGAACTAACATCAAAACCTCCCATCACCCTATAAGGTGGGGGAGGTTTTTTCAGCATATTCATGGGGGGAGGACATACATTGAAAATTTCAGAGCGGGCCAGGTCTGTCCTAGGTATATTCGCGATAGCTATTGGTTCCATAGTAGCTGCTTTCGGCATACAAGGTTTTATTGTCCCCTCAGGTTTAGGCGGAGGTGGAGTTGGCGGGATTGCTTTGCTGTTATTCTATACATTGAAGCTTCCTATGGGACTGATGACCTTCTTATTGAACATCCCCTTATTTGTTCTAGGCTGGCGGGAAATTAATAAGAAATTTGTCTTTAAAACCATATGGGGATTAGCTATTTTCTCAATATTTTTAGATCTCTTTAAAGGGGTTCAAACGATTGCCTTTGATGACATTTTTCTTGGAGCACTTTATGGAGGGGTGATTTCGGGAATTTCTGGAAGCCTAATATTTCACTTCGGTGGTAGCCTAGGCGGCACAGACATCGTCTCTAAAGTCATTCAGAGGAGATATGGAATTCCGATGGGAACCTCTTCCCTTGCCATTAACGCAGTTATCATCATGATATCCTGGGCAATACTCGGCTCAAAAGCTGCACTTTATACATTGGTGATGCTGTTTGTCTATGGTCGTGTGCTCGATCTAATCCAGAGCGGAGTTCCAGCAAAGTCTATTACGATCATTTCAGATAGATCTGAAGCCTTAGTCGACAAAATTATGGCTGATTTGGGCCGGGGAGCTACTTTTTTGCATGGACGAGGAGCGTATTCCTGCGAGCCAAAAGACGTGATTATCTGTGTTGTCAGTCTACCTGAAATTGGCCGACTCAAACAAGCAGTGCGCGAGGTGGACCCTCAAGCCTTCATGATTGTCCAAAATGCTGGAGAAGTTTTCGGCGCTGGCTTTGTTGCAAACGATTAACATAATTCTAAAAAATTCTTCACTGTCATCGTCATCTTTACTTGCACGAGGTCACTTCATATGTCTCATCCGGGACTTTTCTACTTAATTTCAGAATCCAACATTTTCAGCTCACTTAGTGTGGCTAATCGATAACCGTGATCTCGGAGAGCGTCAATAATCGGTCCCAATGCTTTCACGGTTTGAATACGCTGATATCCTCCATCATGCATAAGAATAATGGCGCCTGGAAAAGCATTTTTTATAACATTATCGACGATTTGTTTTACGCCTGGGTTACGCCAGTCCTTGCTATCCACACTCCACAACGCTACGATATGACCATTGTTTTTAACAGTTTCCAGCTGAATTTTGGACACAAAACCTCCTGGAGGGCGATAGAAATAAGTATGGGCACCCGTTGTAGCAAAGACCTCTTGATCTGTCTTTATAATCTCTTCAACCAAACGACGTTGCTGATAATCATGGTTGAAACTATGGTTTCCAATTTCATGACCTTCAATCACAAGACGTTTTAACAAGTCAGGATTATCGTGCGCTGCCTTCCCTAAAACGAAGAAGGTTGCCCGAACATTCTTTTCTTTGAGAATATTCAAAACTGCTGGCGTGTCGATTGGGTCCGGTCCATCGTCAAAGGTCAACGCTATGACTTTTTCTTGGGTATTCGCCATATAGTAAGTTCCTGGCGCCCGAACAAGCGATGGGGTCGTCAGAGAACTTAGGGTTATAGTGAGACTTCCTCCGACTGTAAGAAGAAACATAAGAACAAGAAATAGCCTGCGGCGAGAGATCACAACAATACGCACACAAGTTCACCCCCAAACTTCTATATATCTATTGATGGAGGCTGAATTCCATGCCTATCAATCATTATTTAGTACTTACTAGGCGTTTAATCTTTGAACCAATAAGGATAGGAAGTGACTATCATAGGAATTCGAATCGGAGTTGATGGCGGAGGCAGTAAGACAGAGATAGTCTCGTTAGATCCTACTGGGCGAGTTCTTCGTTTACTGCGCAAGCCAGCGAGCAATTATCATGTGGTCGGCAGGGAAGAAGCTGTCCTACATATTATTGAGGGGATTCGAGAAGCCTGGCAGCAGTTGGAGACAGTAGAGGGGATCGGAATCACTCTTGCAGGGATTGACACACCGGAAGACTGGTCAATAATGGCCAATGGCTTAAAGCAAGGGTTAAACGCGCTTGTACAGGATACAGGGACCACATTGCATGGGGTTACTGTGGTTTTGGAAAACGATGTATACGGGGCTTTAATGTCAGTGCAAGGGGTTTTTTCCGGGAACGTTTTAGTGGCAGGAACAGGAGCTATCGCCTTAGGGGTTAACCCTGAGGGTGAAGCAATCCGAGTAGGCGGCTGGGGACATATCATAGGCGATCAAGGCGCTGGCTATAGTATTGGTCGCAAGGCCCTAGCAGCAATGGTCGCATCCTTCGATGGGTACGGCCCTAAAAGTCTATTAGAAACAAAAATTGCAGCCCATTTGGGATTGAAGGAGGTTCGTGGTATCCTCGACTGGCTCTACCTGAAGAAACGCCTAAACATAGAATTTGCCGCTTTAGTTCCAGTGGTTGTTGAAACCGCTCAGATGGGCGACAATATTTCTAAACAGATACTTGATGAGTCCGGGCGAGCTTTAGGTTACTTGACTATGGCTCTCCTACGAAAGACCCAAGGCTTAGAAATCGGGTTGGTTGGCGGCATGAAGCATAGTTGGGAGTGGCTGGAGCCATCGTTTATGAACACTATTCAAGAAGAATACCCTGATCTGCGAATACTTAAGCCAAAATATCCCCCATCTGTTGGATCAGCTCACTTGAGCAAGGTCCTTCAAGTACGGCACATCGAATTATAAGGAGCTTTACTATGAAACCGGATAAGATCTTAGACTTCCATGCGCACTTTCCAGCGAAAACTAAAATAGCGCGACGAGAGCTCCACCCATTGGTAAAAGCCTATACTAGAGAACTAAAAAAACAATGGCGGGCAGTATTCGACTTTCCAGAACCCGAGAGAAAGCAAAGTGGTATCCAAGTTCAAGGCGAACGTTGGGCGGCGGAAGTGCACAATAATCATTTGGAGAAGGTCGTTTTCATGACGGGAGGAGGGAACAAGGTTCTTTCTGCTGTTGTACGTCAGCATCCGCAGGAATTCCTAGGTTTTGCTCATCATGACCTTTGTGCCCCAAATGCCTTGGAGGAAATGCACCACGCGTTGGAGGAGCTAGGGTTGAGTGGGTATAAATGGTTTGGTCCCATGACCACAAAACCGTTTGAGTCACCAGATTTAAAGCCCTTTTGGCGCTTGTTAGCAGACCGAAAGATACCTGTTTTAATTCATTTTGGTGTGTTAGGTGGTCCTGGAGGAATTATTCGACATCCTCGTATTAGTCCAATTACTTTGGCTGAGGTGGCACAAGAATATACCGATATTCCATTTATCATCCCTCACTTTGGGGCTGGGTATTTTCAAGACCTTCTTCACCTAGCATGGTCGAGCCCTAATGTCTATATAGATACCTCTGGATCGAACGATTGGATTCGCTGGATGCCCCATCCGCTCTCTTTAAAAGATCTCTTTGCCAGAGCCTTGGATACTGTCGGCCCAAAACGGATTATTTTTGGCACAGATTCGAGTTGGTTCCCTCGTGGTTGGGCGAAGAAGTACTTCGATCTCCAAACCCAAGTGTGTACTGAACTGGGAGTATCTCAAGAGGAAATGGATGCCATCTTTTATCATAATGCAGCGACCCTATTAGGTCTTGAAAAGTGAATGAGGTGTGATCTCATTCAACTAACGTTGTGGTATTTTTACGACTGGTTGGTAATATGAACTTTCCTAGAGAGGAGCGATTTGTTTGGGTTTGCGTTTCGTGTTTGGTCGCGCTGGAACAGGGAAGAGCACTCTGTGTTTAGAAGAAATTCGCCAAGAACTTCGGCTGAAGCCTTGGGGTGCACCATTGATCCTGCTCGTCCCAGAGCAGGCGACTTATCAGATGGAAGTAGCCTTGGCCAACACACCTGACTTAGGCGGAAGTTTACGGGCACAAGTCTTAAGTTTTCGTCGGCTTGGCTGGCGAGTGTTTTCCGAAACTGGGGGAGGGCAAAAAGTTCTGATCGGTGCGATTGGCAAACAGATGCTCCTACGCCGAATTCTCCTAAAGCATCGTCTACATTTAAATGCATTCGCACGATCCGCTACCCGGCCCGGTATGGCTGACCTCCTCGCTCAAGCTATCGGAGAATTTAAAACTTACCGTATTGTCCCAGACGACTTGCGAAAAGTTAAAAATACCACAGGGCTATTATTGGATAAACTTCAAGACTTAGCCCTTATTTATGAAGAATTTCAGGCTGCTTTAGGACAAGGAATCCTTGACCCTGATGATGAGCTGTCAATTTTGGCAGAAAAAATCCCTTTTGCACCCCTTATCCGAGGTGCTCATGTCTGGGTTGATGGGTTTACCGGATTTACCCCTCAGGAATTAGAGGTCTTAAAAATGATCTTCTCCAAGGCCAGTGAAGTTGTCATTACCTCCTCACTCGATCCTGGTTTACTTGTCGATCAAAGCCAGCCGGACTCGTGGACCTTTAAAGTGGGAGAGGAGTTATTTACAGGGCCTCGGCAGACGTATCAAGATTTACAACGCATCTCCTCGGAGACTGGTACCCTTCTACACCCTCCAATTTTGCTGGGCAATACGACACGCTTTAAACACCCCTGGCTCTGGCATTTAGAAAGGTATTTTTCTACCTATCCAACGGTAGCTTACGGAACGGTTCAGTCTTCCGATCCAATATCCAAACTCTGTGAATTACGTGCTAATGCGGAGAGTCCCCTAGAGGAAGGAATTCGGATTATTTCAACTGTCAATCGGAGAGCTGAAGTGGAAGTGGTTGCGCGGGAACTGCGAAATTTAGCCAGGGATGAAGGGTTCTCCTGGAATGAAATGGCAGTCATGACTCGCGACCTTACAGGTTATCACGAGCTGATTACGCAGGTCTTTACGTCCTATGAGATTCCTTATTTCTTAGATCATAAACGTTCTGTCTTGCATCATCCTTTGATTGAGCTGATTCAATCTATACCAGAAGTGGCAGAGAGCCATTGGGCTTACGAACCACTTTTTCGTTGTTTAAAAACGGACTTTTTCCCACTGCAACGGGATGCCATCGACTGTCTGGAAAACTACGTACTTGAACACGGAATACAAGGTGAAGGGTGGAACAGGAACATTGCGTGGAGATATCATCGTCAGTGGTCTCTGGGACAAAATGAAGCACAATTAGCCACTGAGATTAGATTTCAAGCTCAGCTTAATTCCACCAGGGAGACTATTTACACCCTCATGGCCCCCTTTGTCCAAAGGGTTCGTCCAACTAGCAAAGCAGACAGTTTAACGGTGCGAGAAGTTACCAAGACGTTGTATACTTTTTTAGAAAGGCTAGATGCTCCAGCAACCTTAAAGAAGTGGTCTCTAATGGCTCAAGAAAGGGGAGACCTCAGCGAAGCTAAACTGCACGAACAAATCTGGGAAGCTGTCATGCTAGTCATGGATGAAATGGTCGCAGGACTTGGCGATGAATGTCTGGAGCTTGCAGACTACGCCTTAATTCTCTCTTCAGGGATAGAAGCGATTGAACTCGGGTTGATTCCCCCAGGGCTGGATCAAGTCCTAGTTGGATCGTTAGATCGGTCTCGGAATCCGGAAGTGCGGGTACTCTTTCTGCTCGGAGCAAATGAGGGTGTACTTCCTGCCAGACCTGCCTCTGATGGAGTCCTTGATGAAGAGGAAAGGAAACAATTAGAGCTAGCTGGGGTCGCACTTGCTCCGAAAGGGAAAGCTCAGACGTATGAAGAACAATTCTTTATCTATACAGCCCTTACCCGAGCAACCGAAAAACTTGTGGTTTCCTATCCATTGACAGACGAAGAAGGAAAAGGTCTAGTCGTTTCGCCTATTGTCGCACGGCTTAAGAATCTTTTCCCAACTCTCATGGAACGTTTTCAAGGTAATCAGGAGGATATAAACCGCATCAGTCATGCAGCTTCAGCGCTTCAAGGCTATGCAGAGCAATTGAGCACATTGCGTCAGGGAGATCCGCTCGAACCCCTTTGGAGGGCTACTGAACAGTGGTTAACTCAGGATCCCATCCATCAAAATCAAGTGAAGCAGTTACAAGCTAGCCTGTTAACTCAAAATCAGGAAGACCGGATTCAACGCCCACAAGCGCGCCGTTTATACGGTAAACGGTTGAAAGCCAGTGTTTCCCGCTTAGAACAATTCGCTCGATGTCCTTTTGGACATTATGCTCGGTACGGTCTGAAGCTTCGTGAAAGGTCAACTTATCAACTCTCGAGTCCAGATATGGGTGAATTCTTCCATACTCTATTGCATGACTTTGCGATTCAATTGCAAAAACGGGGTTTAGATTGGGGGAAATTGACGAAGGCAGAATCTTGGGCACTAGTCAGTGAATTGTCGGATCAGCTTGCTCCGAGTCTTCAGCATGAAATCCTCCTGAGTAGCGCCCGCTACCGCTATTTAACTCATAAACTTAAACGTACTGTTCATCACGCTGTTCGAGTCCTTGGAGAGCATGCTCGCCAAGGGATATTTATTCCGATCCAGCTAGAAGTGAGGTTTGGGCCAACAGAAACCCTCCCCGGGGTTGACATCCAATTAACAGAGGGTGATTCTCTACTTTTATGCGGGCAAATCGACCGCGTCGATGCAGCATTCTTAGACGGAAAAGTGTATTTACGTATCCTTGATTATAAATCTCGAGAATTATCCTTAGCACTGGATTCTATTTATCATGGGCTAAATCTTCAATTGCTCACTTATTTAGATGTGGCCTTGCAAGGCGCTGAAGTCTTGCTTAATACGACTTCAGAGTTACCCACCCTGGAAATCAATTCAGAAAACTCAGGTATAGAATTAGCAGCAGAATCGGAAAATGTCTTTCCTGAGAAAATTCCTGCGGGTTTTCTATATTTTCCTGTCCTAGAACCACAGCTAGCGAACAAAGCTCCCATATGCTCGGAAGAGCTGGAACAGCAGCGAGTCAAAGCCGTCAAAGTCGGAGGGTATTTATTAGCCAATCCACGAGTCTTAGAAGCCATGGACTCTTCCTTTTGTACAGGGCAATCTGATTTACTTGGGCTTAAATTGAAAAAGGACGGTACCTTCACAAAAGGAGCCAACGTCCTTACCGAGGATCATTTTGCCTCGCTTACTACCTATCTCCATCAGTGGTTCCGACAAACAGGAGAACAGATATTAGATGGTAATATATCCCTCTCACCCTATCGGCGTGGGAAGAGTAATGGATGCCAGTATTGTTCTTACAAACCTGTATGCCACTTTGACCCTTACCTACCGGAAAACCGATATAGGGATCTGTCTGTCTTAAAGCCAGAAGAAGTTTTGAGACGCATCGAAAACATAGCAGAAGATAACCGTAGTCCCGGCACAGACTCAATTTCACAAACTTATACATTGGGTCCACAATTAAACTGGTTGGATGGCACAGGAGATGGAAATCCTATTGAAAAAACAGATAATACTCCAGGTTTTAAGGGGGAGATCTGACGTGAGTAAACCCAAGTGGACAGCGGAACAACGTGCCGCCATCACGTTACGGGGACAAATCTTGGTTGCTGCTGCAGCCGGTTCAGGCAAAACGGCCGTGCTTGTAGAACGGTTAATTCGGCGAATCACCAATCCCGAAAAACCTGAGGATGTAGATCGTTTTCTCGTTGTAACATTTACTAAAGCAGCGTCAAGTGAGATGCGAGAGCGTATTGGCAAGGCCTTAGACGAAGCTTTATTTGTGGCACAAGAGACTGAGGAGGTGGAACGTCTTCTCCGTCAACGCACCCTGCTTCAACGGGCAAGCATTACTACGTTGCATTCTTTCTGTTTAGAGTTAATCCGAAAGTATTTTTATCAAATTGAGCTGGACCCAGCGTTTCGCGTGGCGGATCAAGCAGAGGCTGACCTTCTACGCCAAGATGTTGTTGAAGAACTCTTTGAATCTAGGTATGAACGTGTTGACCTTGATTTTCTGAAACTAGTCGATGCCTTTGGCTCGGATCGTGATGACCAACCATTAATGGAACATGTTTTGCGTCTGTACTCATTCGCCTATAGTCAACCCCAACCAGATTTATGGCTGGGAGGACTTGAACAGGCTTATGTGTGGGACGATATTGATTCCATGATGCAGAGCGATTGGGGTCGAGCCGTTTGCCAAGGACTCATGGACCTTGTGAGCGAAAGTTTAAATATTCTTGATCGAGCTGAAGAAGTTGCCCAGCGCCCAGGTGGGCCAGCTCTATATGCGGAAACGTTACAAGATGATATATACCGAGTTCGGTTATTAAACCGCGCATTGATCGAAGGAGACTGGGCTCAGGTTGAAGCACAATTCAAAAATGCAGTGAATTTTCCCAGGCTCCCAGCAGCGCGTTCAAACGTAAAGAAAAAGGGTGCTAAGGAATGTTCAAATCCCGCTCTTGAAGCAGATGCTGCTCTAGAACAAATGCGTCAAAAGAATTTACAAGAGGAATGCAAGAAATTGCGAGATGAAGCTAAGAAGAAACTCAATTCGTTACACAATGAGGTTTTTGCTTATCCCCTAATAGACCAGCTTCCTGCTTTACGAGAGATGGGGAATATGGCACAAACCATGGGCTGCTTAGTGAGTGAATTTTCGCAAGTCTATGCAGCTGCAAAAATCCATCGTAACGTCTTAGACTTTACAGACTTAGAACATTTCGCTCTCCGATTACTAGAGGAAAAGGGCGAGGCTTCTCTGATATCTCTTGGATTAAAGGAATATTTTGCAGAAGTTTTAGTCGATGAATATCAGGACATTAATCCTGTCCAAGAACGTATCTTGCAACTGGTCTCGAGGCAGGAGGAGTCACCTAATCTCTTTATGGTTGGAGATGTTAAGCAAAGTATTTATCGTTTTCGAATGGCTGACCCCAGCCTATTTCTCGCTCAATACAGCGCCTTGCCGCATTGGCATCATGGAATACCGAGCAGTACGTCCCCAATGGAGCTTGTGATTGATTTGAACCGTAATTTCCGAAGTCGTCTGGAAGTTGTGGACGGGGTTAATTTCATATACCGACAGATTATGACAAAAGGTGCCGGTGAAATTCCTTATGACGACCAAGCAGCCTTACAATATGGTGCGTCCTTTATTTCGGGACAGGATCAAATTCGTACGGCTGAAGGACCGATAGAATTCCACCTGATTGACCCTAAAAGTATAAGAAGCCAGTTGGCCCTGAGTTCGGCAGATGAGGGAAAGCCAGATTTAAATATGAGTGAAGAACAGAGAGTCTTAGAATCCGCACCAACGGAAGACCCTCCAGGGTGTGTAGACGATTTGAGTGCTGAAACTGAAGACTCCACATCCCCGGAAGATCTCGATAAGGCTAGAATTGAAGCTCGTCTTGTTAGTGAACGAATTCAGAAGATGGTACAAGGGGCTGAGTTTCAAATTCATGATCATAAACTTAACAATTTCCGACCGGTCCGATACTCAGATATTGTGATCCTAATGCGTTCATACTCAGCTGTTGCTCCGATTTATGTAGAAGAATTTCAAAGCGCCGACATCCCTGTTTATGCGGAAACGACGATGGGTTACTTCGGAGCTAGTGAAGTGGAAACAATGTTATCCCTTCTTAAAGTCATTGATAATCCACGGATGGATATTCCTTTGGCTGCGGTACTGCGTTCGCCACTGGTTGGCCTAAACGGTAGTGAGTTAGGTAAAATCCGAATGATACTTCCCGAAGGAGATTTCTTCGAAGCGTTAACTCTCGCAGTTTGGGCTAGTCTAGGAGATGAAAGCTCATCCCCAGATAGAATCATGGATTTCCAACAGATTCTAATGCTTTATGAAGAATCAATGGAGCATCGCCTTGAAAAAGCACGGATAATATTGGGCACAGCCAAGGGATTGAATAATAGAATCACGGAGTTCTGGCTTAAATTACAATCCTGGAGAACTCGCTCCCGTCGTACCTCACTCGCAGATTTACTCTGGTCTCTATATGAAGAGACTGGATACTTAAACTATGTTGGAACTCTACCAGCAGGAGTTCAGCGGCAGGCCAATCTGAGAGTGCTTTTTGATCGTGCCAGTCGATTTGAAGCAACACGGTACCGTGGACTGTTTCGTTTTTTACGTTTTCTGGATCGTTTCCAGGGGCAAGGCAAGGATATGGGAAATGCTCGCGCTTTAGGAGAAACTGAAGATGTCGTCCGCTTGATTACGGTCCACGCTAGCAAGGGCTTAGAATTCCCCGTCGTTTTCGTGGTCGGTTTGGGGCGAACCTTTAATACACAAAACCTCAAGGGAAGGGTGCTTCTACACTCTAAATTAGGGTTGGGAATGCCAATCATTGATAGTGAAAACAATGTTCGCTATCCCTCTTTAATTCAATACGCTGTTAAACAGCGCTTAGCACAAGAAGCCTTAGCGGAAGAGTTGCGAATTCTTTATGTTGCCCTAACTCGTGCCAAGGAGCGATTGTTACTTTACGGGACAATGGATGATTTAGATAAGATATTTCCGAGATGGTATCGAACAATTGAGTGGGGAGAGGTCTCCTTACCAGATGGTCAACTCCGAAGTGCCAAATGCTTTCTAGATTGGATCGGCCCTGCGTTAGCTCGGCATCCCAGTCAACTGTTCGGCGAAACTGAGGGACGATCAGCCTTGAACATTCCAGAAACTGATTCACGCTGGGATGTAAAGATTCATCGTAGCTTAATCCTAGTCAAAGGAGAAAGTCAGGCGGCTAATCTTGAAGAGGGCAAAAACGAAAACCTAGAGAAGAGCATCGATAATAGTGCTAAATGTGAACTCGATAAAATAAAGTTGAACATTGACTCCTATGAGCAATTGGTTACTGAAGTCGACCGTAGACTAGCTTGGGAGTATCCACACCTTAATGCTGTTCGGCAGGTTGCGAAAACTAGTGTTAGTGAATTGAAACGACAATTCAATTGGCATGCAAACGAGGACACGACTCCGCTGACTACGCTACACAAAAACACAGATTCTATGAAACGCCCAAAGTTCCTTCAAGAAGAGCAGGAGCTTACCGCAGCCGAACGAGGTACGGCCTTACACACAGCGATGCAACATCTCCCTTTTGAAGAATGGGCAATTCAATGGCGAACTTTTCCTGAGCTGGAACAGATAAGGAATGTTAAAGATTTTCTGAGTACGCTTATTGACCGTGAAATTCTAAGCTGCAAACAAAAGGATAGTATTAAGCCCGAACAAATTGTTCAGTTTCTGAGTTCGGAAATGGGAGAGCGATTCTTTGGCGCTGAGCAAATACTTCGAGAGATTCCATTCACAATAACGTTTCCAACTGAGAGTGAGACGAATATCTTGGTTCAGGGGGTCATTGATGTTGTGTTAATTCGTAAGGACGAACATCAGGAACTCCGTGCAGAAATTTTAGACTATAAGACAGATTCATTTCGAACAGAGAGCGTGGACAAAATGGAGAATAATGAAACCAACCCAGAGCAGATCTTGCGAGAACGATATACCCTTCAACTTTCACTTTACGCATTGGCAATTGAACGCCTACTTAAGATCAAAGTCTCACGATGTACACTTTACTCATTTTCACTTGGACGCGAAATTTCTATCTCACCTGAGCTT
>CAKMJS010000032.1 GCA_927405585.1 uncultured Desulfosporosinus sp.
TTTTTGATTCATACAGGGGGTCAATGGCCCTCTGGTTGATACCGATCCAATAATGCCAATAGCTGGCCATGACATCCCAGTCTTCAAAATGGGTGGTTGCGGGCAAGACGATATCAGACATCTCGACAGTTTTGTTGAAAAACGAGTCTACGGTAACGACAAATTCCATGGATGAGAACATTTTTTCAATGGCATGAGTGTCAGGATCTTGAGCGGCAGGATTTCGGCACGCCAACCAGAGCATTTTTACTGGAGGGTCGCTTTGGGCGGAGACATCGTGGGCAAAATTATTCATGTTGATGGCGCGATCCCCTTCTTTTCCAGCTGGGCCAATAAACCCTTTAGACCCTTCTGGAGCGGAGTTGACCATAGCGTTATAGTTGAAACCCCAGGTTTCTAAGTGACCGTAGTTAACGCCCCCACCGGATTTCCCGACATTGCCGGTCATAACTCCGAGCGCATCGATGATGCGTACGTTCTGACCGCCGTTCGTGTGACGTTGCATGCCATAACCAACCCACATACTGGCAGGTTTTGCAGTGGCGTATTCGTGGGCAATTTCCATGATGATGTTTTTAGGCACACCCGTTTTTTCAGAAGCCCAGTCTAAGGTAATGGATTTTTTGATATAGTCGACCCATTCATCGAACCCGATACTGTTGGCACGGGCATACTCCCAGTCGACTAAGTTATTATCGATGATATACCGCGCCATGCCCAAAGCGAGAGCACCATCCGTACTGGTGTTAACTTGAATGTAAAGATCGGCTTTTGAAGCGGTTGATGTTAAGATTGGATCGATCACCACGAGTTTGGCCCCTCGTTCCCGGGCCTTGTTAATGAAGGGGAAACTGTGAATCGCTGTCCAGGCGGCATTTTGTCCCCAGAGAATAATATACTTTGCATTAACCATATCTTCGGGGTCGTTGCTATAAAGGGTACCAAAATCATAGGTTTGGGCATCAATGCCAGCGGGCCAGCAGGGTGTGCCGACGGCGCGAGTTGTGTAGCCGAGGCTTGACATAGTACCTTCTACGCCATAGTGAACAATACCAAAATTACCGGAATATTTATCTAGGCAGATCGGAAGTGTGGATCCGTAACGTTTTTTCAAATCTAGAATTTTCTTGGCAATCGTATCCATGGCTTCATCCCAGCTGATGCGGGTCCAGTTACCGGAACCACGAGGGGATTGCTTCATGGGATATTTGATGCGATCCGGGCTATAGACTCGGCGCGGATATGCGTATCCCTTTAGGCAAAGTTTTCCGTTGGTATAGCCATGTTTAGGGTCTCCTTCAACCTTTTTGAGGATTCCGTCTTGCACATACGTAATCATGCCACACGTGTCGTAGCAGTTACGAGGACAGACATTTCGGAATGTTTTCATAGTCTCAGAGGGTTGATCCGCTGCAGAGGCAGAGGGAGAATTGGTTAACAAATTAAAGTTAAATAGGGTTAGACCAGAGACAGCAGCAGCTGTTCCCCCAAGGAATTTGCGTCGTGATAGTTTCATAAAGAGCCTCCTTCGTGTTTAATGGGCATTAAGTGTTGTGAGTGTATCGAGAACTTCACTCACTGCAGAAAAGACAGGATGATGGGTTGACTGGCGAATCCTTTGGGCAAACACTCCTAACCAGAGGCTAGGGTGTTGTGTCCAAAATTGGCGGTATCGGGTCTTATAGTGTTGAATTTGAATATCATTCTTGGCAACTTGTGATTCCATAATTCGATTTAGGAGATATGCTGCGAATTCAAGTTCAGTTGCTATGAAATCATCAGGTTCATGCCCTTGCCCTTCAGACTGTAAGTTTTCTTGCATGTAGATTTTGCGGACAGCTAATGTTTGTTTTCCCATCACTAAATGGTCGGGGGACAAATAAACAGATTCATAAGGGGGAGCCTCCGGTGTAGTTGGGCCAACGAAGAGGCGGTTAAACTCGTAGGTCATAAGAAGGTGCTCGTCACGTTCCCCTTTCGAGAAGTATGTCAAGGTTTCTATGGCGAGAAGTAGCGTCTCAAGTTTATAGTGGTCGGCTATGGTCGAACACGATTTCGCAAGTGGGCTTAAAGTTTGGGGTAGTTTTTCTCCTCCATTTGCGAAGAGTAGGCTCAGCGCAAGTAGAAGGTCGCTATGAATTTTCAGAACTCGGGGAGGGCAGTCGTAAAATGTTGTCAATAGGAGTTCTCCTTTCTTTCGAGATAAGGCAAATTCAAATTGTACTTAAATTCACTTTATGTCATATAGTTCGGCCTTCTCAGTTTTGTTCCTTTAGAAGAAAAAATGAAAAAAAGTGAGGTTCGTTGTAAAAAAAAACAAAAGCCCTTCTCTGCTAAGCGAGAAGGGCATGAAGACAAATTAAATAATTACTCAGGGGAGTTTTAACTTCCAATAAACGATTAGCAGAACTTTCCAGGGCTAAATGCGCGAAGTTCGAACCTCGAACTTCGAACTTCGAACCTCGAACTTCGAACTTCGAACTTCGACTTAGTCAGGCCATAACGATTTTAACCGACCGATCTTAAGCGCGAGAAATAAATTAACCTGGTTCTCTAGAGAGGATAAATCACGGCCTAGGATTTCTGAGGCTTTTTTAAGACGGTAGCGGAGGGTATTCGGATGCAGATAAAGCTTTTCGCCCGCAGCATTTAGGTCTGTGTTGCACGCGAAATACGCCAATAAGGTTTCTTCGAGAGCTAGATTACTCTCCTTGTCAAATTTAAGTAGAGGACCGAGAACTTCAGAACGGTAATCTTCCAGTTCCTGACGATCTAACCGGTGTAATAATCGCATAATACCGAGGTCCTGAAAAGAGACTAAACGCAGGGGATTATTGAATAGTTGCCCTAATTCGAGCGCAGACCTTGCTTCTTGAAAGCTCCTGTGTAAATAGCGGGCAGAGTCGTACAAATTTCCAAGACCGTATTGGAACGGTTGTTTTCCGGGGATAGACTTGGTCTTCTTCATGATCGGCTCAAGAAGTTCGAAGGCTTTGCAATGCCACTCTGATGGTGGAAGCATGTCTGGGAGTGGAATAAGGAAAACAACTTGACCATTACGTTCAAGGCAAATTGTTTTGGGGTGACGGTTATGCATAATTGTTGTCATCTCAATAAATAATTCTTCGAAACGTTCCCGTTCTGCTGAATCGGGATCATAATCGGGTATTTCGCCAACTACAACAAAGTGAGGTTTAGCAAAATCCCATCCCCACAATTTGCCCCGTGAAATAATAATTTCAAGGGAATCGAAATTATTGTAAAGTAAGTCAAAGAGAAAGTCCCTATGGTGTTGACGTTCGCTTTCCTGAATGGACTGCGTTTTAACGAGTTCAAGTAAGATTAAAGTAGCAGTTTTATGGAGAAAGAATTGTTCAATACTTCCCATATCCGTGATATTGGCCGCGAGTCCCAAGAAGCCCAAGACTCCTTTTGGTCCTGAAAGCGGACACCAGATTAATGGAATAGTTTGGTAACCTTTCTCAGTCCATTGCCCAGTATAGAGTGGAGCGGAGAGTGAGGACGTATCCGGAGGTAAGCTACGAATTTCTGGGGGTTTAAAGGAGATTGGAACGGTTGGAAGTGATTTTCCTCCAGCCCATCCAAGAACTTGAAGTTGCTTATTCAGAAGGAAGATATCGCACCCGAAAATATCCAGTAAGCTATTTAGAAATGAAAATCCATCTCCGTTTGTCAAGTGTTCAGCGATCATCTGTGAATATCGCTCGCTTGCAGTGAGGATACGACCTAGTTCACGCTCCAACCAATCCGTTGCCTTTTCACAAAACAACGGCCAAGGACAAGGATCTTTTTGTGCAAAAAATAAGGTACTCTTTTCATTTGAAATGACCAGAGTCAAAGAGATACTCCAGTTATCGGAAGGCTCTATAGTTATCATTTCACCAACAAAAGGTAAAGAGAAGGTTTTTATCCCTGTGAAGTAGAGCGTTCGAATGGACATTTGGGAGATACTTTGGGATAAGTCGTTCATGTCGCTAAGAGCCTGCAAGGATAAAGCATCTTGGAGTCGGCCGATTGTGATTGCTTGGGGTAGATTCAGGTAATCCATAATACCACCTCGTCAGAATGTATAGGTTCAGATTTGGACAAACATGTTATATACTTGAGTATAACAAATTTTCACAAGATTGAAGCATTCAGATAATATTTTTCAAGATCAAAGAGGTGTACTCGTTTAACTGAAATTGGACATCGAAACGGAGTATGGAGTACCACTTTCGCTTGAAGTGGGAGTCTCACTATTGGATAAAGTTTTGCAATTAATTAAACAGATTAGGGTTTACTTAAGCAGGGCGCTGCTCTAAGGGGAGCACGATGGTTGGATGGGAGGAGAAATAGTCATGAAGTCAACTCCAGAGATAAAACTTGATCAGGTTTTTCAGGCGGTTAACGCTGGCATTATTGTGATTGATAGTCAGGATGCTGTCCGTTATTGTAACCCAGTTGCCGCTATCCTTATAGGGTTAGACTTGAAAGACATTCTCGGCAAGAAAATTATTGATGTCATTCCGAATACTAAACTCAACAGGGTAGTAAGGGATGGAGAGGCCAACTCTGATCAATTATTCATTGGGGAACAGATGCTTATAACGAGCCGATCACCTATAAACCTAGATGGAGTAACAGTAGGTGCAGTTGCAGTTTTCCAAGATGGTAGTCAGTTACAAAGTCTATTGTCCCGTTTGGACACAACGCAAAATAGCCTTACAAGCTTGGAGAGCATTTTTGAACAGGCCTATGACGGCGTTATGGTCGTAGACTCTAAAGGTATCATAACTCGACTGACCAAAAGCTACTGTCGGTTCCTTAATATTGAACAAAAAGATGCGATTGGGCAATATTGTACGGATGTTCTACCCAACAGTCGCATGCATATTGTAGTGCAGACCGGAGAGGCGGAAATCGGAGAGGTCATGGACATTAATGGTAAAGAAGCCATGGTGATGCGTCTTCCTCTGAGAGAAGAGGGGAAAATTATCGGTGCCGTGGGTAAGGTAATGTTTCGAGATGTTCGGGACCTTCGCACCTTGGCAGAGAAGTTGGATTTATTGGAAAACAAGCTGAAATTTTATGAGAAAGAATTAAAACACTATCAGAAATTCCGCTATACCTTTAGTAATATTGTTGGCCAAAGCCCTGCTATTCTTCGGACCAAAGATTTGGCGGAGAAGGCGGCTCAAGGTAAGTCAACCGTACTATTGCGAGGAGAGAGTGGGACAGGTAAGGAGCTCTTTGCGCATGCCATTCATGCTGCAAGCACGCGACATGACCAGCCCTTTGTGCGGGTGAATTGTGGTGCAATCCCGACGGAGCTTTTGGAGGCAGAACTTTTTGGCTATGAGGAAGGGGCCTTTACCGGAGCTAAAAAAGGAGGTAAACCGGGGAAATTTGAATTGGCTCATCGAGGGACCATTTTTTTAGACGAGATTGGTGACCTCCCGGTCGCTATGCAAGCCAAAGTATTACGGATCTTACAAGAAAAAGAAGTCGAACGAGTTGGTAGTAATCGGTTACAGCAACTAGACATAAGGGTCATCGCAGCCACTCATCGGAATTTGGAAAAAATGATCAGGGAAGGGGAATTTCGTCGCGATCTTTATTATCGACTCAATGTATTTACGGTGACGATACCGCCTTTACGAGAGAGGGAGGGGGATGTTTTACTTTTGTGCGAACATCTCTTGACGAAATTCCAACGAGAACTGGGATTATCTTTAAGAGAGCTCGATCGTTGGGTTGTTGAACTGTTTAAGCTTTACGCTTGGCCCGGAAACGTTCGTGAACTCCAAAATGCGCTTGAAAGAGCGATCAATGTGGCGGAAGGGGGCATTATTCTGCTAAAAGATCTCCCTTTATATCTTCAAGATTTAGAGGGAAGGAGAGGAAGCACGGCCTTGCAACCGTTAGCATTAGAACTGGCGGAGGCAGAGCGTAAAGCCATACTTAAGGCCCTTAAGACAACGGGTGGAAATAAAACAAACGCCTCAGAACTTCTAGGAATCCATCGGACCAACCTTTACCGGAAAATGGAGAAATACGGTTTAGCAGGAGCTGACAGAGAAGGGCTAGTGTAGCGATATAGCGACACGTTGCAAAGTAGCTACACTCATGCTGGGATGAGATATAGGAGGGCTTTCACGTTCTACATCCTGTTTTGTGTAGCTATTGCGCTACACAAAACAGGATGTAGAATAATATTAGTTATTAGCAACCCCCTGAAGAATAAGGACTTCAGGGGTTTTTCTGTACTTGGCATGAATCTTGCTTAATAGTAAGTTGTGAGTAAATTATAGTATATTTAGACTCTTCTGTTAATAACACGTGAAGGCAGTGCCTAAGAGTCAACAATTACTGGAGATGGTAAGACAGGAGGGTGAGAAATGAAGAAGGCAGTCTTGACAGCAGATGAAGCGATCGCCTTGATTAAAGACGGAAGTATGGTCGCCATTGATGGTTTTGTAAGCATTGGACACCCGGAAGAATTGACGACTGCTTTAGAAAAGAGATTTCTGGAGACGGGTACACCGAGGAATTTATCCTTGGTTTATGCGGCAGGGCAGGGAGATGCCAAGGATCGCGGCATGAATCATTTGGCGCATGAAGGTCTGATCAAACGAGTCGTGGGTGGACATTGGAATCTGGCACCTAAGCTTGGGAAGATGGCTGTGGAAAACAAAATTGAAGCTTACAATCTTCCTCAAGGAGTAATTACCCATCTCTTCCGAGATATTGCTGCCGGTAAGCCAGGTACCTTAACCCATATTGGTCTGGAGACTTTTGTCGATCCTCGCAATGGCGGAGGTAAGCTTAATCAGATTACTCAGGAGGATTTAGTTGAGCTTACGAGTTTTCGAGGGAAGGAGTATCTCCTCTATCATGCCTTTCCGATTGACGTAGCCTTTCTACGTGGAACATCGGCGGATGAATTCGGAAATATCTCGTTTGAACGTGAAGCCCTCACCCTAGAAGGTCTCTCCATTGCTCAAGCAGTTAGAAATAGTGGGGGAATTGTGATAGTGCAGGTGGAGCGTATGGTTCAAGGGGGAAGTATCAAGGCCAGAGATGTTAAAATTCCTGGGATATTAGTGGATGCGATTGTAATCGCAAGCCGGCCAGAATTTCATATGATGTCCTTTAGCGAGCACTATAACCCCGCTTACAGTGGAGAACTAAGAATCCCCTTCACCGAGCTCAAGGCAATTCCTCTCGATGAACGAAAGATATTGGCCAGACGAGCTTTCTTGGAAGTCACTCCAGAAGCGATTGTTAATTTAGGAATTGGAGTGCCTGAAGGAGTCGCGTCCGTTGCCGCGGAAGAAGGAGTTTTAGACCAATTTGTTCTGACGGTGGAATCGGGTCCGATTGGAGGAGTACCTGTCGGAGGGCAAGGCTTTGGGGCGAGTTTTAATCCGGACTGTGTCGTAGATCAGCCGTATCAGTTTGATTTTTATGATGGCGGGGGTTTGGATATCACGGTGTTAGGAATGGCTCAGTTGGATAGACAGGGTAATGTCAATGTAAGCAGGTTTGGTACACGTATTGCCGGAGCAGGCGGCTTTATCAATATTTCGCAAACCGCTAAAAAAGTAATTTTTTGTGGATCCTTTACTGCCAACGGATTAAAAGTCAAAGTTGAGGATGGTAAGCTCATCATCCTACAAGAGGGCGAGATTTCTAAGCTGATCCAAGACGTCGAGCATATCACGTTCAGTGGTAACTATGCCCGCAAGAAAGGGCAGAAGGTGTTGTATGTCACTGAAAGAGCTGTTTTCTCCTTAGGAGAACAAGGTCTTGTACTTGAAGAAATAGCGCCGGGCATCGATCTGCAAAAACACATCTTAGATCTGATGGAGTTTACCCCCATCATCTCGGAATCGCTGAAAATCATGAATCCCAAACTGTTTTATCCACAACTCATGAATGAGCGATAATCACAATGATGAGCTGAAGGGGGGTGATGAAAACTAATATTAGTTTTCTAATGATGAAATGTGAGTAGCGAACATAATTAAATTGGAGGTGCATTTTATTGGCGGTTCTTGGAATTATCTTGAGTTTGGTTTTGTTAATGTATATGGCCTATCGCGGGTTTTCTGTTATCTTTTTTGCGCCAGTCTTTGCTCTATTGGCAGCAGTATTCTCTGGCATGGCTTTAATGCCCACCTATACTGAAGTATTTCTCCCAAATATGGCGAATTACATTAAGATCTACTTCCCATTTTTCTTGCTTGGAGCCGTTTTCGGTAAAGTAATGGAAGAATCCGGAGCAGCTGAGTCAATTGCTAAAGCAATTGTGAGTAAAGTTGGAGCTAAGCAGGCTATTTTGGCGGTTGTCTTATCAGCGGCGATTCTCACGTATGGAGGGGTTAGCCTTTTTGTGGTCGCCTTCGCTGTTTATCCCTTTGGTGCTTCTATGTTTAGAGAAGCAGATATCCCGAAACGACTGCTACCGGGAACGATTGCTTTAGGTGCCTTTACGTTCACCATGACAGCGATACCCGGTACCCCACAGATTCAAAATGCGATTCCCATGAAGTTTTTCAATACGGATTTGTATGCTGCGCCCGTGTTTGGTACACTCGCCGCACTAATGATTTTTGGAGGCGGTATGTACTGGTTGGAATATCGTAAAAGGAAAGCACAAGCTGCAGGGGAAGGATATGGCCAGCATACCCTGCAGGAACCTGATACAGTTGAAGGCAGACACCTGCCTAGCCCCTATCTAGCGTTACTGCCTTTGCTTTCTGTCTTAGTGGTCACACTTATATTGCAAAAATTTGTTTTTCCAACATGGGATATAGCCAGTTGGGTAACTCAAGCTCCGTATAATATTGCTAAAACTGGAATAGTCGGAACCATGAATAATTGGGCCTTAATCATTGCTCTCGTCGTAGGGATAACAATCGCCGTCCTTATCAATCCTAGAACCATGAAAGGAAATCTCGCCAAAGCGATCAATGCCGGAGCAATCGGCTCCTTGCTAGCTGTGATGAATACTGCTTCCGAAGTTGGCTATGGTAATGTTATCAAAACTCTGCCAGGGTTTAAATCAATTGCTAATTTCTTATTAGGCATAGGTCAAGGCGGCAGTCCACTTCCATCTGAAGCAGTCACAGTTAACGTCTTGGCTGGTATTACAGGTTCTGCCTCAGGTGGTATGAGTATTGCTCTAGATACCTTTGGAAAACAATATTTAGAATGGGCGACTAGGGTCAATATTAGTCCCGAGCTGTTGCACAGAGTTGCGAGTGTATCCTCGGGCGGGATGGATACTATGCCTCATAATGGTGCAGTCATCACCTTGTTGGGTATCGTTGGCCTCACGCATAAGGACTCTTATAAGGACATTTTCGTCACGTCACTGCTTATTCCAGTCGTTAGTTGCTTCATCCTTATATTCCTACAAGGCATCATAGGTTTCGTTTAAATATTGAGGGAATCGTTTAAAATTAAAGTTAAAAACGCTTTGAAACACACCACCAAGATCCGGAGTGTCTTTAGACCTTTGGGTCTTGGTTAAATTTTTAAAACATTATAACCTAGCCAATAGCTAGAAAAGAAGAGCTCCGGTAAAAAGGGGAGAATAATAATGCTGGAACAGTTGCTCCAGATGATGCCACTAGTGATCACCTTCAGTGGAAACTAGCGCGTAAAAAGAGCAAACTGAATCACTAAAACGATGTATTCAAAATTGTTTTATCTAGAATTAATGGAACTGAGCGATGAACGTAATGAAAGGTGTGTACAGCAAAATGAAAATAAACGATAGAGTTGCCTTAATCACAGGGAGCGGTCAAGGGATTGGGAAAGCCATAGCGCTCAACTTCGCGCGTGAAGGAGCAAAGATCGCGGTCAATGATATTTCCTTTAATGAAACCAAGGCTTTGGAAACCGTGGAAGAGCTTCGGAAACTAGGGGTGGAGGCTGAGCTTTTCCTCGCCGATGTCAGCAAAGAAGATGAAGTGAACAGCATGGTTGAAAAGATTATCGAGCGGTTCGGACGAGTGGATATTCTCGTGAATAACGCTGGAATCAATCGGGACGGCCTACTTCATAAAGGCAATCTTGCAAACTGGGAGGCTGTCATGGCGGTCAATCTGACAGGACCGTTTATCTGCACGAAAGCAGTGCTTCCGTCCATGCGAGCACAGGGATACGGAAGAATTGTGAATCTATCCTCACTGACAGCACGCATAGGAATCTTCGGGACAGGCTATTACGCAACGTCAAAGGCGGGGTTGATTGGCTTAACAAAAGTGACGGCGGTCGAAAATGTAAGTAAGGGTATAACCTGTAATGCCTTGGCCCCGGGATATATCAATACGGACATGATGAATAAATATCCTGAAGAGCAGTTAAAGGCTTTGATAGCCACGATTCCGGTTGGGCGATTTGCAGAACCAGAAGAAGTAGCAGATGCAGCCTTATTCTTAGCCTCAGACTCCTCTGCATACATTACGGGCGCGGTGCTGGATATTAATGGCGGAAGTTTCATTTAATATGAAATAATTAAATTGGAGGCAATAAACACAGGAGGTAGAGTTATGAAAGAGATTGTTATTGTTAGTGCAGTTCGCACGCCGATTGGATCCTTTGGAGGAGCTTTGGGCCAAATTCCAGCGGTTGAATTAGGTGCAATAGTTATCAAAGAGGCCATGAGACGGGCAGGCATAGCTCCCGAACAGGTTGATGAAGTGATTATGGGAAATGTCTTGCAAGCAGGCTTAGGGCAAAATCCTGCAAGGCAGGCTGCTATAAAAGCGGGTATTCCGCAGGAAGTGCCTTCGTGGACTCTAAATAAACTATGCGGATCCGGGCTGAAATCTGTCGAGAGTGCCGCGCAAGCCATTATTTCAGGAGATGCAGAGATCATTGTTGCCGGGGGAATGGAGAGTATGTCGATGGCTCCGTATGTCTTAGAAAAAGCTCGTACGGGTTATCGGTTAGGAAATGGCACGATGATTGATACGATTCTGCAAGATGGGCTTATTGATGCGTTTGATGAGATTCACATGGGAATTACGGCAGAGAATATCGCTGAACAGTTTAAAATCTCTCGTGCAGAGCAAGACGCGTATGCGCTGTTGAGTCAAAATCGTACCGAAGCAGCGATCAAGGCAGGTGTTTTTGATGACGAGATTGTTCCTGTCCTGATCCCTCAGCGTAAGGGAGAACCGATTGTCTTCAGTAGAGATGAATTTCCTAAGCACGGCACGACGATTGACTCTCTGACCAAACTGCGTACAGCCTTTAAAAAGGAGGGAACAGTGACTGCGGGGAACGCCTCGGGTATTAATGATGGAGCCGCCGCAGTGGTCGTAATGTCTAAGGAAAAAGCTCTTGAATTGGGGTTGCAGCCGCTGGCTTCCATTGTATCGTTTGCTTCCGCGGGTGTGGATCCTAAAATTATGGGGACTGGTCCGATTCCAGCCAGCCGCAAAGCGCTTTCTAAAGCAGGTCTTACTTTTAAGGACATTGATCTTGTGGAAGCCAATGAAGCCTTTGCTTCTCAAACGATTGCAGTCGCCCGAGAGCTTCAGCTTGATTCCGATAAAACCAACGTCAATGGCGGGGCCATTGCTCTGGGACATCCAATTGGCGCGAGCGGGACACGAGTCCTAGTCACACTCTTGTACGAAATGAAGCGTAGAGACGTTAAACGTGGACTTGCAACATTATGTATTGGTGGAGGGCAAGGTACAGCTATGGTAGTCGAACGGTAGAACACAAAAGAGAGAGTACCTAATCAAAGAAACTCAATAAATATTTGAAATATAACTCCAAGGCGTAATAATGCCTTGGAGTTATATTAGATCTAGCGTACTATTTGAAAAAAGCATCAATCATCTACGTAGTTGTTGGGTTAGAGAATATAATCACAAAGCAGGCGAATTACAATATTCAAAGAATATATAGAATATTTTAATTAATAAAAATGAAGGCTATATTAACTTGTACAAAATGAAATCCAGAGATTTTTACAGTGAACTGGTTGTATCAGAGGTAAAACGGACAACGAAGAATAATAGAAAACATGTTTGAGTGTAAAGAAGCGTCACGAAAGAAAATAGCTTTGGAAAGATTAACTTATAATGAAAAAATGGAGGGAATAGTATGGACTTTCAATTAACTTCAGAGCAAAAAATGCTGGTAGAACTGGCCGACAAACTGGGCAAGAACGAATTTGCCTCTAAAGCAGCCCGCTGGGACAAAAATCATGAGTACCCATGGGAGAATGTTGAAATAATGCGCCAGGCCGGCCTCTTAGGTATGACTATCCCAAAAAGGTTTGGTGGTAGGGAGCGGCCATTAATTGACGTCGTGCTGGTAATTGAACAAATTGCCAAGTATTGTGGTGTCACTGCTCGAATTGTCGTGGAGACCAATATGGGAGCGCTTGGTTCAATTATGGCGTATGGAACGGAAGCGCAACAAAAGCTAGTCGCTAAACGAATTTTAGAGGAAGGGGATAAGCCAGCTATCGGGATGACCGAGCCCAATGCCGGGACGGATCTCACTGCCCTAAAGTCAACTGCAGTGCAAAAAGGCGACCACTATATTCTCAATGGTACAAAACACTGGATTACTGGCGGCACCATTTCCAATACTCATCTTATTTTCGCCCGAATTATCGATAAGAACGGTGTTGATCAAGGTATTGGAGGTATATTGGTAGATAAAGGAACTCCCGGCTTTACGTTTGGTAAAATAGAGGACGCGATGGGTCTTAGAGGAATTCCAGAGTCCGAGCTGATCTTCGAAGATTGTGAAGTTTCCGAGGAAAATATAGTAGTTTGCGACCGCAAAGAGGGCTTCAAGAAGTTAATGAATGGTTATAATGCCCAACGTATCGGCGCTGGTACTGTATCCTTAGGCATAGCTCAGGGAGCACATGATCTCGCTATTGAATATATGAAACAACGTGAAGCTTTCGGCAAGAAAATCAGCGAATTCCAAGGATTGCAATGGATGGTAGCTGAGGCCGAAATGAAATTAAATGCTTCCCGTCTGTTGCTTTATCGCGCAGCTTGCAATGCCCAACATTTAGCCAATAATGTCATGCTACCGCAAATGATGGAAGCTTCTATTGCAAAGGCTTTTACTGCACATGCTTCTTTTGAAGTTGTCAGCGACTCGCTCCAAATGTTCGGTGCTGCCGGATATTCTCGCGACCTACCACTTGAACGCATGCTGAGGGATGTCCGTATGTTCCAAATCGGTGGTGGTACTACCGAGGCGCAGATGAATATGATCTCTCGGGGCATTTTTAAAACGCGGTTTGATTATAAGAAATAACTGGCCTTTAGTTGGACGAGCTGACTCCGTGCGCTTGGCAGTTCATATGGGATTTGGGGGAATTGTTAATGGAAAAGCTACTTCAGAATATCAAAGTACTTGATTTTACACGGGTATTAGCAGGTCCATATGCCACAATGATTCTAGGCGATATGGGCGCAGAGATAATCAAAGTCGAGCCATTAGAGGGTGATGAGAGCCGGAGTTGGCCACCGACGTTGGATCAAGGAGAAAGTGGATATTTCTGTGCGATTAACCGCAATAAAAAGGCAATAACACTTAATTTGAAAGACCCTCTGGCCCCAAAAATAGTCGCTGATCTGGCCCGTAATGTAGACGTTGTGATCGAGAATTTTACTCCAGGAGTTGCAAAAAAGCTTCATATTGATTATGAAACGTTAAGCAAAGAGAATCCAGGACTTGTGTATTGTTCGTTATCTGGGTTTGGGCAAAATGGCCCTTACCGGGATAAGAAGGCTTATGACCCTATTATTCAGGGTATGACGGGACTGATGTCTATTACCGGAGAAAAAGGTCGCTCACCTGTCAAGGTAGGTATTCCAATCACGGATTTAGTCGCTGCTCTTAATGCTGTTATTGCGGTGCAGTCCGCACTTTTATACCGCCAAGTAACGGGTCAAGGACAATATGTTGACGTGGCCTTGTATGACTCACTCGTTTCCCTACTAACTGTCATGGCTTCAGAGTATTTCGCAACGGACGTTGTGCCCGGTCGATATGGTATGAATCATATCCACCGCGTTCCTGCCCAAGCCTTTGAAACGATGGACGGTAGCTATGTACAGGTGGTGGCCACGAATGAGTCGATGTATCCTAAGTTTTGTCAGGTGATTGGTATACCGGAGTTAATTGAGGATGAACGCTTTCTTACCAACAATATGCGAGTAGAAAACAGGGAAATAATAGTGCCTATTTTAGAAGAAAGAATGCGGACCAAATCTAGTGCCGAGTGGCTGGAACTTTTTGAAGCAGCTGGCTTGCCGTGTGGGCCAATCTTAAATATTAAGGAAGTTCTTGAAGATCCTCACGTGAAGGCCAGAGAAATGTGCCATGAAATTGAGCATCCAATCGCTGGTGTCATTAAGCAATTGGGTTTTCCGTACAAATTTTCGTTAACCCCTGCTAGTATTGACAGTCGTCCACCATTACTTGGTGAACATAATTATGAAATCCTAGCTAAGCATTTAGGGTATACCACGGCAGAAATAGACGCACTTAAAGCTGGAAAGGTTATTTAGCTTACACAATACGCGAGACAAAGGCAGGGATGGAGTTTTGAACAAAGAAGCACTGGATCAATGGTTAGCACGCCTCTTTGACCGAGATCGCAGGGCAACCGCCAAACTCATTTCTTGGGTGGAAGACGATATCGAGCGAGCGCATATTATGCGGTCTGTCCTAAAAAAACCGGACAGCAGACATATAAACCCGGTGGCACGGGGGTGAATTCTGATTTCTTGACTTTGTCGGATTTAACCATGAAAGTATAAATAGTGAACAGATAAATTATAGTGACTAATTATTAAAACGGGCAGTCGTAGTGCGAACAGCCCGTTTCAGTATTCCTAAGGAGACGTAGCCTTTAATAAATTCATATTTTTCAGTTTGCCACTGGAGGTAGGCAATTATCCAGTCTTGCAGAGGAGGCATTTTATTGTTGGAAAATAAAAATTTAAATTTCCATTCTAAAGGTTCTGAGACAAAACTGCGTCTTGAAGATGTTCAACGAGGACTATGTGATTTAGGAGATTCATTAGAGGAAAAAGAGGATCTCTTCTTCAAAATTATTGAATTTTTCCCTTATCCTATCCAAGTTCTTTCTTCCAATGGTACATCAGTAATGATTAATACTGCTTTTCTTATGGAATTTGAAATTCAATCTAAAGATCAAGTTGAAGGAATATACAATATATTTTTGGATCCTTACATAGTAGAGAACGGCTATTTGGAAAGTGTTAAAAATGTATTTAAAGGCCAAACTGAATTTCTTAGGGATTTAAAGGTTCCTTTTCAAGATATTATAAATCGTTATGAACTTAAGATTTATAATACTTATACGATGTATCATGATTTAACAGCATTTCCAATTATAAATAGTCAGGAAAAAGTATCATTTGTGGTAATTATCTTTATGAATAGAAGGATATATCGAGCTAAAAAAAGCATTATACAAGCAATAGAATACATGACAACCAATTGGCAGAATGAGTTTAAGATTAGTGAAGTAGCGAAAGCTGCAAATCTTAGTCCCTATTATTTTTCTAGGCTTTTTAAGAATAATATTGGCATTACTCCTTATAATTACTATCTTAACTTAAAAATTAATCATTTAAAGGAAAAATTATGTGATATCAACCTTTCAATATCGGAGGCGTTTACAGCTTGTGGTGTGGATTATCACGGACATTTTGCCAAGATGTTTAAAAAAAATGTAGGAGTTACCCCTTCAAAATATCGTGAAACAAATAACCATAAATAACGATAGATAAGAATTAAATAGTTTCACTAATATTGGCTTTCAGACCATTCTCTGAAAGCTTTTTGCGTTTCATCCCATTTATATTTTCAACTTCGATGGTAAAATCTCTTCGCACCAAATTATCCCTTTTAAGATAACCAAGCCAATTCTAACTATAAATAAGAAATTATAGCAATATTTGGACTGATCACAGCATTTAATTCCTATCTATGAAGGAGTATATAAAATAAAGTTTATTGAGTGGAAATCTGAACTAAAATTAACTTCCAATTTCAATGAAAAAGAGATAAATGACCCCTGAAAATTATATAAGGAGGGAAAATAAATGCCTAATCCGCATCTTAGCGAAGAGTTGAGATTTGCAAAGGTGAATTGGCGATTTCGTGCAGTATATCTTACCTTTGTTTTCTTGCTCACGATTGTGTTTGTTTTTATACCAGATATTGTAAAGGCAAAGGAATCTTCAGACACGCCTTGGAATTATAGAAGCCCTTTGCCTACGGCTAACACGCTGTTCAGAGCCGACTACATACATGGCAAATTCTTTGCTTCAGGAATGAATGGTACCATGTTATCCTCAACCGATGGAGAAAACTGGGACACCTACGATTTGGGAAATACAGACTCCTTAAGGGGATTTGCCTATGGAAACAATACCTATGTTATAGTTGGCTATGCAAGCGGTGTTCTAGGGACGATTTATACATCGGTGGATGGTATCAACTGGAACCAAGCAGCAACCACGCCAGACCATCAACTGATGGATATTGTTTACGGAGATAATAAATTTGTTGCTGTTGGGCAAAGCGGCAAGATTTTTACCTCTAGTGATGGATCTATATGGGAAAAAAAGCTAGTTTCAGAAATAGAAAATAACCTAAATTCAATCACCTATGCCAATGGTATTTATGTGGCAGTGGGGTCTAACGGATGTATATTCACGTCTCTTGATGGGGAAAGTTGGACTGCGCGAGGATCTACTTCTTATGATTTGTGGGATGTAACTTACGGGGACGGCAAGTTTGTTGCTGTCGGTGGTAAATACGGCACCTATGAGCCATCTCGTATCTACACATCGCTCAATGGAGAGGCTTGGACAGCGTGTAGTCTGCCTTCTGACTATTCCCGGCTTAATGGTGTTACCTACGACGGCAACCAATTTGTGGCTGTAGGTTATTCAAGTTTAGGGACAAATGCTTACGTCTTAAAATCAGCAAATGGAACAACCTGGTCGGTGGTTAATACAGGAATCAAAGGTTCTTTCAATGGAATTGCCGCCGGCAATGGGATTTTGGCTGCAGTTGGTGCTTTTGGTAACCTATATACATCGACCGATGCCCAGAACTGGATTTCCTTAAATTCGGGCACGAAGCACACCTTGAATGGTATTGCTTATCATGACAATACTTTTGTCTCAGTTGGAGAAGATGGAGCAGTTCAGACTTCCCCTGATGGAGTTGCGTGGACTATACAAAATTCAGGTACCGCAAAAGACCTGAAAGCCATAAACTACCTAGATGATGGATTTATTGCAGTAGGAGAGAAAGGTGAAATTCTTACATCAAATAACGGTTTAGCTTGGATTAGAAAAAGCTTAGGATTTTCTGTTCCTTTGCTGGATATTGCTTACGGTAACGAGATGTATGTAGCCGTAGGGGGAAGCGGATATTCCGCAGTAATCGTCACATCAACGGACGGCGTTACTTGGAACACAGTTAGCCACGGGTACTCCGTACCGCTCATGTCTGTTGCTTATGGGAATGGCGTTTTTGTGGCCTTGGGAAAAAACGGTCAAGTATACAGATCAAGTGATGGGTCAAGTTGGCCGCAAACTATGTTGCCGGGATCGGGTCACTATCCAACCGATATTATTTATGCAGACGGTAAGTTTTTTGGCGTGGGATATGGTGAAGTTTATTCTTCTGTCGATGATGGGGTAACCTGGACTGTGACAGATAGTAGTATCGATTATTCTCTGAATTCCATAGCTTATAGTGGTGGAAATCTAGTGGCAGTAGGTCAATTTGGAAAGATAGTGGCATCCAATGATAATGGGGAAAGTTGGGTTGAGCAGTCCTCTGGACTATGGGGTGAGTATACTGAATTATTTGATGTTGTTGCAAGTACAAACAGTGTGGGGAATAACACCTTTGTTGTAGTAGGTAAAAACGGAATTCTATTACAGTCCGACCCGATTGTTAATCAGGGGGAAGTTGACAATCTCCCGCCAACCTGGCCGGAGAACAGCAATCTGACTGTAGCCGACGTAACGGATACCAGTTTGGTTCTGTCTTGGGACGCTGCGAATGACAATGTTGGGGTAATCGGATATAAAGTATTCAAAAATGGTGAAGAATTAATTATTCTTGCCGGAGATATTTCAAGCTATACGGTCACTGGTTTGGCTTCAGAGACGAATTATACATTTAAAATAGAAGCTGGAGATGCTGCAGGAAACTGGAGTACAAATGGTCCTGAGAAAGCGGTTTCACAATCTCCCTTGGCAATTTGGACATCAAGAGATGCAGGCAGAACAGAAGACTTATTTGATATAACCTGGAGCAACGGAACATTTATGGTGGTAGGACAGGATGGAACAGTACTGAAATCACCGGATGGAGTAAACTGGAGTAGCCAGACCTTACAAGTAAGTGGAGAGAGTAGGGACTTACTGGGTGTGGCTTACGGAAACAACAGGTTTGTCACAGTGGGACCTCAATTTTATGCTATGACAGAAGATGAGCAGAACTGGAATAGCAGCCTGGCAATCAATATGGTTGACTTTAAGAGTGTAGCTTATGGTATTGAAGGTACACAAAACAATCAGCGGCAGGTTTTCATTGCATCAGGGATGACTAACGGAGCAGATGGAAATGAAGAGGGATGGGGCAGATTCAGTGCTTCAGAAAACGGAATCAACTGGGGAGTCATGGAGGTAAATAACCGCGAGAGTATAAACGATATATCTTACAATACGAATAACGGCTTTTTTGCAGGAGTAACTGATACAAAAATTATAATATTCAACTCACTTGGTATTTATACAACACAAGTCTTTACAGATAGCCTAACAGGTATAGCCTGTAATAATGAAACATACGTTGCCATTGGTGTAGGAGGAAAATTAAGTGAAAGTGGTATCATCTATACTTCGACAGATAGGGTAACCTGGAACAAAGTTAAGACGACCACCGATCCCCTTTTGGGAGTATCCTATGGTGAAGGCATGTTCATTGCGGTAGGGAAATTCGGTACTGTGCTATCCTCTATAGACGGTACGAATTGGATACAGTTCAACAGCGGAGTAACTGAAGACCTTTATGGGGTTGCCTTCGGAAATGACAGCGTAGTACTCGTAGGTCAAGGGGGAACGATACTTCAGTCCCAGGCGTTGACACAACCATCTATATCTCAAAAACTATCTAAGGTCAAAACTCCGACTTGGAATCAGAATACAACAGAATGGGAAGCAGTAGCAAATGCAGAGGCTTATGATGTAAAACTATATAAAGGTGGTAATGTGGTTGATACTCATACAGTCAATGAAGGTATTGGGCAATATGATTTTACCCAGATAATAACTGACCTAGGAGCAGGAACCTATAGTGTAACCGTGCAGGCTAAAGGAAACGGAGCACCTTATTATGACGGAGCTGTATCTTATCCTAGAATAAGAGTTGTGCTGGTTAGGGTGACAGGAGTAACCTTACAACCTAGCGAACTGAGAATGAGTTTGGGGCAAACAGTTCAGCTCAACGCAATTATTGAACCTGCAAATGCAACAAATAAGAATGTCGCCTGGTTATTATTGGATGAACAAGAACAATTATCGGTAGATGTTGATGGTAATGTAACCGCCCTAACCCCTGGTCAAGCTACTATCACGGTCAGAACTGAAGATGGAGAATATGAAGCTGCCTGTCAGGTAGAGGTTACAAGCGGCGATACATTAATTCCGATTATTACGGTTTTGCCAGAAGGAAATGCAGTCATCGGTCAAGAGATACAGGTAAGTGGAGCAAGTTCATACGCCAATGAGGAAGGCCAGGAGATTGTATTATATGAGTGGGATTTTGATGAAGACGGAAATTTCGAGGCACAGGGAGTAAATCAGACCCATACGTATCATAGTACAGGTCAATATTCTATTGAACTTAGAATCACAGACAACTTTGGTGTAACCAAAGAAACGAGCGTTAGTGTAGAAGTTCAAGAAGCAGGTCTTCCGCCGGTAGCGTCATTTACCATCATTCAGCAAACAGCGGAAGGAACAGTTTCAGTCGATGCCTACTCATCCTCTCATCCTGATGTAAACCGTCATATCGTGTTATTTGAATGGGACTGGAACCCTGAGTATGTTTCAATTGATAGCTTTATATTCACCATCGATGATACCGGAGAAACGCAACAACATTTATTCTCTCAGATTGGCAGCTATAAAGTTGCCCTGAGAGTTACTGATGATGCTGGACTACAGTCCATTGCAGTAAAGACAGTAATAATAAAAGCATTGCGGGGTCCGACAGCGGATGCAGGCGGTCCTTATGAAATCCTATGGGAACAAGACGCAAGCCTTGATGGCAGAGCTTCTACTGACCCGGATAGAAGCATGGGCGATTCCATTGTCAAGTATGAATGGGATTTCAATGGTAACGGACTGTATTTAGCATTAGGTGATTCTCCTACCGTACTTTGGAGTGATATACACTCATTATTAATGCAGAAATATTCCTCAGTGATTGATACGAATACGACATTTATTTTGCAGATAAGAATTAAAGTTACAGACACGACTGGAAGATTTCATACAGATGTTACAACATTAACAATTCGTAGAGACCCTGGTCAAAATCAAGGCGATGATACATTAATTCCATTAATCACAGTTTCGCCAGAAGGAAATGTAGTCATCGGTCAGGAGATACAGCTAAGTGGAGCAAGTTCATACGTCATCAATGATGAAGGCGGGACCATTGTATTATATGAATGGGATTTTGATGGAGATGGAATCTACGAAGCTCAGGGGATCAACCAGACCCATACTTTCCAAAGCACAGGTCAATATGATATTGAACTTAGAATAACCGATAACTTGGGAATAACCAATAAAACGAGTGTCAGAGTAGAGGTTCAAGAAGTCGCTCTTCCGCCGGCAGCAATATTTAGGATCATATCGCAAACGGCAGGGACAGTCTCAGTCGATGCCTCCTTATCCTACCATCCTGATTCACGTCAGATCGTGTTATATGAATGGGACTGGAACCTAGAGTATGGTTCAAATAATATGTTTACACCCGAGGCTGTAGGAGTAACTCAACAACACTCGTATTCGCAAATGGGCAGTTATCAAGTTGCATTGAGGGTAACTGACGATGTAGGATTACAGTGCATTGCACTAAAATCCGTAACAATAGAAGCAAACAATTCTCCGCTGGCGAATGCAGGTGGTCCTTATGAGATTCTTTGGGGACAAGACGCTAGCTTTGATGGCAGTACTTCTACTGACCCTGATATCAGCATGGGCGATTCCATTGTCAAGTACGAATGGGACATGAATCATAATGGGCTTTATTCAGATGCGACAGGTCCTAATCCTACTTTACTTTGGGGTGCTATACATTCATTGTTGATCCAGAATTACTCGTCAGTCATTGATACTCAAACGACATTTGTGCTGCCAATAAGAATTAGAGTTACAGATAGGACAGGAAGATCTCATGCAGATGGCACATCATTAACAATTCGTAAAAGCCAGAATCAAAATTCAGGTGACGGGGGATCATCAGATAGTGGCGGCAGCACTTCCACAAGTACAACCGATATAGTTGCTGGGGATGTCATCGATAGTAAAACTGGGCAAATAGTAAAAGGAATGGAAGCAAAGGTTACAACAGAAACTAACGGGATGAAAACCGTTGAAGTAAAATCTCAGGAAGCAATTTTAATGCAACAGTCCAATGGCCAACAAAGCCCGGTAAGTGATTTAAGTAAATTGGGATTTTCAGCCACCCCCAACTCAGCAGTCCAGATCACATTGGCTACGGATGGAACCATTCAAATTACTAACCTAGCCAACGCAACAGAATCTACCTTTGCTGTCACCTATGATTTAGGTAACGGTCAAATCATCACTATCGGTACGATTGAAGTCGAAGTCGACTCCAATGGGGAAGTCAGCATAAGCAGTACTTTAATTGACCCCTATGGCATTATTACCGATCCAACGACAGGCAAGGTGATTGCTGGCACTCATGTCACCTTGTACTATGCCGATACGGAAAGAAACAGAAGTACAGGCAAAACCCCGGATACCGTGGTGGATCTTCCTATCTTGGACGGCTTTCAACCCAATGACAACCGAAATCCTCAAGAGAGTGATGAATACGGAGCCTATGCCTTCATGGTCTTTCCTACTTCAGATTATTACTTGCAAGCCACCAAAGATGGCTATGAAACCTACAAGAGTATCACTATTTCCGTAGAACAGGAAATCGTCAAATGGGACTTCAAAATGAACAAGCCTTTAACAGGAATAACCAGATTGGCTGGAATGAGTAGAGTGGATACAGCCTTGGCTATAGCCAAAGCCAATTACACCGACAAACTGAGCAATGTTGTCCTGGCCACAGCAGCCAATTATCCTGATGCTTTAAGCGGAAGCGTTCTGGCCTATAAACTTAATGCTCCCATTCTACTGGTTGGAAGTTCAATAGTTGATCAGGAAAAGATCTTGGATTATCTCAAAACCAGTCTAAATACAGACGGAACCGTTTATATTCTGGGAGGAACCGGAGCTGTTGGCAGTGAGATGGAAACGAAAATTAGCGCAGCCGGATTCTCCAAGATCAACAGAATAGGCGGTGCAGATCGAAGTAGCACAGCACTTATGATTGCCGATCAACTGGAAATAAGGACAGGAACGCCCCTCGTCCTGGTCAATGAAGCAAGCTACGCCGACGCCTTGGCTATCGGTAGCAGTGCGGCAGCCATGCAAAGCCCTATTCTGTTGATAGGGAAAGATGGCCTAAGTCAGAACGTAAAGAAAAAGATTACTCAAATCAAGCCAATTAAAGTCTATATCATCGGTCTAGAAGCAGTGATCAGCGAAGAAGCTGAAAGTCAAGTAGCAGAAATCACCTCTTTAGAACAAGGCAACATCGTAAGAATTGGTGGGCAAGATCGATATGCCACGGCACTGGCAGTAGCTAAATACTTTAACCTCTCGGGGAAAAATGCCTGTGTGGCAACAGGTAGTAACTTCCCGGATGGCCTGTCCGGCAGTGTCTATGCCGCTAATTACAATTCTCCGATTATCTTAGTAAATGAAAGATTGTCGAATGAAACAAAGGATTATCTCAAGACAAGAGAGATGACAGGAGTAACCATCTTCGGAGGTGAAGGCGCAATGAGTGTAGTTGTGGAACAAGAATTGTCAGCGCTGTTAATAGAGGAGTGAACTCGTTCAGCTAAGTCTTCACCTTCTTTTCAATGAGAGATTAGATGCAGTACTTATCATCGAAGAAAAGGCTAGAAGGGTAATACAGTTTTAATCAATGATGCCCCCGACGATAAGCGCAGGTTGACCCGCTCATAACGTATGAAACGTTGAAGCGTTAACTACTGACTTAACGTCAGGGGCTAATATTTGGGTTCACGCAACTGAACAATTGGTTACTTAACATTAGGATTGACAGAAATTCTATAACTGTTAGAATAAGTGAGTAATCACTCATATGAAATATTTATTTTGGAGGACCTCATGAAGTCAAATCAAGAAACTCAACTACGGGAAATCCGTAGCAAGAAAACACCGGAACAACGCAGACAGGACATTATTGATGCCAGTCTTAAAATCTTTGCTCTCAAAGGGTATAGTGGCTCGAGTACGGCTGAGATAGCACATGCTGCTGGGGTAGCAGAAGGGACCATTTTCCGACATTTCACTACAAAGAAGGACTTGCTGATTGCCGTGTTAGAGCCTAAAGTCCTTGATGGGTTGATCCAGCTCGACCAAGAATACCGAGTGGATACACCAACGGACTTCTTCCGGCGCTTTCTGAGGAACCGCTTGGAGCTACTTAAAGAAAATGCCTCTCTCGTGCGTTTCATGTTTGCGGAAGCTCAGTATCATCCTGAGGTCAAGGAAGCTCTGTTTAAAGAGATTTTAGGGCAGGGTATTGGCATTATTAGGCCGTGGTTTGAAAAGGGTGTTGAGCAGGGGGATTTTAGAGACCTACCGTTTCTGCCCACCATGCGAAGTTTTATGGGGATGGTCATGTTTTATGGATTAATGGGTAATGTTTTTCAAGGCTTCTCTCCGGAGAAAACAATCGAAGAGGCCGCCGATCATATTTTGGACCTCTTTTTACATGGTCTAGCGCTGGAAGATAAGAAATGAGGTAAGAGTGTCAGGATAGATATTAAAGAATGCGAGTGAGGAAACTAAAGAGAGTAAGAGATTATAAGAGAAAAGAAAATTTAAGAGAGTTCATGTAAAGAATAACATAGCGAAAGAAAAAGAAATGATATAGAGGAACAGTCTAGAGTCTAAAGGAGCAGGAGGAGAAACATGAAAAAGAAAATTGCTGGTATCGTCATTGTTCTATTCGTAATCACCCTGTCAATCTTTGGTTACAGGGAGTATTCAAACAAACCTGCTGCCCCCATCACTTATTCTGGTACGATTGAAGGAACCGATTTGCCTGTTCAGCCAGAGTTAGGTGGACGGATCATTGACTTACCAGTGCAGCAGGGTCAAATCATCAAAGCTGGTGACATCGTTGCCAAACTCGATGACAGTCAGGCTAAAATTTCTCTGGATTCGGCGAAGAGCCAGCAGACTCAAGCTCAAGCCAAACTCAACGATCTCTTAGGCGGGGCGCGAGCGGAGGAAATTCGGCGTCTGGAGTACGTAGTGACGCAGGCGAAAGCAAATTTAGCCGCTCTAGAACCAAATCTTAAATTTGAGGAAGAGAATCTGGCCACAAATCAAAAACTGTATGAAGGTGGCGCAATTAGTAAACAGCTCGTGGATGCTCAACAAAATAAACTCGATACTCTAAAAGCCCAATATCAGAGTGTTCAAGCGAGTGTCAATGTAGCCCAAGCGAGCGTCAATCAAGCTCACGCAGGGAACACACAACCTACGATTCAGGCTCAGAAGGCGGCAGTGGACATCGCAGCTCAGTCTGTGAAGATGGCTGAACTGAGCTTGAGCAAATTAATCATCAAAAGTCCAGCTGCTGGTCAGGTTCTCTATAAGCATGTTGAGCTAGGTCAAGTCGTCACCCCAGGTGCAACCTTGGTGACGATTCTGAATCCGAATGATTTGTGGATAAAAATCTATATTCCTGAAGCCAAGTTGAATGAGGTGAAAGTGGGCGGGACAGCTTCAATCGTTGTCAGTTCTTACCCTGGCAAAACGTTCAAAGGTCAAATTCAATACGTTAGTAACCAAGCAGAATTTACACCTAAAAACGTACAGACCAAAGAAGAACGAGCGACCACCGTCTATGCAGTTAAGCTGAGTATTACGGAAGGTAAGGAACAGTTGAAAGCGGGTATGCCAGCGGATGTGACCTTGGAGTAGAGGAGTGAGGAAAAATGAAGCTGGCCATTGATTGTCAGGGCCTAGTCAAACGGTTTGGCACGTACACGGCGGTTCAAGGGGTAACCTTTCAGATCCCTCCTGGGACAATCATGGGTTTTGTCGGACCGAACGGGGCGGGTAAGACGACCATCATTCGTATGTTGTGCGGTGTCTTAGTACCGACAGAGGGTCAAGCAACCGTGCTCGGATTTGATGTCCGGACTCAGCCTGAGGAAATCAAACAACGTATTGGGTATATGTCACAAAAATTTAGCCTTTACGAGGATCTAACAGTGGGTGAAAATCTTGATTTTTATGCAGGGGTCTACAGTCTGAGGGGGGAAATTGCTCGCGCTGAGAAAACGCGGGTGATTGAGCTGATTGGCTTGGGTGACAGAACCTCGCAACTGGTCGCTTCTCTTTCCGGCGGTTGGAAGCAACGGGTGGCCTTAGGTTGTGCTTTACTGCATAATCCACAACTACTCATCTTAGATGAACCGACAGCTGGGGTTGATCCCGTTACTCGACGTATTTTCTGGGATTTGATTCATCAGTTGGCTAAAGGGGGGATGACCGTTTTGGTTAGTACCCACTACATGGATGAAGCGGATACGTGTGATTATCTGGGCTTCGTTTTTTACGGGCGCTTAATTGCCTTTGGCTCCCCCGATGATATGAAGAAACAAGAAACAAAAGCTAATTTAGATGATCTCTTCATCTATTATGTCAAACATGAAGCCTCGGACGACCCTCGCAACTTAGTCAAAAGAAAGGGAGGGCTAAGTTGATGCAACGTTTCGCCTGGGTGCGTTTTATAGCGGTCTTAAAAAAAGAATTCATTCATATCCGTCGGGACCGTCCCAGCTTAATCATGGCCATTGCCATGCCGATCGCGATGCTGCTCATATTTGGCTATGCTATCAACACGAATGTAGAGCACCTGCCCACGGTGGTTTGGGACCAAGCCCAAACTGTCGATAGCCGGGAATTGGTTACCTCAATTCGCAATACTCAATATATGGATCCTGATAATTTCGTCCAAGGTTATCAGGAGATTGAAGGCTATATGGACAGCGGTAAAGCGCGAGCCGCAGTCATTATTCCTCCAGATTTCGGTAAGAAAATTCAGGGCATGGAATCAGCAAGCGTTCAAGTTTTGGTCGATGGGTCCGATCCCACGGTGGCTCGAGCGGTGATGTCAGCGGTTCAAATGCTGGGCTTGAATAAATCGCTGCAACTCCAGAGTGAGCGTATTGTGGCTATGGGCACTGCTCCGGGTCTGGAAATGCCGCTCAATTTTGAGACACGGGTTTGGTACAACCCGGACATGAAATCCATGGTCTTCAACATTCCAGCATTAATAGGCTTGATCCTGCAAAATGTAATTGCTATGTTGACCTCATTTTCCATTGTGCGGGAAAAGGAACGCGGTACAATGGAGCAATTGGTCGTGACACCGATCCGCCCACTAGAATTAATGTTAGGAAAGCTTATCCCCTTCGTGTTTATCGGCTTTGTGTCACTATGCCTGATTTTGGCAACCGGTATTTTCTGGTTCGGTGTGGTACCGATTGGAAGTATTCCACTCCTTTTCGTGCTGTCGACTCTCTTTCTGATTACCATCCTGGCCATCGGACTATTGATCTCTAGCATTGCTAAGACACAGTTGCAAGCCATGCAAATGACCTTCATTTTGCTTTTGCCCTCCATCCTCTTGTCGGGCTTTATCTTTCCAAGGGAAACAATGCCCACACTGTTGCAACTTCTGGGCGGGTTATTTCCACTGACTTATTTTTTGAGAATTGTGCGAGGTATCTTCCTCAAAGGGGTCGGAATGGAGTACCTTTGGCAGGACACCTTGATATTGTGTGCTTTTGCGGTTCTCTTGTTAGCGATCGCAGCGAAGAAGTTTAAGAAGACTCTCGATTAGGAGGGCATGAAGTTAGGGAGGGTGTGAAGTTGCTCCGCTCACCCACGTCGTCGTCGCTACCATGCTTAATGACTCGGCGAGAACGGCAAAACCTCTGGGTTTTCTGCAAGTGCGTCGCTCCTTGCCATCCTTGGCACCGCGACATCAGTCCATCACGGCGCCTTGCCGTCACGACACCTTGCCATCCATGGCGGTGTTCTAATCTCGAACGTCCTTGTTCGAGTCATGGCGGCGCTCTAACCTCGAACGTCCTTGTTCGAGTCATGGACAAGCCAAATGCCGTTCTGGCCCCGAGTCTTTGAAGCATGATTTATCGCGACTCTGCATAAAGGGTTCGCTCGCAATATCACACCCTCTAGGTAAGGGACGGAGAAGGGTCATAATGATTGTTGAACCCAGAGCTAAAAATGGTATACTGTGATAGGTGGATCGAAGGTCTATAGCAATAGCCCATAAAAGTTTTTGCAGTTTAGATTATTGGAGGATGCGAAAGGAATGTTTATTATCATGAAGAAGTTTAAACTGGGTTTATTATTGGTGACGATCGTTATGATACTAGCGACCATAGGATGTGGTGCAAAGGCTCCCAACACTCCAAGTTCAGAACCGCCAAAAAAAGATGATACTCAAACTCAACCACAAAGTACCGTGGATACACCAACGGACAAAAATAACCCCATTGTCACAATTACCATGGAGAGTGGGGAACAGATAAAAGTTGAGCTTTACCCTAAGGTAGCTCCGAATACGGTGAAAAGCTTTATTTCATTGGCGAATAAGGGCTTTTACAACGGCGTAATCTTTCATCGAGTGATTCCCGGATTTATGATTCAGGGAGGAGATCCTAAAGGTAACGGCACTGGAGGACCGGACTATAGCATAAAGGGAGAATTTACGAATAACGGTTTTGTCAATGAGCTGAAACATGAACGTGGCGTAATTTCGATGGGCAGAACCTCACAAAGCATGGATTCAGCAGGTTCCCAATTCTTCATTGTGGTCAAGAATTCGCCTTTCCTGGACAAGGACTATGCTTCCTTTGGTAAAGTCATTAGCGGCATGGAGGCTGTCGATAAAATTGTTAATTCTCCGAGCGGTCAAAAGGGAAAGGATAAACCTAACCAAGACCAGGTTATGAAAAGCGTAACCGTCGACACCTTCGGCGTGAACTATGGCGAGCCGGAGGTGACTAAGAAGTAATGCACAGACCATCAAAACGCCTGGACAGTTTAGGGGCGTCTGTCTTTAGTGAAATGGACAATTTGAGACGGGAATTAGAAAAAGCGGGAAACCAATTAATTAATCTGAGCATTGGCAGTCCAGACCGAGCACCAGCCTTAGAAATTCGGAAGATTCTTAGTGGAGCGGCTCTGGAGGAATCTCAATATGGCTATACCCTGACTCGCGGAACGGCGAAATTTCGAAGCGTTTGTGCTGAGTGGTATCTTAATCGATTTGGGGTGACCCTAGATCCTGAAACGGAGGTATTGCCTCTGATGGGCTCTCAGGATGGATTGGCCCATATTTTCCTAGCGTACATTGATCCTGGTGATTTAGCACTGATTCCGGACCCAGGCTATCCAATTTATACTGCCGGCTTAATGCTAGCGGGTGGAGAGAAGGTCGCCATGCCGCTGTTGAAGGAGAACGGATTTTTACCGGACCTGCGGCAAATTGATCCGAATCTAGCTCGCAAGGCAAAACTGATGTTCTTGAACTATCCGAATAACCCTACGGCAGCTGTGGCGAGTCTTTCGTTTTTTGAGGACGTTGTTGAGTTTGCTAAGAAGTATGAGCTGCTCATCTGTCATGATGCAGCATACTCTGAACTAGCCTTTGAGGGATATAAACCGGTCAGTTTCTTAGAAGCGCGGGGGGCAAAAGAGGTGGGAATTGAATTCCATTCTGTCTCCAAGACGTATAATTTGGCGGGAGCGCGCTTAGGGTTTGTCGTCGGTAATGCTGATGTCATTCGAAATCTCTCGCAACTTAAAGCAAATATCGATTATGGAGTATTCCGTCCGGTATTGACCGCTGGAGCTTATGCGCTCAGCTCTGCCCAAGACTCGATTGCAGAAAATAAGCTCGCATACGAGAGGCGTCGAGATCTCTTAATCAAAGGGTGTGCTGACGCTGGCTGGAACATGCCAATCCCACAGGGTTCTATGTTCATCTGGGCACCTATACCGACCGGACAGGATTCGGTAACCTTTGCGATTGAGCTGGCTCGTGATGCTGGCGTGATCGTAGTACCAGGGCTGGGTTTCGGGGATCACGGTGAAGGGTATGTGCGAATAGCTATGGTTCAAGAGGAAAGTGTTCTTCAGGAAGCTGTTCGGAGGATTCAGGGATTTTTAGGGAGAAAAATTTAGGATGATTACGAAAGCGCGAAGTTAGAACTAAAAGGCAAGAGTCTGGAAAGATCAGATTTCTTGCCTTTCAATTTTGTTTTTATATATCCACTTTGCTTTTGGAGCAATTTTCTTATTTACTAGGACGACTACCTGGTTTATGATTGAGGCTGTGATCTTATAAGAGTCAGATGAAGTAATGAAGGGGCGATCCTATGTCAAGAGTGTTACGGCAAGAGATTGAACACCCGAGGTTTGGACCTTGCATTCAATTGACCAATCGCGATGTTGAGCTATTAGTGCCGAGAAATTTCGGACCGAGGATTTTGTACTACGGTTTATGTGGCGGTGCTAATGAGCTTTGCGACAATGCACCGAGGCAAGCAAAGGTTGGAGAAGAGATCTGGCAGATGGTAGGAGGGCATCGTTTTTGGCACAGTCCTGAAGCCTTTCCTCGTACATACATGCCCGACAACGAGTCCGTTCAAATTACCTTGCTTGAGAATGGTTTACTCGTTACTCAGAAAGAAGAAAGATGGGTGCAGGTTGAGAAGGAATTAGAGATAACTTTGGCCCAATCCGGAGGTCAGGTTAGAATCATTCATAAGCTAACTAATAAAAATGCCTGGGACATTAACTTGGCATCATGGGGAATTACCTTATTAGAACAAGGGGGAGAAGCATGGATCCCACTACCTAAAAGGGATACAGGATATCTTAGCAACTGCCATCTCTCTTTGTGGCCTTATTCGAAAATGGATGATAAAAGGCTCAAGTGGGGGGACCGTTATATACGGGTGCAGCAGGATCCTAGGATAGAAGCGCCTTGTAAATTGGGACTTAATAATGAAGCGGGCTGGGCTGCTTATTTCAATCGAGGGAATATGTTTGTAAAAGGGTTTAATTATCTCCATGATAAAACGTATCCCGATGGGGGATGCTCGTATGAGACCTATTTAAATGATTTCATGTTAGAAATGGAGTCGCTGTCCCCCATGACGACTGTTAAGGTTGGTGAAACCCATTCTCATACCGAATATTGGGATCTTATTCCAGGGGTTGAGGCTCCAAATAATGAGCAGGATATGTATGATCTAGTCCAAAAGAAAGCCTCAAAAATTTTTTTCCAGACTTCATAAAGGTACTTTATAAAATGGATTGAAAAAGTTTTATTTATATTGTAGAATAGGGGCAAGAGAAAAATCTAAATTATTTGAATATAAGGGGTGGAGAGCATGAGTGAAGTATTCATGGGTATTCCAAAGATTTCTTATGAGGGTCGTCAATCAAGGAATCCTTTGGCTTTCAAATATTATAATCCAAGCGAAATGATCGGCGATAAGTCAATGGAGGAACATCTTCGTTTTTCAGTCGCTATTTGGCACACATTTACAGGAACTGGTTCGGATCCATTCGGCAGTGCTACGATTACTCGTTCGTGGGATAACTATCCAGACCCTATAGATCAAGCAAAAGCCAGAATGACTGCGGCTTTTGAGTTTATTACTAAATTAGGAATACCATATTTTTGTTTCCATGATCGGGACATTGCGCCAGAAGGGAAGACGTTAGCAGAGAGCCATAAATATTTACAAGAGATTGCAGATTATACGAAGGGCTTAATGAAAGGGTCCCCGGTTAAAGTCTTATGGGGTACGGCCAATCTTTTTTCTCATCCGCGTTACGTACATGGAGCGGCAACCTCTCCCAATGCGGATGTCTATGCCCATGCAGCAGCTCAGGTTAAAAAAGCAATGGAAGTAACTCAGCAATTAGGTGGAGAAAATTATGTTTTTTGGGGTGGACGCGAGGGATATGAGACTCTCCTCAACACGAACATGGAATTAGAATCAGATAATATGGCCCGTTTTCTGCATATGGCAGTTGATTATGCCCGAGAAATCGGTTTTAAGGGACAATTGCTGATTGAGCCCAAGCCGAAGGAACCGACCAAACACCAATACGATTTTGATGTGGCTTCAGTCTTAGCATTCCTGCGCAAATATAGTTTAGACAAAGATTTTAAAGTGAATATCGAAGCAAACCACGCCACCCTGGCAGGGCATACCTTTAATCATGAATTGCACTTAGCCAGAATTAATGGGGTTTTAGGAAGTGTGGATGCCAACCAAGGAGATGAACTGCTCGGTTGGGATACAGACCAGTTTCCCACGAATGTTTACACGACAACCTTGGCTATGTATGAAATTTTGAAAAATGGTGGGTTGCACAGAGGGGGTCTGAATTTTGATGCAAAGGTGAGAAGAGGTTCGTTCAGTGAATTGGACTTATTCCAAGCTCACATTGCCGGAATGGATGCTTTTGCTGTAGGCCTAAAAGCGGCCTTTAGTTTACTTGAAACTAGGGAACTGGAGGAAGTGATCGAACTAAGGTATAGCAGTTATTCCTCGGGAATCGGGAAGGACATCGTTGATGGTAAGGTTGGACTTAGGGCGCTTGAGCAATATGCTCTGGCGGAACCCTTGATTAAGAATACTTCAGGCCAACAAGAACGGTTGGAGGCTATTTTAAATCAGTATATTTTGCGAGGGTGATCGTTAGTTTCTAAAAGGAGGTGTTTACTTCGCTATTACCAGAGACTATAGGGCAGGATACGATCAAGGATTCTAATGCTAAGCGGATTCTTAATTTGCTCTACAAAGAGAGACAATTGACGAAACATGAAATTGCCCAAAGGTTGGGGCTAAGCATCCCTACTGTGATTAGTAATGCAAACGATTTGATGGCCGAAGGGTTGCTGGAAGAGGCCGGAGTTGGCGATTCTACTGGGGGAAGGAAACCAGTAATTATTAGCTTTCGACCAGAGGCACGGTTTTCATTTGGCGTCGATATCGCGCCTAATGAGGGCAGGGTGATCATGACAGATCTAGACAGCAAGATTCTGGAAGATGAACGATTTCCCATCTTAGAATTGCGTAAGTCGAAGCACATTGCAGAGCAAGTTTCGAGGATCATCGAAGAAATGATTACTCGGCGTGACGTTCCCAGAAATAAGATTTTAGGTGTAGGTTTCTCTTTGCCAGGTACAGTCAATGAATTAGAGTTAGTCTTGGAAAATGCTCCTAATTTAGGGATTGCCAATGTAAGCTTTCGAGGCTTTGCGGAAACACTTGGGTTGCCAATCTTCGTGGAAAATGAGGCTAACGCTGCGGCCTATGGTGAATCAGTCCTTGGTAGGGTGAAGGAAATGAATAATCTGGTTTATGTTTCAATTACCAAAGGGATTGGAACGGGTATCGTGATTAAGAATCATCTATATAAGGGCATGAATAAACGGGCTGGAGAATTCGGGCATATGACGGTTGTTGCTCATGGTAAAGTCTGTAATTGTGGTCGAGAAGGGTGCTGGGAGGTTTATGCTTCGGAAAGAGGGCTTGTAGATAGTTACTTCGACCTTACAGCTCAGACTCTTCCGAGTATCGACGAGGTGTTTCGACGCGTGAGGCTGGGTGAATCTGCTGCCTTACTTGCTTTAGAGACTTACCTCGACTTTCTAGCCATTGGAATTCAAAATATTATTCTTCTTCTTGATCCGGATTATATCGTTTTGGGTGGAAACTTAGCTAAATATCAGGACGACTTTTTTCCGAGTCTACTTGACAAAGTATTCGTTGTTAATAACTTCTTCCAGAAAGGGGATACGAAAATTCTCTTCTCTAAATTGGAGGATGATGCCTCAATATTGGGGGTTTCACTGCTCCCGATGCGAACACTTTTTTTTCTCGATGAGAAGGTTGTTTAAAGGAACTTGTGACGAAGAAAAAGGAGCGGAGGTAAACTCATATGGGTTCAGAGATTATGAATAAGGCAAAATACAGGTCTCCTTTTAAGATGTTTAAAGAACTTGGCATTTTACTGGCACTTCTAGCACTCTGCGCAGGACTATCAATTGCCAGTCCGTATTTTCTAGAAGGAACAAACTTGATCAATATTCTTCGCCAGATATCCGTAATCGGGATTTTAGCAGTTGGACAAGCGTTTATTATTATTAGCGGTGAAATTGATTTGTCAGTTGGTTCGGTGCTCGCTTTAGGCGGGGTCGTGGCTGCTGAGGTTACAGCTAAAGGAGTAGATCCGATTTTAGCTGTCTTAATTGCTTTGTTGGTCGGCGGATTGGCTGGATTCACCAATGGGATTTTGGTGACCAAATTCAGAATTAATTCTTTCATTGTAACGCTCGGAATGCTGAGCGTGGCCAGAGGGATTACCTTGCTTATAACTGGTGGCATGCCAATCAGCTTTAACTCGGTAGCGTCTTTTCTGGGAGGAGGATACATCAGTGTAATACCGGTCTCCGTCATCATTATGTTCGCTATTGTGATGCTTGGGCATTTCTTTGCCACACGGACAGTGATGGGGCGTAATATTTTTGCTGTGGGTAGTAATAAGAGAGCCGCAGAGTTGTCGGGAATTAATGTTGTAAAAGTAAAACTTATCAACTTTACGGTTATGGGCATTTTAGCAGCGTTGTCAGGTGTCATTCTAGCGGGTAATTTATTGAGTGCATCTCCTTCTTCAGGTAGCGGCTACGAATTAGATGTTATTGCTGCAGTAGTTATTGGAGGCGCAAGTCTGGCTGGTGGGGAAGGTTCGATCATCGGAGTTCTTATTGGTGCTGCCTTATTGGGAGTTTTACGCAATGGTTTTGTCCTCTTAAATATTTCTGCCTACTGGCAAGTGGTTGCGATTGGAGTCGTGATTGTGGCTGCCGTCGGTCTTGATCAATTGCGTAAACACTAGAGAAAGGATTGAACAGCAATGGCAGAGGGTACTATTGATGCCAGATTGGACCTGCAAGGTATCTCGAAATCGTTTTCTAACGTTCAAGTTCTAAATAAAATAACTTTTAAATGCCTACATGGAGAAGTTCATGCTTTAGTCGGGGAAAATGGGGCAGGAAAATCCACTCTTATGAAAATTATATCCGGAGTATATCGTCTGGATGAGGGGAAACTAATGATGGACGGGGAGGACAGACTTTTTAACTCCCCTCGTGAAGCGCAGGCCGCTGGGATTGCAATGATTCACCAGGAGCTTTCTCTGGCACAAGGGATCAGCGTCATGGAAAACATTTTCATGGGCCACTTAACAAACCATCCTTTGGGACTTATCAATTATAAAGATCTTGCCTCACGAACGCTGAAGTTATTGGCTGAGGTCGGCCTAAAAGGGGTTCGCCCGGAAGATATAGTAAGTGATTTAAGCGTCTCCCAAAAGCAACTCGTGGAAATCGCCAAGGCATTATCCCTAGATGCTAAAGTTATCATTATGGATGAACCCACCTCTTCATTGTCGATGATTGAGACTGAAAATCTGCTAAGTATGGTTCAAAAGTTGAAACAACAAGGTATCAGTATTATTTATATTTCTCATCGTTTAGAAGAAGTCTTTCAAATCTCTGATCGGATTACGGTTTTGAGAGATGGAATTTCGGTGGGAACCTGGCGCCCGGAGGAAGTGACCCCTGCGAAGATTGTCGCGTTGATGGTTGGACGCGAGGCAAGCGAAACCCTTCCCGTCTTCCACGAATGTCAAAAAGACTTGCTGTTAGAAATTAACGATCTTTCTAGGCCAGGCAAATTTGCTAATATAAATCTTTCCTTATGTAAAGGAGAAATTTTAGGTATTTCTGGATTGGTGGGAGCAGGTCGCAGCGATTTGGCGTTGGCGATCTTTGGTGTGGAATCTAAAGTTCAGGGCTCAATCAAGGTCCAAGGGCGTTTGATTACCATAAAGTCACCGGCAGATGCTATTAAAGCCGGAATTGCTCTGGTCCCGGAAGACCGTAAATTACAGTCGCTATTTTTAGGGATGACTGTCGGTGAGAATATTGTAATAGCTGAGACAGAAAAGAATCATTCGTTTGCAACGATCGACCGGAAAAAGGAGTTGGCAGTTTCTAACGGATTTATCGAGAAATTGAAAATAAGAACTCAGTCGTCCCAACAAAAAATTGAGTATTTAAGTGGTGGGAATCAACAAAAAGCTGTTTTAGCTAAGTGGCTGCTTTGTAACCCACAAATTCTTATCTTAGATGAGCCTACTCGAGGAATTGACGTGGGAGCTAAAGAAGAAATATACCTCTTGATTCAAGATTTAGCCAAACAAGGGGTAGGCGTCATTTTGATTTCTTCTGAATTACCCGAAGTTTTAAGGTTAAGCCACCGGATTCTCGTAATGCGAGAAGGGCGGATGGCTGGAGAATTAGAGAGGAGTGATGCAACGCCAGAAAAAGTGATGCTACTGGCTACGGGTCAGAACGAGTGAAATCCGAACGTAAGAAGAGAATTTATGAAAGAAGGGGAAATGGATAATGACTAGAAAGAATTTATCGTTGATTTTCGTAATCCTTATGATTGGTACCCTAATATTAGGAGGGTGTGGTCAAAAAGCTCCTCAGCCAACTGCACCTCAAACCCAAACACCACCGACTGTAGAATTACCACAAGGCGGGCATGTTAAAGCAGTAGCTCAAATGCCAACTAAGCCTTTAAGACTTGCCTTTTTAAGCTTCCAAAACAATCCATTTTGGTATCCAGTTCGTGATGGTGCGACTGCAGCTAAGGAGTATTTGAAAAACTATAATACGACGGTTGATTATATTGTAATGGGTGATGATTTAACTGCCGAAAAAGTTGTCAGTGCTATGGAAACAGCAATTGCTAAAAAGTACGATGGAATCGTGCTTGTGCCTATTTTTGACGGAACTGAAACCATAATCAATAAGGCTGTCGATGCTGGAATTCCAGTATTTAATATTATTGCTCAAGGATCTAAACCTTCGAAAGCGATTTCTTTCATGGGGCAAGATGCTACTGCAGCTGGTAAAGTTGCAGGGGAGTGGATAGAAAAATTAACCGGTGGTGAAGGTAAGTATGGGATTATCACTGGAGTTTTAGGCGCAACACAACATGAATTGCGTAAAAACGGTGCTGTCGATTATCTCAAAAAAGCTCCAAACCTTAAATTGGTAGGAGTCTATGAAAACAAAGACAAAGCAGAGACTGCGTACAGCCTAACCAAAGATATGCTTACTGCCCACCCTGATCTTAAAGTGGTTTATGTAACTGCTGGAGGCCCATTCGGAGCAGCTAAGGCCATTAAAGATCTAGGGAAAACAGCACAAGTTAAGGTTGTTTGCTATGACTGGATTCCTGAGAATGTAGAGTATGTTCGCTCTGGGGAAATTGCAGCAGCTGTCAGCCAAGATCCATTCGGTCAAGGCTTTGATTCTCTCGTATCGTTATACAACAATGTTGTAGGCAAGCAGACTCCGGATAAAGTAATTCCTGTATTGAATGATGTGCTTACTCCAGAAAACGTAGATAAACTACTCGGACCTAAGAAGTAAACTACTCGGACCTACGAAGGAACTACTGGGAGATGGGTGCTGCTTCATATAAAAGGTTGCAGCACCTACCCAACACTAGAACGAGGGGTGAATATAAATGAATGCAAGAGAACGATTAATAACATCCCTAGAACATCGGGAGCCAGATAGAGTACCGTTTGATCTCGGAGCCTCACTGATTACCGGAATCCATAAAACTGCCTATAAGAACTTCACGGATTTACTGAATATGCCAGAAAAAGAAGTGAAAATTTTTGATGTGGTTCAGCAAATATCTACTCCAAGTGAAGAACTATTGAGAAAAATTGGGGTAGATACACGTAACCTTTCTCCACTATCGTCTTCTCAGTGGACTCTAAACTACAGTGAAGATGCGGAATATCGGTACTTTACAGATGAATGGGGTATCGTTTGGCGGATGCCTCTAGATAACGGTTTCTATTTTGATATGTATAAGAATCCTATGGCTGAAATAGACACTCTCGAAGGTTTGGCTAATTACCAATTCCCAGATCCTACGGACGATGCCCGTTTTGTTGGCTTACGTCAACGCGCACTTGTTGAGCATGAAAAAGGGAATGCCATCGTACTGTCGAGCATGTCTGCGGGAATCATGGAGTTAGGAGCGTGGCTAAGAGGGTTCGAAAACTTTTTTATGGATCTTGCTTTACGCCCAGAGTTCACGCGTGCCCTGTTGAACAAGGTTTATGAAATTAAACGACAATATTGGGAAAAAGCCTTGAACGAGGTGGGAGATTTAATCCAAGTAGTCCAAGAAGCGGATGATCTAGGAGCTCAAAACAGTCTGCTTATCTCGCCTAAAATGTACCGCAAATTCATAAAACCACTTCATAAAGACTTATTCGAGTTTATTCATAGTAAAACAAAGGCCAAGGTTTTTATCCATTCTTGCGGAGCTGTGTCAGACTTAATCCCGGATTTGATTGACAGTGGGGTCGATATTCTGAATCCTGTTCAGCTGAGTGCTCGGAATATGGATCCAGTTAAACTAAAACAGGAATTTGGTAAAGATATCGTATTTTGGGGTGGAGGAATTGATACACAGAGTATTCTTCCTAAAGGAAGTCTAACACAAGTAAGAGAAGCTGTAAAAAGACAGATTGAGATTTTAGCACCAGGTGGCGGATTTGTGTTTAATACTGTGCACAATATCCAGCCAGATGTTCCTCCAGAAAATCTTATGGCAATGGTCGAGGCACTTCATGAATTCGGAAACTACTAAAAAACTTTAGTTGAAATAGGGGGTCAATGAAATGGCAGTTTTGGACGAAATTAAGGAATCGTTAATGGAAGGAGATGCAGAAGGCGTCAAGGCTGGAGTCCAACAGGCATTAGCAGAGGGGATTGCCGCTGTCAAGATTATCAATGAGAGCTTGATCGCCGGTATGCAGGTTGTAGGTGTACTTTTTAAAGCAAATGAAATTTATGTTCCTGAGGTCCTGATTGCTGCAAGGGCAATGCATGCTGGACTTGACATCGTCAAACCGTTATTGGCTGAGAGTGACGTCCAGGATAAAGGTACGATCTTGTTAGGAACCGTCAAGGGTGACCTCCATGATATTGGCAAGAATCTAGTCGGTATGATGTTAGAAGGTGCCGGGTATAAAGTAGTCGATCTAGGGGTTGATATTTCTCCCGATAAATTCGTCAAAGCAGTCGAGGAATATAAACCTCAGCTTGTTGCACTCTCAGCCCTTCTCACCACCACGATGGTGGCTATGAAAACGACTGTTGAAATGCTGGAACCCTATCGGGGTCAAATCAAAATTTTCATTGGCGGAGCTCCGGTAACGCAAGAATTCGCGGATGAAATTGGGGCAGATGCCTTTGGGGCAGATGCTGGCAACGCAGTTGAAAAGGCTAATGAGCTGATTGCTAAATTAACTTTGCATAATTAAGAATATACTATTTTGCTATAGGACGAGAGTACCTAAATTCAGTTGCACTTATCCAGAGGCTAAGCGCCATTTATTCTCCACTTGTCCGTGAGAGTATAGTGGCGTTTAGTCATAGTTTATGCCATATTTTATTCGATTTGAAAGATACGAAACTACTGTATTATAAGAGAGGGGGGAGCGTCATGGCACATCTACTCGGGATCGACGTAGGTACTTCCGGAACAAAAGTGGTTTTGATGGCTGAGAATGGCCAGATTAAGGCTTCAGCCTATGCAGAATATCCCTTGGCTCAGCCTCGATCAGGCTGGGCTGAGCAAGATCCAGAGCAATGGTGGCAGGCCACTGTGACAGGGATTAAACAGGTCTTGGCTGAAAGCGGATTCGATGGAGCGCGAGTTGTTGGCGTGGGACTATCTGGGCAAATGCACGGAGCAGTCCTACTCGATGAGAATTTTAAGGTAATACGGCCAGCTATTTTATGGTGTGATCAGCGAACTGGCGCCGAATGTGATCGGATCACGTCAGAGATCGGGGTAGAAAAGCTTTATGAATGGACTGGTAATCCGGCTCTACCTGGGTTCACAGCACCGAAACTTCTCTGGCTACGCCAGCATGAACCAGATGGTTACGCACAGATTAGGCATGTGTTGCTGCCCAAAGACTATATTCGCTACTGTCTGACGGGGGAACTGGCCACGGATGTCTCAGATGCTTCAGGTACTTTGCTCTTTGACGTAGCTAAAAGGTGTTGGTCGAGGGAGATGCTTACCGCTTTGGATATCGATGATGCCTGGCTTCCAAAAGTGTATGAATCGGCAGACGTTAGTGGATATATTACAGTAAAGGCTGCAGAGGGTACTACCCTTGCGGCGGGTACACCAGTGGTGGGAGGTGCAGGAGATCAGGCGGCTGGCGCAGTAGGAGCAGGTATAGTGCAAGGTGGTGTTTTGTCTGCAGCTTTGGGCACTTCTGGTGTGGTCTTCGCTTCCACCGACCAGCCACAAATTAAATCAGGTAGCGGTTTGCATGCATTCTGTCATGCAGTTCCAGGTAAGTGGCATCTGATGGGAGTTATGTTATCGGCAGCAGCTTCCTTGCAGTGGTTTCGCAATAGTTTTGCAGTCTCAGATTCTTATGAGACCTTAACAGAACTTGCTGCTGGTATTGAACCTGGATCTGAAGGCTTACTATTTCTCCCCTATCTGATGGGAGAAAGGACACCGTATCCCGATCCTGACGCTCGTGGTGCTTTTATAGGCCTTAATATTCGTCATAAGAAAGACCATCTTGTCAGAGCAATTCTGGAAGGGGTAGCATATGGTCTGCGCGATTCACTGGAGCTTATCAAAGAACTTGGCGTGGAAGCAGCAGAAATACGCGTGTCTGGTGGCGGTGCGAAAAGTGTTTTATGGCAGCAAATTTTAGCTAGTGTTTTCAAAATTCCTGTTACGGTGGTCAATAGCAGTGAGGGTCCCGCCTATGGAGCTGCACTGTTGGCAGGGGTTGGAGTAGGGATATATCCCACTGTTGAAGAGGCGTGTCAAAGGACAATCAACGTTGAAAGTCGTCGGGAACCGATAGTCCACGAAGTGGAACTGTATAATCGGCTCTATGGGCTTTATCAGGCGCTGTATCCAATGTTGAAAGGGACTATGCACGATTTGACGGCAATTGCGAACGGAAGCACACGGTAGTAAATAAACGCACGACGAGCTTACAAATGTAAGTCTTGCTTAGAGATATAACCACAGCTTTGAAGAGCTGTGGTTATACCTTTTATCAAGCTGCACTGGTTAAATGACTAGATTCTGATATAATAACTAAGCACTGAGAAGATAAAGAAGAAGGAGATCTCTATGGACCGCTCTCAACAACTTGGAGAAGAAAAGATTGGTAAGCTCTTACTTAGGTTTTCCATACCGGCAATTATTGGTATGCTGGTCAATGGCCTTTATAATATAGTGGATCGGATTTTTGTGGGTCGAGGAGTCGGCTCATTGGCCCTATCAGGGATTGCGATCAGCTTTCCGATTACTTTAGCCATCATGGCGTTTGGAATGCTAATTGGAATTGGGGCAACTGCTGTAATTTCCATACGCTTAGGTCAGCAGAAAAAGGAAGAGGCAGAACGAATTGTAGGGAATGCGTTTGTTCTACTGGTTGGGATTACGCTACTTATCTCCCTCCTAGGTTACCTGTTTATCGATCCGCTGTTGGTTAGCTTTGGGGCAAGCGTAGACGTTCTACCCTATGCCAAGGATTATATTAGAATCATTTTAATTGGCGCTGTTTTCCAATCGATCGGATTTGGTATGAATAACTTTATCCGAGCGGAAGGAAACCCGAACGCAGCCATGTATACGATGATTCTGGGTGCGGTCTTGAACATTATTCTAAATCCTATTTTTATTTTTGGGTTACATCTCGGCGTTGCGGGCTCAGCTTTAGCAACCGTTATCTCCCAGTTTGTCACTTCCGTTTGGGTATTGTATTATTTCTTGGGAAATAAGTCGATGCTTAAACTCCGGCTTAGAAACCTCAAACTTGAATGGATTTTCGTTAAAGACATTTTGGCAATTGGGATTTCACCGTTCTCGATGCAGCTGGTCGGCAGTTTTGTGACAGTCTTCTTGAATAAGAGTTTGGCAAACTATGGCGGAGACATACCTATTGCAGCGATTGGCATTATCACAAGTGTCGCTATGCTTATTTTCATGCTTATTTTTGGGATTGGACAAGGGGCACAGCCGATATTAGGATACAATTATGGAGCTAGGAACTACGATAGGGTAAAACAAACGTTAAAGTTATCGGTGTTGGCTGCCACAGGTGTCATGACTTTGGGTTTCTTAATGGTGGAATTGTTTCCCGTTGTTATAATGTCCCTTTTTAGTAAAGATCCTGAACTCATCCGAGTAGGGGCAAATGGAATGCGCTTATATTTGCTGATGTTACCGATTATCGGTTTCCAAGTGACGGTTGTGGGGTATTTTCAAGCAACAGGCAAACCGAGAAAGTCACTGTTTTTGAGTTTATCTCGTCAACTCATTTTTTTGGTACCAATGATTTGGATTTTACCTAAGTTTTTAGGCCTGAACGGAGTTTGGTTAGCAGCTCCCGTTTCCGATTTAGCCTCTGCTGCTTTAACGGCGGTATGGTTAACAAGGGACTTAAAACAACTAGGTCTCACACAAAATCACCCAAAAGAAAAAGTTTAAACAGGAAAAATCTTGCGAATAAGGGGTCTCTTATATGATTGCGTTAGAAGCGTTTTACGAAAAGAAACTGACCTGTATTTATTGTGCCAAGCCCTTCAGTTCGCTTAGGGTGCGTTCGCGCTCGGCGATCGCCTATAAAACTGACAGTGATTTTTGCCCTCATTATCGCACAGGTAATTATAATCCGCATTTCTACTATGTGAATGTCTGCCCAGAGTGTGGATTTGCCTTTTCGGAAGAGTTTTCAGATCAATTTCCGAAAGGGACTCAGGAAATTATTCGTGTGCAAATCACAGGGCATTGGATAAAAAGGGACTTTGGTCAGGTCAGGAGCATTCAACAAGCCTTAGAAGCCTATAAGCTGGCAATACTAGCAGGGACTCTTAAAAAAGAAAAAAAGGCTGTCCTAGCGGGTCTTTGTCTACGTTTAGCCTGGCTCTACCGGGCAGAGAACAATGCGGAGCAAGAAAAGCGTTTTATGGGCATGGCTCTAAATGCGTACGAAGAATCCTTCGTTCTTTCAGATTTTGGAGGCACCTCGATGTCCGAGGTAAAAGTGCTATTTATGATTGGCGAGCTAAGTCGCCGTTTAGAACAATACCCAAAGGCTATTTCTTACTTCTCTAAGGTAATACAACATAAAGATGCTAAAGACGAACAAAAAATGGTTAACATAGCCCGAGAACAATGGAGAGTGACCGTGGAAGAGAAGCGTCAAGGAACAGATCAAGATTAGGATGCGGGAGGGATCAACCTTGGATTTTAATCAAGTCATAGCCAAGGAGCTGGGTCTAAAGATGACTCAAGTCAAAGAGGCAGTCAACTTATTAGATGGGGGAAATACAATTCCCTTTATTGCTCGTTATCGCAAAGAGGCAACTGAGGAACTGGATGAAAATGTCCTGCGTGATATCGTGGAGCGTTTGGATTATTTGCGTCGCCTGGACCAGAGAAAAACAGAAGTCCTGCGTTTGATTGGCGAGCAGGGTAAGCTTACTGAGGAATTGTCGGCTCAAATTACAGCAGCAACCGTGCTTCAAGACGTCGAAGATCTTTACAGGCCATATAAACAAAAACGCCGCACCCGGGCAACAATTGCCAAAGAGAAGGGGCTGGAGCCCTTGGCTACTTGGTTATTAATTCAATATATTCGGGCAGATCCTCAAGTAGAGGCAGAAAAGTATTTGAACGCTGAGTTAGAGGTGAATTCAACGGAGGAAGCGTTGGCCGGTGCCATGGATATTATCGCGGAAACCATTGCGGACGATGCTGCTCTACGTAAACGAATCAGGGAAGAAACGTTTCGCATTGCAGATGTCGTGGCGATTGCGGTGGCTAAGAAAGCCAAAGAACGCTCCCCTTTTGAAATGTATTATGATTACAGGGAACCTGTGCGTAAGATTCCTCCCCATCGGATATTAGCCCTAAACCGCGGGGAAAAAGAAGAGTTTTTATCCGTGAAGATCGAAGCACCGTTAGAAACTCTCCATCGCTTAATTGAGTTACGATATGTCAAGACGGGACCGTGTGCTTCCTGGGTCCAAAAAGCTTCACTTGATGCTTATAAACGGTTGATCGAGCCTTCAATTGAACGAGAAGTTCGTGCTGAACTTTCTGATCGTGCCGAAGAACAAGCGATAAAAGTATTTGCGGCTAATCTCCGACAGCTTTTACTTCAACCTCCCGTTCGAGGGAAAATGGTTCTAGGACTTGATCCAGGCTTTCGAACAGGGTGTAAGTGGGCGGTTGTCGATGAGACGGGAAAGCTTCTCAAGGTTGGCGTAATTTATCCTCATTCTGGGCAGGGCAAACGTGAAGAAGCAAAAGCTATTTTGCGCAAGGCGATTGCTGAGTATAATGCCAATATCATCGCCATCGGAAATGGGACAGCTTCGAGGGAAACAGAAGAAGTCGTAGCTGAACTTATTCGAGAAGACAAAATTTCTACAGAATTTATCTTGGTGAGTGAAGCGGGGGCCTCTGTGTATTCGGCTTCGAAATTAGCGGGCGAAGAATTTCCGGAATTTGATCTTTCCTTACGGAGTGCAGTGTCGATTGCCAGACGGCTACAAGATCCCCTCGCAGAGCTCGTGAAGATTGAGCCAAAAGCTGTTGGTGTAGGACAATATCAACACGATGTCCAGCCTAAACGCTTGGAGGAATCGTTGCACGGCGTTGTGGAGTCCTGTGTCAATGTAGTTGGCGTGGATTTGAATACTGCCTCGGCCTCGTTGCTCCAATACGTAGCGGGCTTAAAGCCTGCCGTTGCTAAGAATATCGTGGCCTGGCGTGATGAACATGGGAAATTCAGCCGTCGTGACCAGCTTAAAAAAATTCCACGCCTAGGAGCGCAAACTTATATCCAGTGTGCTGGTTTTATTCGTCTGCCTGATGGGGCCAATCCCCTCGAAAACACGCCGGTTCACCCAGAATCCTATCAGCTGGCAGAGGACATTTTGAAAAAGATCGGTCACACCTCCGGAGATTTGCGGGAACAGCTTTCAGCAGTGCGTAAAAAACTAGCCCTCTTAGAACCTAAAGAGCTAGCAGACGAGTTCGGGGCAGGAGTTCCGACCATTCGTGATATTTTGGATGCACTTCAACGGCCTGGCCGAGATCCCCGGGAGGATTTGCCGCGACCGTTACTACGGCGGGATGTCACCCATATGGAAGATCTCAGCGAAGGGATGGTCTTAGAAGGGACCGTGCGTAATGTGGTGGACTTCGGAGCGTTTGTGGATATCGGTGTTAAGCATGATGGGCTTGTGCATATTTCTCAGCTATGCGATAAGTTCATCAAACATCCGATGGAAGCAGTAGCTGTGGGGGATATTGTCAAAGTACGTGTGATCGGAATAGATAAGGGGAGAGAGCGAGTGAGTCTTTCCATGCGGGATCTTTCGACTCATGTTACAACTGCATGATTTGAATTCGGGATATCATGGTTTCTATATAGCCGCGGCTTGATAGTCGTGGTTATTCTTTTTACAACACTATAGGCACAATATTGATCAGGGCAACGCTGTTCTATTGGCAAGAGTCTGTTATAATGACTAAATGGGATCATAGTATTGGCTAAGGTATCACCTTTAGTTGCTATGTGTTTTACTCAATGGATTTGTGGAATATCATTACTAGTGATCTTGAAGGGAGATATCATGAGTATCCCTTGGCAGAATGCTAAAACCTGGGAAGTAGGACTCCTGCTCGCCACGGTGGCCTCAATTATACCGTTTTATATGATTTTGGTAGGTATAGAACGCTTAGGGGCGGATCAAGCGGCCATTCTAAGTACATTTGAGTTACCAATGACGTTTATCTTGGCAGCTGTTTTCCTGAACGAGTTTCCCACAGGGGGTCAATGGGTCGGTGGAGGCTTAGTTTTGGCTGGAATTTTATTATTAAACTGGAGGAGTAAGGGTGAACAAGGGAATGGAAAAAATATTTATAAAGAACGGGCAGATTAAAACGATGGCCGGTCGTGAATTTACTGGGTGTCTTCTGGTCGAAGGAACAAAAATTACGGCGCTCGGGGAAACGTTGGACGTAGATGATTTATCGGATGCAGTGGTAATTGATGCCACGGGGTGTCTCGTCTTACCAGGGTTTATTGATGCGCATTGCCATGTGGGTATAGGCGAAGAGATTTACCGGTGGGAAGGGGAAGACATTAACGAAATGACCGACCCTGTGACACCCGACATGCGGGCGATTGATGGGATTAATCCTGAAGATGAGGGCTTTCGTGATGCCCGTCTAGGTGGGATTACCGCTGTCTTTACCGGTCCTGGCAGTGCGAACGTAATAGGGGGAACTGGAGTTGTCATGAAGACGGTTGGAAAAATCGTTGATAAGATGGTTTTGCGCGATCCCGCTGGTTTAAAAATAGCGTTCGGTGAAAACCCCAAGATGGTTTACGGCGAACAAAAGAAAATGCCGATGACCAGAATGGGAACGGCTGCTCTCCTTCGTCAGGCCTTAGTGGATGCTCAGACCTATCAGGACAAACTAATCCAAGGTAAGACAGATCCGGATAAAATCCCAGAGCGAGATTTAGGTTTAGAAGTTCTGGTCAAGGTGATAAACCGTGAAATTCCTATGCGAGCTCATGCCCATCGTGCCGATGATATTATGACAGCGATACGGATCGCTCGAGAATTTAACGTGGATCTTGTGATTGAACATTGTACGGAAGGACACAAGATTGCCAAGGAAATGGCGGAACTGGGTTATCCTGCAGTAGTGGGGCCATTAATGGCGAACCGCTCAAAAGTTGAGCTTAAGGATAAATCCTTTAAAACACCTGGCATATTAGCCAAAGCGGGGGTTAAGGTAGCTATCATGACAGACCACTCGGTGACCCCGATTGAACAGCTTCCGCTCTGTGCAGCCTTAGCTTGCAAAGCAGGAATGGAAATAGAGGATGCTTTACGGGCCATTACGATTAATCCGGCTGAAATCTTAGGTGTGTCCGATCGAATAGGATCTTTAGAAGTAGGGAAAGATGCGGACATTGTCATATGGAGTGAACATCCGTTTATTATCTCCTCTCGTCCTCTCTATGTCATCATTGATGGCGAGATGGTTTGCCCAGAGTCTTCAGAAGATAGTCGTAGGGGCAATTCATGAATTGCCCGTACAGAGAAATGATTTCCAAATCCTCTTCTGGACTTCCGATTCTTGCAGGAATCGGGATGGCAGTCATCTGGGGCTTCTCCTTTCTATTCACCAAAGAAACCTTGGATCATACCTTTCCGCTTCAGCTGCTGGGCTTTCGATTTGCGGCCGCTGCACTCCTTCTGACTGTTTTAAGGTTGGTTGGTGTGATTCAGATAAATCTAAAAGGAAAACCGATTTCCTCCCTGCTGCTTCTAGCTCTCTTTCAACCAGGACTTTATTTCATAGGGGAGACTTGGGGCGTTAAATGGACTTCTGCATCAGAGGCTGGGATGGTTATCGCCTTAGTTCCGGTTGCGATTGCAGCCATGGCTGCAATATTTCTTAAGGAGAAACTCAATGCCAAACAGATACTTTCGATTGGGGCTTCTGTTGTGGGCGTAATGGTTATCGTGGCTATTCAAGGGACACTCGAGTTTGGAGAGCATCTATGGGGAATTCTAGCACTTCTCGTAGCGGTATTGGCGGCAGGCGCGTACAGTATCTTATCAAGGCATTCCTCCTCTAGTTTCAATTCCTTGGAGATCACCTTTGTCATGATGTGGGCGGGAACCGCGATCTTCAATGTACTAGGTGTCGGACAAAGCGTAATTCAAGGGGAATTGATGTCTTATCTTAAACCGCTTCAATTGACAAGTGTTCTATGGGCAATTTTTTACCTGAGCGTGATTTCGTCTGTGTTGGCATTCTTTCTATCAAACTATATGTTTGCCGCGTTACCTGTGTCTCAAACTGCACCAATTTTCAACCTCATTACGGTCGTCGCGGTTTTTTCTGGAGTGGTTTTTCGGGGAGAACAGTTTAGTTGGATTCATGCAGTGGGGATAACGCTAATCATTTTGGGAGTTTGGGGCACGAATGTCTTTGGAAGGACAGCCCCAAAGCGAAGTTCGAAGTTCGAGGTTCGAGGTTCGAATTCCGAAGTCTGAAGTCCGATTAGGGGCAATACATGAATTGCCCTTACAGGTTTAATTCCTTAGCCAAACAGGATACAATAAAAGCGTTGGATGAGGAGGAAGAAACGCATGGAGTATCGAGTTACGAGCGCAACGGTTGAGCAAACTCGCGAGTTGGGAAAACAGCTGGGCGGGTATTTACGGGGTGGAGATGTTGTTGCTCTGATCGGGGATCTGGGTGCAGGGAAGACGGCTTTTGCACAAGGTGTCGGCGAGGCGTTCTGTGTAAAAGGCCCCATGACTAGTCCAACCTTCACTTTAATACATGAATATCAAGGACGAATTTCGGGATCAGAAATGCGTTTAGTTCATATGGATCTGTACCGGTTAGAACACTCAGAAGAGGCAGAAGTGATTGGTGTAGAAGACGCCTTCCAAGAGGATGCTGTTTGTCTCATTGAATGGCCGGAAATTATAGAAGACTACTTGCCATTTGATCGCTTAATCGTTGAGATCCAAGGAAGTGGAGAACAGCCACGTGAGGTCATCTTTCGAGCTGACGATTCGGCCTGGGTGCAACGTCTCAAAAATATGACTTAATTCATTTTTGATGATTTAGGTCTTACTCCGTACAGGGAAATTACGGTTACGTAGGGGCAATTCATGAATTGCCCGTACAAGTGTGGACACGAGTTTTGTTGGACTTACAGTTAATTAATAAAATTGCATCGAAATGCATAACGATTAATTGTTGAAAAATAATGTGAAAAAGAAAAGGCTCGGAGGACCCGATGAAATATTTAACGATCGATACGACAACGAAGGTTACAGCAGTCTCCTTAGCAGAAGACGGGGGTCTTATTGCTGAAGGTTTTTTACATACTTCCAAAACACATTCGGAGCGTCTCATACCGATGCTTGATCAACTACTAGTTGCTGCCTCTTGGACACTTCAGGAGTTAGAGATGATCGGGGTGGTACGAGGTCCTGGTTCGTTTACTGGAATTCGGATCGGAATTGCGACTGCCCAAGGATTGGCTCAAGTTTTAAAAATTCCGCTCACCAGTGTGTTGTCTCTGGATGCTTTAGCCTGGGCAGGTTTAGGGAGAAGGGAAGATATTGTCCCTATTTTAGATGCGCGCAAGAACGAATGGTACACGGCACGTTATCGTTGGGCAAAGGGGCAAGAGAAAGCCGAGTGTTTAACGCCCCCTCAAGCCATTCCGACAGACCTTTGGTTGGAACAGTTGAAGGGTCTAGACCGTCCGATTTGTTTTGTGGGAGATGCCACTGTAAAGTATAAAACACGAATTGAAGAGGTCTTGGGAGATAACGCTGTGATCATGCCAGAGTTTGTGAGTTTACCTCGTGGTGCATATGCGGCTCGAGCAATCTGGCAACATTGGCAAGAGACGGGCATCGGGGAATTAGTGGAACCCTTCTACATTCGGTTCTCTGAAGCAGAGGTCAATTGGGCGAAGAAAGAGGAAGCTCGTAGGAGAACGGAGCATGAATAAAGGGCTTGTACGTCCCATGCATTTAGGTGATCTCCAAGCGATTATAACTATTGAGCGGGCTTCTTTTTCGACACCCTGGTCTTTGGAGGCCTTCAAAACGGAGCTTAAAGATAATGAATATGCGCGTTACCTCTGTTTAGAGTTAGAGGGTCAAGTGATCGGGTACATGGGACTTTGGTTCATCCTTGATGAAGGGCATATTACGAATATTGCCATTACTCCGAACCACCGGGGGCAACATTGGGGGGAACTCTTGATGCGGTCAGTGATGGAAGAAATGGTGGAGCAGGGAATGGAGCGGATGACTTTAGAAGTTCGTGCCTCCAACTACCCAGCTCAATCGTTATATAAGCGCTTAGGCTTTGCGATCGCTGGAGTTCGCAAAGGGTATTATGTAGATACTGGTGAGGACGCGATGATTATGTGGGCGGAGTTGGGAAGGGAAGTGAAGGGCACGCGATGAGCAGTCAAACAAACGATATTGTCATTTTAGGGATCGAAACAAGCTGTGATGAGACATCAGCAGCCGTTCTCGTTAACGGAACAGATTTGCGCAGTCATGTCATCTCTTCTCAAATAGTAACTCATCAGAGGTATGGTGGAGTTGTGCCAGAGATTGCCTCACGAGAACACAGTCTTCACATTCAACCCGTCGTCCAGCAAGCAATGGACGCGGCAAAGGTTGGCTTTGAAGATTTATCGGCTATTGCGGTGACTTATGGACCGGGACTTGTAGGATCGCTCCTAGTAGGGGTTTCAGGGGCGAAAGCTATGGCTTATGCTGCTGGAATCCCGCTAATCGGCATTAATCATTTAGAAGCGCATATCTATGCAAATTTCCTGGATCATCCGAAGCTGGAATTCCCATTTCTTGCTCTGCTGGTTTCCGGAGGGCATACCCATCTTATTTACTTTGCAGCCCACGGTCAGTACCAAGTTTTGGGGCACACACGAGATGATGCGGCAGGTGAGGCGCTTGATAAAGTGGCTCGGACTTTAGGGTTAGGCTATCCGGGCGGACCTCAGATCCAAAAGATTGCTATGGATGGAGACGCGCAAGCGTTCAAGTTTCCTAGGGCCATGTTAGAACCAGATAGTTTAGATTTTAGCTTTAGTGGTATGAAATCGGCGGTATTAAATACCTTGAATTCTGCGCGTATGCGGGGTGAGACCTTGAATGTTCCGGATCTTGCCGCTTCTTTTCAGCAAGCAGTTGTCGATGTGTTGGTCGGAAAAGCCTTGAGGGCTCTTGAGCGGACAGGAGCTAAAACCCTGCTGCTCGCGGGTGGTGTAGCGGCTAATAACTTACTGCGTGAAACCTTAGATAAAGAGTTGTCGGAGCGGAAAGTGCACTTCGTTTACCCACCCCCCATTTATTGCACGGACAATGGGGCGATGATCGCCATCACAGGATATTATCACTATTTAGCCGGAGACTTCGCACCTTGGACCCTGAATGCAGCGCCAGGGCTGGGACTTGAGGGACTTGTGTGACACAGCGCTCAGTACTTATCACGCAGAGCAAACTAACCGTGTAAGCTCCTAAAGGGAGAACGGGGTTCATCCTTCGGCGATTAGTATTATCTTAAAGGAACACGCCTACGGCGATAATCTATCCTCCGCCGGTATGTATTCCTTTAGGGATCACGGCTTCGGCGATACTCTCCACCGGAGACTATCGTACTGGAGACTATCGTGCCATAAGCGCCGTCCATGGCGCTATGGCGGCTTCGCACACGAAAGCCTCCGGTGGAGGGTTTCGCCGAAAGCGCACAACCCTTAACGAATACTTTCGCGCTGAAGGTCCTGTGTTCAGCCCCGTATCTGGGGTCGCTTACACGGAAGTTTGCTGATCTGCTTACGTAAAGACGTCGCGCTCGTGTCACACTGCGTCCCTGCTTGGGTCGGAGAACGGAGAACGGAGAACAGAGAACAGAGAACAGAGAACAGAGAACAGAGAACAGAGAACAGAGAACAGAGAACAGAGAACAGAGAACAGAGAACAGAGAACGGTGTTGTGGAAGACGGCAACTGGCAACCGTTAGTAGTCAAATTATGATAGGATTGTGGGCCTCTTCTTCTTCTTCCTCTTTCTGAGGAATGGCTTTAATAACCGCTGTAGCAGGTTTATATTTTTTATTAAATAGTGAACCCTTCGAAGAAGTTAGGTGAAATAGCCCGTCAAAATGCCCTCTCACGTTTTGTATACGTGGGAGGGCATTCACTTAATACCAGAAGTGTTATTTGGCGCTTTTTAGATTATGGCTTAAATTAATATCAGTTGCATGTCCAGTTTCCCTATGACATTCAAGACATGATTGGGATTTTTTAATAGTTTCATAATGATTAACTTTAGATGTGTTTGTTAGCCTTAGCGTTGGATATGCTTTATTATCGCCTAAATGACACTGGACACAATTTTGTTCAAAGATAGGAGCTCTGGTTGGTATAGTATAGTCACCGCTAAAATGTTGGAAAACATAATTTAACCCCCTTGCTTTAGCATGAAATTTACCTAATTCTCCACTAGGTTGATGGCATTCTAAACAATTAAAATTCTTATGTGCCGAAGTCTGCCACGATGCTACATATTGGTCTACCTCGTGGCAGGAAGCACAGAACGAGGGAGCGGATGTGGCATAATAACCAGCCTGGAATAGCACATATAAGCCTACAATTGATATTCCAACAATTATTACTCCTTTTTTCCACATTAATAATTTGCCTCCATTTGACCTGATTAACAATTCTTTTTTATGTAAGTAAGTTTGGCATATCAGTAGGACAGTTCTAAAGGAAAATTGTCTCGTTTTGGTCGTGATTAGTTTTCCCTTAAATTGGAGTAGATTATCCCTCCAATTAAAGCAGATACGATATTAAGGGTCTGCTAAATTCTGGGACAACGCTTGGCATCCCTAAAGCTAAGATATTAGAGATTCGTCTCATTAGGTTAAGTGGGAAGAAGTATCCAAGCATATGGTTGGAGGCATTTGTGCTTTCAGCCTAAAGAACAAGGCCGTGACATAAGGTTTGGTTTGAGGATGCTAGGAATGCCAGCAATTAGATATAACCAAAGCCAGTAACGCTCCTTCAGCAAACGTTGAAAGAGGTTACTGGCTTTTATGCTTTTCCTAACAAAAATCAGAAAGGTATACGGGTACCAAAAAGTTATTAATTATTTAAACGATGAAACTAGTTCATGATATGCGTTTATTGCTGCACCAATGGCGGCAGAATTTGGGGAGAGTTGACTCCTTTCGAATCTAAGCTTTTCTAATCCGTATCTCCAAGTTCTTTCGCCGATGCTCTCGCGTATTTGCGGATAAAAACGGTCATAGAAAGCGTCAGCATTATGCCCTGTTAGCACTATAAGTTCAGGATTAAGAAGATTGATTATGTAGCTTAAGCTTTTGCCGATGATAGTACCTGAGTATTCATAGACTTTAT
>CAKMJS010000033.1 GCA_927405585.1 uncultured Desulfosporosinus sp.
TTGTCGGCAGCAGAGGGAGCACTATCCCTATGATTCCAATTATTAACGATATAATTCCTAAAGTTACCCAAAATAATCGTAACAAGTGAGCCTCCAAAAAGTAGAGATAAAATAATGTTCCCTATATATTATCAATAATTCATAGATTAGTACATCCTATCTGTACCTTGTTAAAATTATTTTTCCGGTTTGTATCGTTGAAAAGCATACTCACTTAACGAATATAAAGTGAACGAACTTCTTCAGGAGTGAGATTTAGTGTTAAATAGATAGTATTGATTCCTCAAAGCATTGTAAATGCCCGAGAAATGCCCGTTTTCATTAATTAAATGGGGTGTATAAGGTTGCGGATGTCCTATGAATATGCTATATTAGTATAGAGAAAGTTGTATTGATCGCTGGTAAGGAGTGGGTTCTAGCCCGCTCCTTCGTTTGTCCAAATCAGTTTTAGTATAACTCTGTGTCATCTTCGTCAGACTATAAAGAGTACGTTCTTTACCATAGTTAAAGGAGCGAGTTCACATGAATGATGCAATGGAACAACGGATAGGGTTACTGGTAGAGCCAATTATTCGAGAAAAAGGACTCGAACTAGTGAACGTGGAGTACATAAGGGAAGGTGCACATTGGTATTTGCGCCTTTATATTGATAAAGACGGTGGCGTGGACATGGATGACTGTTCAGGAGTAAGTCATATGGTGAGTGAAATGCTGGATCAAAACAATCCAATTCCACAGGCCTACATGTTAGAAGTATCGTCTCCCGGGTTGGAACGACCTCTGAAAAAAGAAGCGGACTTTATCCGTTTTCAGGGAAGTTTGGTTACAGTGCACACGACTTCCCCGTTCCAAGGATATAAGGAGTTTACTGGTATTCTGATCGGATTGATAAACGATGAAATCGTTTTGGAATATGAGAAAAAGCGTATGGCAATCCCACATGCTTTGACCAAAAAAACTCATTTAGCATTGGATTTTTAGTTTTTTGTTAGGTACGATAGAATGAGGAGGAAAATGGAAAAATGAATATGGAGTTCATCGAGGCCCTTCACGAGTTAGAAAAAGGACGGGGAATTTCTGCAGAGATTCTATTTGAAGCGATTGAGGCAGCACTGATTTCCGCGTACAAAAAGAATTTCGGATCGTTACAGAATGTCCGAGTTCTTATTGATCGTTTAACCGGTGAGTTTAAAGTGTATGCCCGTAAAGCCGTTGTTGAAATCGTGGAGGATACTCGGACTCAAGTCGGCTTGGAAGATGCGCGCAAACTCGATCCTAATTACCAACTTGAAGACATCGTAGAATACGAAGTCACCCCACGTGAATTTGGACGCATAGCCGCTCAAACGGCAAAGCAGGTTGTTGTTCAGCGCATCAGAGAAGCTGAACGCGGCATGATTTATGATGAATATGTAAATCGTGAGGGAGATATCGTAACTGGGGTTGTACAACGATATGAACAGAAGAATGTGATTGTCGACTTAGGGAAAGTAGAAGCCATACTTCCTGCCCAGGAACAAATCCCTGGAGAGGTTTATCAATCTTTCGAGCGTATTAAAACGTATGTAGTGGAAGTTAAAAAAACAACTAAAGGACCGCAAATTATGTTGTCCCGTACGCATCCTGGACTGATAAAACGCTTGTTTGAGTTGGAAGTGCCGGAAATTCATGATGGCATCGTTGAGATTAAGGGCGTTTCTCGGGAAGCGGGTGCCCGTTCCAAAATTGCTGTCTATTCACGTGATTCAAATGTGGACCCGGTTGGCGCATGTGTTGGGCCAAAGGGGGCTCGCGTTCAAACCATCGTCACAGAACTAAAAGGGGAAAAGATTGATATCGTTAACTACTCTACCGATCCTCAAGAGTTTGTGGCGAATGCACTTTCTCCTGCTAAAGTTGTCGGAGTTTATCCAAAACTCAATGAAAAAGTTGCCATAGTTGTAGTTCCTGATTATCAGCTTTCCTTGGCGATTGGCAAAGAGGGACAAAACGCTCGTCTAGCTGCCAAACTCACAGGGTGGAAAATTGACATAAAAAGTGAATCCCAAGCAGGTAATCTAAATATCATTCCTCAAGTGCTCGATGAAGGGTATGAAGTTTACGACGAGTTTGAAGAATACACGGATTATGATGAATTCGATGAAACAGACAACTATCAGGAATATGAGGAAAGCGGACAAAGTATAGATAATGGGCATACTCTTGTCAATGAAGATCATGCCGAGGGTGAAGTTTATCAAACGTATGATGGAAATGATGCATACAATAACAGTGAATCGTATGACGCTGAGCCCTCTGAAAGTATAGCCACTCAGAAAGTTACCGAAGGAGTTCCTGAAAAAGCTCCACGTGAGATAGTAAAGGATGTAAAAGTAAATGAAAAAATAACCGTTAAGGAGAAAAAGAAGAAAGGCAAGGGGTAGGGTATGAAGACACGAAAAGTTCCGTTGCGTATGTGTTTGGGCTGTCAACAGATGAAGCCCAAGAAAGAGCTCTTAAGAATTGTTAGAACTCCAGAAGGGGCTGTGGAACTCGATCCAACTGGTAAACGGAACGGTCGTGGTGCATATCTTTGCTCTAACTTAATCTGTTTTCAAAGTGCGGTTAAGGAACATCGATTTCGGAAAGCTTTCGGAGTTGATGTTGATCCGGAAGTGTTTGCACACCTGGAAGGGAAGATTACTACGTGAATACACGTATCCAGTCATTAATAGGGATCGCTCGTCGAGCAGGTAAAATTGCAACGGGTGATGCTCAGGTTGAAGCGATGATGAAAAAAAGAAAAGGATTTCTGCTCATCATGGCGGAGGATGCTCCCGGAGCTCAAAAAAAATACGATCAATGGGCAGGTGATTTAAAGCTACCAATGTTGGTTATGGGAACGAAATTGGAACTTGGACATTCAATAGGACTTTCGCCGCGTTCAGCAGTGCTTATTTTAGATCAAGGGTTTGCTAAGGCTATTTTACTAGCAAGGAGCTGATGCTTGGAGCGTAATGTGGGAGCCGATTATGTGGGGGTGGTTAAATGAGTATTCGTGTTCATGAATTAGCAAAAGAATTGAACTTTAGTAGTAAAGAAGTGATGACAAAACTCGTGGCTATTGGAACAGATGTAAAAAATCATTTAAGTACGGTCGATCAGAAAGATGCTGACCGTTTACGGAAAGAACTAAAAGGAAAGGAGATAAATTTGGATCAATCTGAACACAAAAATACTAAAGAAGCAAGGCCGGTTACATCCGAACCCGTTCAAGAAGGACGCCCGGCAGAACCACGCCCAGGAATAGAGGGACAGCCACAAGGCCAACGCCCGGGAATAGAAGGACGCCCACAAGGCCCACGTCCGGGTTACCAAGGACAACCGCAAGGTCCTCGACAGGGAATAGAAGGACGCCCACAAGGCCCACGTCCGGGCTATCAAGGACAACCGCAAGGCCCGCGACCAGGCTATCAAGGACAACCGCAGGGTCCACGACCAGGCTACCAAGGACAACCACAAGGACCTAGACCAGGCCGAGAAGGACAACCCCAAGGACCACGACCAGGCTACCAAGGACAACCACAGGGTCCTAGACCAGGCTACCAAGGACAACCGCAGGGTCCACGACCAGGCTACCAAGGACAACCACAGGGTCCGCGACCAGGGGGCGAAGGACAACCGCAGGGTCCACGACCAGGCTACCAAGGACAACCACACGGTCCACGACCAGGCTATCAAGGACAACCACAGGGTCCAAGACCAGGTTTCCAAGGACAACCACCGGGTCCAAGACCAGGTTTCCAAGGACAACCACAGGGTCCAAGACCAGGTTTCCAAGGACAACCGCAAGGTCCACGACCAGGTTTCCAAGGACAACCGCAAGGTCCACGACCAGGCTATCAAGGGACACCACAGGGCCCACGACCAGGCTATCAAGGGACACCACAAGGTCCTCGGCCGGGCTACCAAGGTGCACCACAAGGCCCACGACCAGGTTTCCAAGGACAACCACAAGGTGCTCGTCCAGGTTATCAAGGGCAGTCACAGGGCCCACGTCCAGGAATGCCAGCACGAGCTGGTGCAGGTGCTCCGACAACCCCAACGATCACTGAGCAACCCAAACGTCAGCCACCCGCTAATAAAAAAGCCCAGGATAAAGCGTATGAACGCAAGCGGGAATTAGAAAAGGAAAAAGAAAATGCGATCCGTTCCCCACATCGACGCTATCAGAAGCGTCCTAAAAAAGAAGTGCGGGATACGACACCAAAACACATTGTGATTCAGGAAGCGATTTCTGTTCAAGATTTGGCTGCTAAAATGAGCCGTAAGGCGGGTGAACTTATTAAACACCTTATGACTTTAGGCGTCATGGCTACTATTAATCAGGAGTTAGACGCTGAAACAGCAACCATCCTAGCAGGCGAAATGGGTGTTACCGTTGAGGTAAAAGCTGAAAAATCAATGGCTGTTATTGTGGAAATCGCAGATGCTCCGGAGGACCTCGTTTTCCGTCCACCTGTAGTAACCGTAATGGGACACGTTGATCATGGTAAAACGTCGCTTTTGGATGCTATTCGTACCACGCATGTTACGGATTCGGAAGCCGGTGGAATTACTCAGCATATCGGAGCTTACCAAGTCGAAATCAACGGTCAAAAAATTACATTCTTGGATACACCCGGTCATGAAGCCTTTACGGCGATGCGTGCTCGAGGTGCCCAAGTCACGGATATTGCAGTATTGGTGGTAGCGGCAGACGATGGAATTATGCCTCAAACTATAGAGGCAATCAATCACGCCAAAGCGGCTGAGGTTCCCATCATCATAGCCATTAATAAGATAGATAAAGAAAATGCAACTCCAGAGAAAGTTAAACAAGAACTGACTGAGTATGGGCTTGTGGTTGAAGAATGGGGTGGCGAAACCATTGCCGTTCCTGTCTCCGCAAAAGGGCATCAGAACATTGATCAGCTTCTGGAAATGATTTTGCTGGTCGCAGAGGTTCGAGATTATAAAGCAAACCCAAATCGTCCAGCGGCTGGAACTGTTATTGAGGCTGAACTCGATAAAGGAAAGGGACCGATCGCAACCGTTCTCGTTTCTAAGGGTACGCTTAATATTGGGGATGTTGCGGTAGCAGGCTGTGCTTTTGGCCGAATTAAGGCTATGGTGGATGACAAAGGGCGACGGGTTAAAAAAGCAGGCCCCTCCATGCCGGTCGAAGTTCATGGTTTATCCGAAGTTCCTGAAGCAGGAGAACTATTCTATGTTGTCGCGGACGAAAAATTGGCTCGACAAATAACGTCTGCACGTATTGCAGCACGAAGAGTTGAAGATTCCAAAAAAACGGTCGTTAAAGTCAGCTTAGAAGACCTTTTTGACAGGATCAAAGAGGGCGAAATCAAAGAATTAAATATTATCATTAAAGCAGACGTCCAAGGATCGGTTGAAGCTTTACGACAGTCGCTTTTGCGACTTTCAACGAGCGAAGTACGAGTCAACCCAATCCACGGCGGCGTCGGTGCAATTAATAAAAACGATGTCATGCTGGCCTCCGCTTCCAACGCGATTATTATTGGCTTTAATGTCCGACCGGACGCCAGTACAAAGGCGGCGGCTGACCTAGAGGGCGTAGATCTTCGTCTGTATCGAGTCATCTATGATGCCATTGAAGATGTCAAAGCGGCGATGACCGGTCTGCTGGATCCTACCTTCAAAGAAGTTGTGTTGGGTAAAGTCGAAGTTCGTATGGTCTTTAAGGTTCCTAAAGCGGGGACCGTTGCAGGGTGTATGGTGACCGAAGGCAAGATTCTTCGCTCAGCGAAAGTACGTGTTATTCGAGATAGTATCGTTATTCATGAGGGGGTCATGGAATCTCTGCGGCGCTTTAAGGATGATGTCAAAGAGGTTGCCGAGGGTTATGAATGTGGTATTGGTATCGAAAAATTCAATGATCTAAAAGAAGGAGACATCATTGAAGCGTTTATGATGGAAGAAGTCAAACGCACACTATAGTAAAGGCATAGGAAAGAAAATAACAAGTCAAAGATGCCATGGATATTTTGCGTCAGACAAGGAGGTATGTTTACCTCATAGCGGAGCTATTAGGTGAACATGCCGACGCCGTATGACACAAAATAGACTGGCATACTGACATGTTAGTTTCTTGAATGTGCCTATATGGGCCCTGGAGGGATAAACATGTCAAAACATCGACCGAATCGTTTGGCTGAAACACTCAAAGAAGAGATTTCTCAACTTATCCGAGTGGAGTTGAAAGATCCTCGCCTCGGATTTGTAACATTGACAAGTGTCGAGGTTGCTGGCGATCTGGCTCACGCAAAAGTGTATATTAGTGTTCTGGGGACTGAAGACGAAGGGAAGACATCCTTAGAGGTGTTGAATCGGGCAGCGGGTTTTGTACGAACTGAAATCGGGAAGCGTATTCGACTCCGACACGTTCCCGCAATCGTTTTTGTATACGATCCTTCCATCGAACATGGTGCACACATAATGAAATTGCTGAAGGATGTTGGAGTTTCCAACGATGCGGATAAGGAAGAATCTCATGAATCCTAAAAACAATCCTGAAGGGATGATTGAAGTGTTAAGAAAAGCGCCAAAGGTGGCGCTTTTCTCCCATGTATCTCCGGATGGAGATTGTATCGGTTCCATGCTGGCTCTGGGGCTAGCTTTGGAGAAAATGGGAAAAGAAGTGTCCTTTTATAATCTGAATTCTGTGCCAAGCTATTTAGCGTTTTTGCCCGGCTCGTCTCGAATCAGTCAGGAACTTCCTAGTCCCCAACCTGAGACCTTATTGTTTGTGGACTGTACGGATCTGGGGCGCGTCAACCTATCTAGACCCGAAATCTCTGAAGGCAGCACGGTACTAAATTTAGATCACCACATCTCAAATCTGTTCTTTGGTGACTTTAACTGGGTTGATGCCCAAGCTAGTGCGGTAGGAGAAGTGGCTCTGACGCTCATAAGTGAGTTAGGTGTGGAACTTGATGTAGACATGGCGACCAATCTCTATACAGCGATTGTGACCGATTCAGGATGCTTTCAGTATAGTAATACGACGGCTCAAACACATCGCTTGACGGCAGACTTATTAGATCTAGGCGTAGATTTTTCAAGCATACACCATCATATCTTTAATCAAAAGCCCTTCGCCCAGATTAAGTTATTGCAGTGTGCTCTAGAAGGCTTAGAAATCCATGCGGATGGGCAGTTGGCGATTATGATGTTAAGTGCAGAAGATTTTGAGCATAGCGGTGCAGACCAAGAGATGAGTGAAGGACTGGTTAATTACGCTCGAAGTATAGCGGGCGTTGAGGTGGCGGTGTTGCTAAAAGAGGTAGGTCCTCAAGAGATTAAAGGGGGTCTGCGTTCAAATCTATGGCTTAATGTGAATGAGATTGCTGCCCTGTTCGGAGGAGGAGGACACCATCGGGCTGCGGGGTGTACTCTTAGAATCCCGATGGCAGAGGCTAAACAACGCATAATTACTGCTATTGAGGAGGCGTTAACGATTGGATGGAATCATTAACGTCCTTAAACCACCAGGCATGACGTCATCTGATGTTGTTGTCTGGATGCGAAGAGTATTAAAAACTAAGAAGATTGGTCACACAGGGACACTTGATCCTGGGGTGGCGGGAGTATTACCACTTTGCGTTGGGAAGGGAACACGTCTAGCAGAATACATTACAGAGCAGGGAAAAGCTTACTTTGCAGAGGTTATGTTCGGAGTAACGACCGATACTCAGGACGCGTTTGGTCAAGAGATCCATCAGACTAAGCCTAACTTGAAACAGAGTGATTTAGAGCAGGTACTACCAAATTTTTTGGGTAAAATATCACAGACCCCGCCGATGTATTCGGCGGTTCGTAAAGAAGGAAAGCACCTCTATGAATATGCTCGCCAAGGCTTAACGATTGAGCGTGCGTCACGGGAGGTTTCCATTTATAAATTAGAACTAATTAAATGGTATGAAGGGGAGTTTCCACGGGCTAGCTTAGACATTGAGTGCTCAAAAGGAACCTACATACGAACAATCTGTCATGATCTTGGACAAGCATTAGGCTGTGGAGCGCATATGTCTAATTTATTACGCGTTCGTTCCGGTCCCTTTAAAATTCAGGAGAGTTGGACACTCGAAGAGATCGAAGAGGCGGTATGCGAATTGAAGTATAGTTTTTTACTTCCATTGGAAGCCGGAATCGATCTACCTCGGGTATTATTAGCAACTGCTCGTGCCAATGCTTTTCGTCATGGCTTGCCGACCAAGCGTGAACAAGTGCAGACCGCGAGATTCGATGTTCGTTCGGGCTTCGAAATGGAATCCAACGTTCGAACCTCGAACCTCGAACCTCGAACCTCGAATTATGTCCAGGTCTTGGAGGATGGAGAATTGATAGGAATTGGTGTCTGGCGAGGTGAAAATCTTTTTCCCCACAAGGTACTTGTCTGATACTTATTCCACTTTCGAAAGTCTCAAAGCTTTAACGTAAGTTAGTTTACTTAGGAGGTCAAATCCGTGCAAGTTCGAACAAGTCTATCAATAAATAAAGAGCCCTGTGTATTAGCGTTAGGTAATTTTGATGGAGTACATCTGGGACATCGTCGCTTGCTTGAGCATGGATTAGGACAAGCTGTGCGTTTAGGTGTAGAGCTAGCTGTTTTGATATTTGAGCCTCACCCACTTAAGGTATTATTTCCCGAAAGGGAGATACAGCTCTTGTCAACAACCGGAGAGCGTTTACACTATTTAGAAACTATTGGAGTCCAAACCGTCTACCATTTACCCTTTACTCGGGAGATGGCCAACACTTCCCCAGAACAGTTTGTGGAGAGAATTCTTCTTCCCCTCGGTGCAATTCATGTTGTGGTTGGATTTAATTATTCATTTGGTGCCCAAGGTAGAGGGAATTCCGAGCTGATCCAAGCATTAGGGAAGAAGCATGGATTTGGAGTTAGTGTCCTTCAAGCTCAAACGATTGGCGGTCGGGTGATTTCTTCGAGCAGTATTCGTAAAGCATTACTTCAGGGGGATATAGTATTGGCTAGCTCTTTGCTAGGACGCCCTCCTTGTCTACGTGGGACCGTGGTACACGGTGAAGAACGCGGACGTCTGCTAGGTTATCCAACGGCTAACATTCTTCCTACTGAAGACTATTTAATACCAAAGCGAGGGGTATATGCGGTTTTGGCCTATCTCAATGGAAAGCGTGTATCCGGGATGATGAATATTGGCATGAAACCAACGTTTCATGATCTGTATTCAACTATGGTCGAGGTTCATTTCTTAGATTTTAGCAGTGATCTTTATGATCGTGAGATCACGGTTCATATAGTTGAACGTTTGCGTGATGAGCGAAAATTTAATGGTGTCAACGAACTTTTGATGCAACTAAAAAAAGATAGGGTTAAAGCAGAACAGATCTTAAGTGAAACCCTCGTGTAGGTACCGCAAAAACCATTACCTTTACAAAAACTTTTTTACCATGTATACTGTTTTAGATACGACAAGGTCCCACTGACTCGGATTGAGTGATGCTCCAACGTCGACCTGGGCAGTTGGGAATAATGAAAAAAATGGAGGAATTTATCATGATGACACCTGAGAGAAAGCAAGAGATTATTCTAAAGCATGCCCAAAAGGAAGGGGACACAGGGTCTCCAGAAGTACAAGTGGCTCTTCTTACAGAACGGATTACGTATTTAACAGAACACTTTAAGACACATAAGAAAGACCACCATTCTCGGCGGGGTCTTTTAAAAATGGTTGGTTCGAGACGTGCATTATTGACATATTTAAAAAATGTTGACTTTGATCGTTATCGTAAGCTTATTGCTGAACTCGGTCTGCGGAAATAACTCAATCTATAAGCAGTGTGAAGCGGATCATAACGATCCGCTTCTTTATTTTCGGGGCAGAAAACACAACTTTATGGAAAGTACTGATTGAGTCATGGACAAAGTTTTGACGGTTGGCTTTGGATAATTGTCACAAAGTTTGATTAGATTATACATAAGCAGAGTTTTATTATGCAATTTGCAGGAAATAATAATAATATGTCGAAGAGGGAACAGGATATAGAAGGATGAAAAGTTTTAAGGAGGATTCATTGTGAAACAGCAAATACTTGAAAAGTCACTCTCGGTCGGTGGGAGAGTCATGACTTTCCAAACCGGGAAAATAGGTAAACAAGCAGGAGGCGCGATTTTTCTTCGCTATGGGGATACCGTGGTTTCTGCCTTCGCTACAGGCAGTGGCCAACCTCGAGAGGGAATTGATTTCTTTCCCTTAACCGTTGAGTTTGAAGAGCGTATGTATGCTGCAGGTAAAATTCCAGGTGGGTTTATTAAACGTGAGGGAAGGGCTAGTGAGAAGGCTACTCTGTCTGCCCGTTTAATTGACCGTCCAATTCGTCCGTTGTTTCCGCAAGGGTTTCGTAATGAAGTCCAAGTGGTGGCAGCGGTTATGTCTGTTGATCAAGATTGTGCCACAGATATCACAGCAATCAATGCAGTATCCGCAGCGTTGACTATCTCGAACATTCCCTTTGAAGGTCCGATTGCTGCTGTTACAGTGGGACTAATTGATGAAGAATACATTATTAATCCTACCATTGATCAGTCTGCGCAGAGCCGAATGCTTCTTACCGTAGCAGGAACTGTCGATGCGGTAATGATGGTGGAAGCCAGCGCCCATGAAGTCCCTGAAGATTTAATTTTAGAGGCGATAATGTTTGGGCATGCAGAGATTAAAAAAATTGCCCAGTTTATTGCCGACTATCGTGAGGAAGCTTCGACTTTAGGATTAGCTAAAGAAAAGGACGAGCTCAAGCTCACCAAAAATCAAGACAAGCTTGTGGAGGCAGTTAAGGCCTTTGCATACAATAAGTTAGATGAGGCTGTCCGTGTAGAGGAGAAAAAAGCCCGAGAGAGCGCAATTGACGAAGTGAAAGCAGAAGTACTTAGCCATTTCGAGGCTGAGTTCCCGGAAGATTCCAAAGCAATTAAGTCGGTAATTGAAGACATTACGCACTTGATTGTTCGCAAATTGATCACGGATGAGCATATTCGGCCAGATGGTCGTAAAGTCGATGAAGTCCGGCCTATCACTGTCGAAGTAGGCATTCTGCCGCGTACACATGGAACGGGGCTCTTTACACGAGGGCAAACACAGGTATTAACTGTGGCAACCCTAGGGGCTGCAAGAGATGAACAAATACTTGATGGTTTAGGTCTTGAACGATCTAAACGTTATATACATCATTATAATTTCCCGCCCTACAGTGTTGGGGAAATCAAAATGATGCGTGGGCCTTCTCGAAGGGATATTGGGCATGGTGCTTTAGCGGAAAGAGCTTTGACCCCTGTTTTACCAGATGAAAATGAGTTTCCTTATACGATCCGCTTAGTTTCAGAGGTCTTGGAATCCAATGGTTCGAGCTCGATGGCCTCAGTTTGTGGAAGTACTCTTTCGATGATGGATGCCGGTGTTCCCATTACAGCTCCAGTGGCTGGCGTTGCCATGGGACTGATCAAGGAAGGGGATAACATCGCGATCCTGACGGATATCCAGGGCATGGAAGATCATTTCGGAGATATGGATTTCAAAGTGGCAGGAACAAGCAAAGGAATCACTGCGTTGCAGATGGATATAAAAATTAAAGGTGTATCCCGAGAGGTTTTATTGAAAGCCCTAACCCAAGCCAAAGCAGGGCGACTCTTCATCCTCGATCAAATGGTGGCTGTCATAGATAAACCGCGCGCCGAACTCTCTGCTTATGCGCCGAGAATTATTACAGCGACGGTTCATCCGGACAAGATTCGCGATGTGATAGGACCTGGCGGGAAAACAATTAAAAAGATTGTTGAACAAACGGGAGTCAAAATTGACATTGAGGATGACGGGCGCGTCTTTATATCCTCTGTTGGCGGAGATGGCGGTGAGCAGGCCTTAAAGATTATTCTAGCTCTTACTCAGGAAGTGGAAGTCGGTAAAATCTATAAAGGTAAAGTCACACGAGTTATGGATTTTGGGGCTTTCGTGGAAGTCATTCCGGGTGTGTTGGGACTTACTGGTAAAGAAGGCTTAGTCCATATCTCTCAACTGGCCCATGAACGCGTCGAAAAGGTTGAAGATATCGTGAAGGCTGGCGATGAAATCATGGTCAAAGCAACTGCAATTGACAAACAGGGGCGGTTGAATCTTTCACGCAAAGACGCAATTCCAAACGAGCGTAAGCAAAATCCGACCATTCTCTAAATTGTACTAAAATGCAATTGCTAATATTATAGGAGTCATGACCAGTCTGTGAGTCCCCCCGGCCGCATAAAAATTAAGGAGGGGGGGATGGATATGTTCATTAACTTAAAAATCTCGCGACGAATACAATCGTTTGTCGGGATTTTCTTTCTGTTGCTGGTAGGGGTTGTTGCAAGAAATTGGATGATTGCATCCAATGTTCCGGTCTCAAAACCTATTGAACAGATCAAAACAGATCAGCTTATTATGGCTTTAACGATTAATGTGGATTGGGGCGAAGAACATATCCCAGTAATGTTGGATATGTTAGATCGTGGCAAAGCACGCGCAACCTTTTTTGTCACGGGGCGATGGGCTAAGAAAAACCCAGAGCTGCTTAAAATAATCTCGGACAGAGGTCACCAAATTGAAAACCATGGGTATTCTCATCCACATCCTGATCAACTTTCCATCCAAGCTAATCAAGAAGAAATCAAGAAAACGGAGAGTATCATTGAAGGAATTATTGGAAAGAAAACACATTTGTATGCACCACCCTATGGCGAAAAGGGTGCTTCTGGACTTAGAGCAGCCGATGGATTGGGCTATCACACGATCCTTTGGACTTTAGATACCGTCGATTGGCGGGCAGATAGCACTCCGGAGATTATTGCCCAACGTATTGTAAGTCCAGCAATACAGTTTGGGATAAAACCTAATAAAGCTGGAGCTATCGTATTAATGCATCCAAAAGCAAATACTGTCAAAGCCTTGCCTGTCATTATTGAGCAATTAACTCAAGATGGATTTAGTTTCCAAACACTTGATGGGCTAATAACATTCAATCTGAACGGAGATACTACCTCATAAACAATCAAGAAGTTGAGGTGGTTAAATGATCAGGCAAAAGTGGACGTGTGCTTGGTGCTGCGTCTTTCTTTGTATAAGCATGAGCAATTTTTCGACAAACGTTTACGGCGCACCACCCAAAAAAACAGTGACTAAACCTGCTATATTAGCAAATAAACCCTCGGGAGTTGGTGCAGCTGCGGTCGTGCTGATGGATGTAACAACAGGCGATGTTCTCTTTGCTAAACAGGCCGATACTCGCCGCCCTCCCGCAAGTACTACTAAAATCATGACCGCTATTTTAGGGTTAGAATTAGGACGACCTGATGAAGTGGTCACCGTAAGTCAGAAAGCGGCGGCTGTCGGCGAAGCAACCTTGCATTTGGATCCAGGTGAAAGGATTGCTCTCTATGAACTTATTACGGGTGCCTTGGTTCGATCTGGAAATGATGCCTGTGTTGCGATTGCCGAACATATTATGGGCAGTGAAGAACAGTTTGTCAAACTGATGAATAAAAAAGCTATGGCCTTGGGCGCCCAAAATACAAACTTCGTGAACACGAATGGCTTGCCTCGCAAGGAGCATTATTCTACGGCGATGGATCTGGCGCTTATGGCTCGTCATGGTTTACAAATTCCACAATTTGCCTCAATTACTCGCCAAAAAGAAACGGAAATTCATTTTCTCGAGCCTGACGTGTTCATGGATTTAAGAAACACAAATAAATTACTGTGGAATTATCCCTTTGCTAATGGCGTCAAAACAGGGACGACGACTGCAGCGGGAAAATGCTTAGTTGCATCAGCAACTAAGGACGGGCGTCAGTTATTGGCTGTGGTTCTAAATGCTCCTGATCGTTTTGGTGATGCGAAAAAGCTATTAGAGTGGGGATTTGAAAAGACTGAGAATGTGAGACTGTTTGGTGCTGGACAGGCTGTTGAAGAATTTCTCAGTCAGAAAAAGCCAGTTCAAGTGTTCGTTGAAAGTCCAATCGATGTAAGTATTGTCAAAGTTGAACGGGAGAAACTCCTAACCCGTGTCGTATGGGAAAAGGCTGCTAATTTACCGGTTCGGGCTGGTGAACGACTAGGACGTTTAGAAGTCTGGCTCGGGGAACAGAAATTAAGGACAGTTCCTTTGATTAGTGAAACTGAAGTAGGAAGTCGACTTGAACCATTATTTTTCTTTAATAGCAAGTAGTGAGCATTGAAGCAGAGCTCGGGGTACCACTCCTTGTAGAAGTGGGAGTCTCAC
>CAKMJS010000034.1 GCA_927405585.1 uncultured Desulfosporosinus sp.
TAAGAATTATGTGAATAACGTCGAGGAGTTTCCGCAGCGTCATACTACATTCATATTGACAAAGTTGCGGAAAATCCGTGTTAGGCGACGGACGCTGTTGTGCGATGGACTACTTCCTGTATGATAAAAACCAATCAAACAATGCTCCTTCTTCATAAACGATGTTGTTTAGGTAGTGTTCCCCTGTTTCATATATTGTTATATTCACATTAGCTCTAGCTTCTTCTAGTTTCTTCAGAATTCCTACAGTTTTATCAATAGATATTTCATTGTCAAATTTATCATGGAATATCCATATTGGAATACTAATTATATTCTGGATATTATCACTCATGAAAGGTTTATAAATACCGCCACTTATCGGAGCAATTCCAGCAAACCATTGGGGGTAATCCATGGCAAAAGACCAAGTTCCCATGCCTCCCATACTAATCCCAGTTAAATAAATCTTGTCAATATCAATACTTTCTTTATTTGTGACAGTGACTAAAAGTTTATTTAATCTTTTTGTTAAGAATGACCAATAAATGCCATCAGGACACAAGGGTGATATCGTAATAAATTGAGATAATTTATTTTCAAGTGCATATTTCGCAATACCATTACCTTGTCCTTTATCATTTCTAATGAGTTTTTGTAATTCGTTTCCTCTTTCGGCCATACTGTGAAGAAATAAAATCATAGGATATTTTTTTTCACGGTCATAATCTTTGGGGTAAGTAATCAAATAATTCAGTCTGCTATCTTCACAAAACATGTACTTATATGGAACACCCTGTTCTGATAAGAGAACATGGTTTCCAACATCAGATGTTTTTTTAAAGGAAGCACAAGCAGTGACCATAAAAGTTATAATAGTTAATAAAAATCTCATCATCATTAGCCTCTCTTTTTATTAGTCTTTCGCACAACTATGGGATTCCCGAACCTGGTGCGGGAATATTTCTTTTATATAAATTAGTTTATACTAACTTATATACCAAATTTATCCAATAACCTTTTTTATATTAAAGACATTTGAGGGATTCTGTTAGATTTATGACATTAACTTATAAACAAACTAAAGTTCCTAAATGGACGCACCAATTCTTGTGATAATCGCAAGGATGTTGTAGATACTTCCGATTATCCTACTAATGTACAATATTATTAATTCGCCCAGCAATATGTATTTACCCATTATTTTGTTCCTTGCGTCCTATAACTATAACCCACCCTATGATAAGTTAATAGACCACCCAACCCTTAAAAAACACTAAAATCAGCAAGAGCTGATTTTAGTGTTTACCTTATTGGCATTTTTCGTGTTTTTTATAAAACTACAATTCCCCGAATACTCGTTTTAGCTCTCATTCTCTGCACCGTCAGAATTGCCAATTATTTACCGTTTTAAGGATTTGTACGTCTCAGGAAGACATCTTTCTTTTCAAATCCATACAGTACTCAGTCTGTGAAAATTGGTCTTTTACCGCTAATAGGCTCGCACGTCTTCTATCTACTGATCCCCTATCCGCCTTAACTTTAAATTCGATCTCATTTATTCTAATTACTTTAGTAAACGCCTTAAAGTAAAAGATATAAGATCCGATTACGGCTAGAAAGATTGTTAGTACAAAATACACTGTCGCAAAAGTTACATCAACAGTAAAGTCATAAGTATTTAGATGATCAGAATTAAGGACCGCCATTTTAGAGTATCCCATTCCATAGAATAATAAAGAGGAAAGATAACAAATCACTGTTTCTTTTGGCACTATAACACCTCCACAATCCTATACATATATACCACTGGCACACTGGACACGGGAAATTGCTCATTGGCAATTAACCCGGTTTCGCAAGGCTTTGTACAATAATCTTTCGGTTACATTCAACGAAAACATCTCTCACATTATCCACCCCTCGGCACATATATTCTGTATTTAATCGAACTCGTGTTCTTATTATAGCCATTTTCAGTACAAATATCAATGAAAATATTTTACCTATAAATAAGTATATCAACCCTCTTAGACAAATCGATGTAAACTAATACTCAAAAACACAAATGAACAGAAGTAACCGCTGCTTACTCAGTTATTGTTCTTGATAGGTCGCTCTCCTCAAAAAAAAGGATTATACACCTACAGATGGGTGTATAATCTACATTTACATTTGAATGATACTTTAAGGTAACTAGGGCTTTCGATTAGAGCAGGGCTTTAAGGCGTTTTCCTTCTTTAAGGTCCTTTAAGTTAGGGTCCTGAAGTATGATATCGTCCTTAGCTAATCCTTCCTCAATCATGACATGACTGTCATTTTCGTGACCTTTCTTCACAGGCTGGATTTTAGCCTTGCCCTCTTGAATCATCCAGACGGCATCCCCTTCTTGATAAGGAAAAAGGGCAGTTTTAGGAATCAAAAGTTTGTTGGGTTCTTCAAGGGTAGTATATTTGACATCCAGGTTACTCCCCAAAACGACCGCAGAAAATGCCGCCAGAAGAATTGTTACCTTTACGCGATTTTCTTTAAGCCCAAGTGGAGATATTCTCTCAATCGCCGAGACGCCAACTGCTTCCACTTTACCCTCAAACAATTGATTACCCGTACTCGTCCTTTGAATGAGTTGCACTGTACTCCCCACCTTGATGTCGAGTGAATCACTTGCTAGAACATAGCTTTCTAATTTATAGCCATCGTTTGTAAACACGGTCATAATCTGCTGCCCCTGTGGGATAACGTTTCCTTCTTTCAACGTAATATCTTTGATGATTCCATCTTGAAGGGCAACAACATTGGCTTTGTTAATTTTATCAACTAACTGGTCAATTTGTGCTTGAAGTGCTTTTTTCTGATTACTATAATATAATTCCGTTCCCTGGGAAGCTTTATTCTGTTCATAAATTAATTGTAACCCTAAGGTTTGTTGTTCTAGAACGTTGTTCGATTTCTCGAAGGATGTCTGAGCCTCTTCATATTGGACTAGAGAAATTGAGCCTGCATCATACAGAGCCTTCATTCGAGACAAGTTTAACTCCTCTTTGTGAACATCCTTTTCTGCTTGTTCGATCACTAACTTTTGTTGCGCGACCTGCGCATCATTTGGGTTTTTGTAATTCTGTAAACGTTGTCCTTCCAGACTATGGAATTGCGCTTTCAGTCCATCCAACTGATACTTTAGGTCAACAGTGTTCATCTCAAAAAGCACGTCTCCCTTTTTGACGCTGTCTCCATTTTGAACTTTCAGTGATTCCAGTTTCCCCTCAACTGAGTTGAAGATCGACCACTCCTGGGCAGCCATCACTTCCCCTTCCTCAGTAAAACCCTTGGTGAAGTCTTGGGGATGCACGGTGATAACGTTGACTGGCAGAGGCATGGCACTCGAGACAGCGATATAAATAAGGATCAGGAGTGCAAGCCCTCCCATAATCAGATACTTGCGTTGTTTGAGTTTGGGCAGTTTAAACATTTTTGGGGCTAACTTTAATTTTGTTTTTTCAATAGCCATCTTCATCCCCCTCTGATAAATAATTTTTTATTCTACAATGCTGTACGGGCAATTCATGAATTGCCCCTACGTATCCTTTTTACTCTGTACCTGCAAGTCATGAATTGCCCCTACTTTTACCCTTAATCTCTCGTCGCGAGAATCTCTACATAGGGCAGTGATTTTATTTTGTAGTAAGCCCTGCTTTGGGCTACCAGCACAGAAAAAGCAGTTCCGGCTGCTGCACCCAGCAAAGCCATAAATGGAAGTTCTGCCGGCAGAGAGTACATATCATTGCTCATGGACTGAGCCATGCTCAGATTTAACCCATAAGCCATCGGTATTCCCAGCAGGATTCCGAAAGCATACAACGTCCATTGTTCCGAGGTGATCACCTTCAGAACTTCTCTCGGTGTCATGCCTAGCACACGGAGAGATGCCAATTCCCGTTTCCGTTCTGAGAGAGAAATAATACTAGCATTATAGATGAGGGCAAATCCGCAAATCCCACCGAGAATAGCGAGTATCCATACCGTAAAACCGAAGGATTCCATCATTTTTGCAATCTTATCGCCAGTATCCTTTAAGGATTCGATCGAGGCGACATTACTGGCATTACGAAATTTATTCTTCATGGTTCCAATTTCAGCAGGGTCCATCTCGATCAGCATTGAGGTGCTGATTTCTCCTTGCCTCAGAAAATACTGTAATTGTTTTTCCTCCATAAAGGCGTTAAGGCCCACATACTGCGGAACTATCCCTTTAACGAACAGTTTCGCTCCCTTCTGTCCGATAGTTTCTCTCCGCAAGGGACTTTCGACGTAAATTTCGTCTCCTACTTTGACATTCAAGGATTTGGCTAAATGTTCAGAAAGCAAAACCCCTTGGTCAGGAACCTCCACCCGTTGGCCTTTTTTATCGAGAATATTATAAAGAGTTGTCTCTTTAGTAAGACCCATCAGAGCAACTTCTTTTTTTAACCAACCGTTTCTTAAAGAGGCGGGTACTTCCAATAACGGTTCAATTTTAGTTACCCCGGGTTCATGGGCGAGGGCTAGTTTTGTAGCGCCTGTGGGCGAAGGTTGGCTTAACTGCATTTTGACATCAAAGGTCTGAACTTTTTCTAGCTGGACTGTCGTCAATATATCCGTCATATTCTGCATCGACCAAGAAACTGTCATGAGGCTAAAGACGACGGCAATCCCTAGAACGTTAAAGAGACTCCTCGTTGGCGTGCGAAACACATCTCGAATACCCATCTGGGCTTGAGATGTAAGGCTTCGCCAAAACCAGGTGAATTTCTCAATCAAGGTTTTGGACGCAGTCCCTGGTGCCGGAGGCCTCATGGCTTCGGCAGGTTCCAAGCGCAATATATCCAGACTTCCTTTGATTCCACTGATAACGCTAAAGATAAGTGCCAGCGCTAGACTAAAAAAGAGGTATTTAAAGGAGAATTCACTTTTAAGACCTGGAAGATCAAAGAATGCCTTATACATGGTCGTTAAAGGGAATGACAGTGCTACCCCCGATAATCCTCCCAATAATCCCCCAGTGGTACCAATGACAACGGGGTAGGTCACATAGTGTATGACAATCTCTCGATTTGTAAAACCAAAAGCTTTAAGGGTCCCGATCATCGCTCGTTGCAGTTCGATCAGACGCCGTAACATGGTATACAAAATAATGGCTGCCACTCCTAAAAAAACCACCGGCAGAGCTTTGGCCATGGTACGTAATGATTTAATCTCGCTGGTCATAATGGTGTGACTGGTTTGATCTTTACGAGCAACCATGCTTCGAACTCCATAGGGCTTTAACTCAGCTTCAAGACTGTCCTTGATTTCTTCAAAACGAACACCCTCCTTGAGGGTAATCACGAGATCGTTGACTTGTCCTTTTTCCTTAACAAGCGCTTTAAGCGTGCTAAAGGAAACGTACGCCATCCCAAATTCTTCCGGCGATGGATAAAGGTCTTGGGCATTTCTCATAATGTAAATAAACTCAGGGCTTTGCCCAGTTCCTGTAACCATAAGGGACACTTGGTTGCCATCAAGATTGACATTTATGCTATCCCCTAAGGACAAATGATTCGCCGCTAAAAATTTGGGATCTACGAGAATTTCGGGTTGGTTTTCTCTTGGCAGCTGCCCCGTTGTGAGATGAATTTGGTTAATTTGAGGAGTATTCGGACGATTAAGTGTAAGTATTTTCAAATAACGATTAGAGTCTTTCTGTTGATCAATAATGCGTACCTCTTTGATTATTCGGCCTGCTGCTTGATCAATTCCAGGAATAAACTCTAAGCTGGTTACTTTGTTTTCGGGATAACCCGTTACACTGATAAATCCGTCCGCAAAGTTTTTATCTGTATAATACTTCTGCAAGGTCTTATCCATGCTCTCCACAGCGATGGACATAGCCGAATAAATCATCAGACCTAGGGCGATGACCACAATACAGGCAAAATAGACCCCTTTATTATCTTTGATATCTCTCCAATTCTTTCGTCTTAGCATTACCATGAGATATCCTCAGGATTAAGTGGGTTATCGTTCACTTTGACGCAATCAAGTAGACCGTCCTTCAAATAAAAAACTCGATTGGCCATTTTAGCTATTTCGACATTATGCGTGATAATCATCACGGTTTTTTTGTAAACCTGGTTTAACTTCTGTAATGATTTCAAAACCTGTATCCCAGTTTGAATATCTAAAGCTCCCGTAGGTTCATCACAGAGGAGTAGTTCAGGGTTTTTAGCGATGGCCCGGGCTATAGCAACCCGCTGTTGCTGTCCGCCTGAAAGTTGGGAGGGAAAATGATCTGACCATCCCTCAAGTCCCACTTCTTTTAGAACGTCAGAGACTGAGAGCGGATTCTCAGCAATTTCTACTGCTAATTTGACATTTTCATAGGTTGTGAGATTTGGCATTAAATTATAGTTTTGAAAGACAAACCCCACCTCGTTCCTCCGATAAAGAGTAAGCTGTTGCTCGTCAATCGAATGCAAAGGCTGTCCTTTATAATAAAGCTCACCCGTTGAAGCCTGGGTCATGCCCCCAATAATATTAAGTAATGTTGTCTTGCCAGATCCACTTTGACCTAGTATTACAATGAATTCTCCTTGGAAGATTTGAAAGTCAAGTCCCTTTAAAACTTCAATTTCTACTTCACCAGTCCGATAACGCTTGCGGATATCTGTGCCTTCCATAAGAACGTCCATTCCGCTCCCCCATCCGTTAGTTCTTACCTGAAATTATTTCAACCATACTAATTATACTGCTTTCCCATTAAAAAATACTACCCTTGTCTATTAAACATAAGCGAATTATACCTCTATCTGACCACTTGGTCAATGGTGCAAAGTTTAAATTTCCTGTCTTGTCATCAAGGTCACTTCGAATCTGAAAGTCCAATAAATAATTAACCTCACACCATTAAAGAATTGACTTCTAGTGAAATAATCTCGCGTTCCCTTAAATAACTATTGACTCTAAAATCAGATTGTGATTTAATGGGTAAACAGTGTTCAATATAATTACATAGTTCAGCAATGGAGGATAACTAATGGGTATTAAAGAGCGTAAAGAACGAGAACGAGAAGAAATGCGCGACTTAATTTTGCATGCTGCTAGCGAAATAATCCGAACAGAAGGACTTACGAAGCTTTCTATCCGAAAAATTGCTCTCAAAATCGACTATTCCCCTGCGATTATATACCACTACTTTCGAGATAAGGATGACTTAATTAGCGAGCACATGAAAACAAGTTACCAGAAAATAATTGGATCACTGGCCTCTGCACTCGTCTCAACCTCTGATCCTCATCAAAAGATGCGGGCTATGGCACGAAACTACATCGATATGGCCTTACAAATGCCTGACGAGTACATGAGTATCATGCTTAACCAATCACCGCAGATTCTAGAGCATACATCTGTACTGATGGAAGGTGCATCAAGCAAGAGACAAGCCATCGGACTACTGAGCAAATGTTTAAAAGAAACACCTTCTCCCATTAAAGATGATTTACTAGAGCTCACTGCCCAGGCCATATGGACCGCCACTTTCGGGCTTATCATAAGGCTGATCATCGAAAAGGACCTTATCTCGGATGAACAAAAGGAAAAACATATTGAACATCATCTTAGATATGTTATGGATGGAGTAGATTCATTCAAGCAATGATGCATATCCATTAAATAACCTCAGAAATCTTCCATAAACATTTAGAGGGGGGTAATTATTATCAATATCTTAAGAAGTCGCCTGACTGCCATCATAACACTCATCCTATCTCTCTTGGCCTTATTTGCTTCGCTACTGGGAGTGTTGGATAAACAACTCTACACGGACGTGTTCTTAGCAGGCACAATATCAAAGTTCTTAGTTGCTGGTTCAATTGCCCAGGATATTATATCTATTCCTGTAGGACTGCTCTTGGCCTTGCTATCAGTGCTATTTCTGAAACATCCCAGTCCTAAACGCTTTATCATTATTCTTGGCTTGACTGGGTATTTCTTTTATGGTTACGGTCTCTATGCAATGCAAGGACAATACACGTCCATCTACCTCATTTACTTAATCATTTTCGGGTTATCCTTATACAGCCTAATCTTTGGGCTTCTAAGTTTCGAACCCGAAGCAGTGAACTCTTACCAGTTACCAGGAGGATTACGTAAATCTATTGTAATATTTCTCATCGTGATACTAGTAGTGCTCGTTCCCCTCTGGATACTCTTTTTGTCGATTGATATCGCTAATCACGTAGCTAGGGATACTTATGGGGTGTTTGTTTTGGACTTATGCGTGGTTTTCCCTGCCTTAGGTTTAATCGTTTCTCAACTGCTAAGGAACAAGCCATTTGGCAATATCTTAGCTGGAGTTGCACTCTTAAAAACAGTTACATTATGCCTTTCTGTGGCCTTCGGAGAATGGTTTGGACCACTTTACGGTGGCTTTCAGCCAAATATTATTAATATTACAATTTTCAGTATCTTAACCGTAGTCAGCCTTTTGTTAAGTATTTTATACTTAATAAATCTAAAAAAGGATGTGTCGATCAATGGATAAGAAATATATCCTCCTGATTCTCATCTTTATTGTCCTCTTAGGGCTATCTCTGATATTTTATAAGTCCCAAGACCTGCAAAGGACCTATAAAGCAGAAGTATTGGAGGGGATAAGTCGTGACAAGTCGTCAGGAAACCCCATCATAAGTCAAAATGATATTAAACATTTGCCAACACCCGTTCAAAAGTATCTTACTTATGTTGGCGTCATGGGTAAGCAAAAAGTACATAATTTCAAAATCACCTTTGATGGCCAAATGAAAATGGATCAAAAAAAGGGTTGGATTAACGTGAATACTGAGCAACATAACTTCGTTGCTAATCCTACCCGGATGTTTTATATTGAAGGCAATATGTTAGGTATTCCTATGCTTGGCTTGGATTCCTACAAGAATGGAAAAGGAAACATGCTGATAAAATTGGGCGGTTTATTCACAGTGGCTAATGCTTTAGGGCCGGAAATGGATAGCGGCGCAGCGGTTACTTTGTTTAATGACATGTGTTTGATGGCACCCTCCACCCTTATCGATCCAAGAATTCAATGGGAAAGTGTTGATGCCTTAACAGCTAAAGCTTCCTTTAATGACAACGGGTGTATAGTATCTGCGGTCTTATATTTTAATACTCTAGGAGAATTAACTAATTTCAGTACAGACGATCGATATATGACAGTTGGCAAAACATATCAAAAGGTGCGCTGGTCAACCCCTGTCAGAGATTACAAAGATTATAACGGCTTGAAGCTTCCATCCTATGGAGAGGGAGTTTGGCATCTACCAGAAGGTGATTTTTGTTATGCACAATTCAAGGTTAAGGAAATCGAGTATAATTGCAAAGGCTTGTAGTTCGTTGATCAATGGATAACCCCCTCAATCATATAAAAATAAATATATATTGTATTCTCAAAACTTTTTACTAGATGCCGTGTATTACTAATTAAGTGAAAGATTTAATAAGGGGTCAGATCTTTGGATGTTTCAGACGCTGGTTTCCATAAAATATATAAAAAGAATAAGCATCAAGGCTTAGAAATTCTTTATGATCGGTATAAAAAATACGTTTATACCCTTGCTTATCGCTATGCCGGTAACAAAGAAGATGCTATGGATCTAACCCAAGAAGTCTTTGTGTCAATTTTTAAATCCCTGGATAATTTCAAGGAGGAGCTATCAATCCTTCCTTGGGTCAAAAGGATAACTGTCAATAAGTGCCTTAATTTCCTTCGAGACAGAAAGGAAGCCATATCTCTTAACCAAACTATTGACGGTGACTTGGAGATTCAGGACCTGATTTGTTCTCCTGAAACCACAGAGAGCAAGGTTCAATACTTTGATACTAAACAAGCCCTCGATGCTGCAATCCATAAACTTTCCTCAGAAGAACGTATGGCAGTCATTTTAAGGCATATGAAGGGTATGAAATATGAGGACATCGCTAGAACTATGGATGTACCCCTCGGCACATTAAAAACACTTCTACATAGAGGCAGAAAAACCATCAAGGAAAGCATGGTCAAAGACGGAATATGGGAGGTTTAAAATCATGAACTGCAAACTTGATAAGTTTTTACTCCAAGACCTACTGGAAGGGGTTATTGATCCGCTTGAACAACTGTTTGTCGAGGAACATTTGAAGAGCTGTACGGAATGCCGAAAAGAGTTAACTGAGTTGAAACTTCTTTTTTGGGATCTTAATGATAAATCCAATTATGATATTGCACTTCCTGCCGAACTAGACGTTTTGAAAGGCACCATACTGGAGAAAGTTGTAGGGACGGTTAGTAAAAGTCCTGCCGAAGTCGTTATCGATATCCAACGCAAAAATGTCAGTGCTTTAGGAACGTTCCTTAACCTTGTACCCGGTGTCAAAGCCAGCAATAAGCTTGTCAAAGACGGGGTGAAAGCCGCGCCCTCGGCGATCGGAAAAGTATCCAAAAGCTTAGTAAGAGGTACAAAATTCCTTCTGGCACAATAATGACTTAACTACTTTACTACAATTACTACTTTCTACTCAGTACTTTAACTGCTTTAACTGCTTTAACTGCTTTAACTGCTTAAATAATTTTACTACTTTAGCAACCGCGATTCTGGGCTAAGGAGGCCGACATGATAGTTCTGACAGTCTTAGGTTATATTTTACTAGGGATTGGGATTCTTTTGGCAGTAATCATACTGATACCTTACGATTATTGTATTGCCGGAGAAAAGATCGACGAATCAGAAGTCAACGTCCTAATCTCCTGGCTCTTTGGGGGGATAAAGTTAAATTTTCGCAAACGCTCTCACTTAAAAGCTGAACTGGTACTTACCCTCCTCGGTCTCAAAAGGAAGATCGAAACTAGGTCGAAATCAAAATCATCAAACGTCTCTAAAAAGGCTGCAGACTCAATTAACTATGCCAAGTCTGTTAAAGATAAAGATAAAGATAAACATAAATCATACTTTCGCAAATACTTAAAGAAGGAAATCATTATAAAAATTCTATCAGTGGTTCGGAAAATTATTAAACATTGCCTACCACGTAAACTATCGGTGAACGGGAAATATGGCTTTGATGATCCATCGTATACTGGCTTAATGTGTGCTATTACCCATCAATTCTGTTGGTTGTTTGATAAATATGATATCGACATACACCCAGTATTTGACGAGGAAATGCTTGAAGGACGTTTTTTAATTAGCGGGAGAATCTGGTTGCCCTATCTAATACTAGTTATGATCGGCTTCCTGATTACCCAGCCAATTAGGAATATAGTAATTACTCAACTAAATTCAAAATAAAAGGAGGTCTTCAATATGTCAGATAATTTTAGTATTAGTGAAAACATCAATAACATCTTTGAAAAACTGGAAAGCTTTGTGAAAACCAATACCGTCGTTGGTGAACCTATGAACGTCGGTGACACAACCATTATCCCTTTCATCGATATTTGCTTTGGTCTCGGTACCGGCGGCGGCGGCGGAACAGATGACAAAGGCAGCAAAGGAACTGGGGGTGGCGCAGGTAGCGGTGCAAAAATTTCTCCAACTGCTATCCTCGTCATTAAGGGCGACCGCATAGAGATTCTGCCGATTAAGAAAGCCGGCAGCTTAGAAAAACTCATTGATATGGTTCCTGATCTTGTGAAAAAAGTAAAAGAACAAAAGAACGACGAGTAAACGACACTCGTTAAAAACTGCCTTTAGATACTAAACTAAGTTTATACCAAAAGAGTATCTTCATCTTTAAAACAGTCTTTTTAAAAGAAAGAGGCTGTTTTTTTGTGTATCATAGACTCTCCCCTTCCAAATTATTAATTGGATGCTTTTAATAATCATCCAATTGGATGTTGCACACTGGTTATCTCCCCCCTATAATTAGCTAAAACCATCTGAGAGGAGCAAGCTATAATGCATATCTATGCAGATCGGGTTAAACATATGGAGAATTCGGCGATTCGGGAGATCTTGAAAGTGACTGAACAACCGGGTGTCATCACTTTTGCTGGTGGTCTTCCAGCCCCAGAATTATTCCCACTTTCTGATATTCGGGAGTCTTATGATCGGGTGCTTGGTGCCAAAGATCCCTCTGTCCTCCAATATGGAAGCACCGAAGGATATTTACCTTTACGCGAGGAGATAGCCGCTCAGATGTGCGCTAAAGGGATCAAAGCGGAAGCTGATAACATTTTTCTAACGAATGGATCACAGCAAGGACTGGATCTGTTGGCTAAACTATTCCTGAATCCAGGGGACATTGTTCTTCTACAAAATCCTAGTTATCTTGGTGCCATCCAAACCTTTCGAAGTTACCAGGCCAATTTCAGGGCTATACTAACAAATGATGCAGGAATCGACCTCAAAGACCTCGAATTCTCTCTAAAACATCACCATCCCAAGCTTATTTATCTCGCGCCAACATATCAGAACCCGACTGGTACCACTCTCCCTGTTGAAGAACGGCAAGCAATTGCTCGCCTTGCGGGTCAGTATGGAATTCCCACAATTGAAGATGATCCCTACAGCGAACTGCGCTACGAGGGTCCAGTTACACCAACGATCAAGTCTTTCGCCGCTGACGACGAAGTGATTTACCTCGGTACCTTTTCTAAAACTCTTGCCCCCGGGCTCAGGCTTGGATGGATCGTCGGTGACCGAAAACTAATTGCCAAGCTGATCGTCGCCAAACAAGGGACCGATTTGCACACCAGTACTCTCTTACAGCAGGCTACTCACTATTATTTGACCCATTTTAACACGTCCGAACACGTTGAGAGGATTCGACAGACCTATAAAATGCGACGAGATCTGATGCTACAAGAACTCAAGGTGTCCTTCCCCACGCAGGTCAGTTGGACCCAACCGACTGGAGGCATGTTTATATGGCTGACCCTACCTGATGGCTTTGATACCGATAAACTCTTACCCCGTGCAGCGGCAGCCCAAGTAGCCTATGTGCCGGGTATTCATTTCTATGCGCACAATGGCAGCCACTGTAGCATGAGACTCAACTTTTCAAATCCCACACCTCAACAGATAAAACAAGGAATTAATCGTCTGGCAGAAATCCTAAAGGTTAACTAGCGACGCCTTTGAAAGATGTCGTTTGTGGTTCGTGTTCGTTGGTCATTTGTCGTGATTCGTTGTTCTAATTGATACGACGAGGTCCAAGTATCTATTATTGCACATTGAAAAAGTGGAGGTTCGACCATGGAACTGCATTTAGACCGTTCCCTTAAGACACCGCTATATTTGCAGATCAGAAGCCAAATCCGTCAGCTCATTTTATCCAACGCTCTCCCTCCGGGTTTTCGACTTCCCCCGGAGAGAAAACTTGCCGTCTCTTTAGGGGTAAATCGCACAACAATAGTCAACGCTTACCATGAACTTGAAGCTGATGGCTTGATTCAGTCGCATGTCGGCAAAGGAACCATTGTAAATTCACACTCCGAACACGACTCGATTAGCCCTTTAATCATTGACAGCAATTCCGGGTTACAACATTCTCCCGTTCAACCTATGTCCTGGCAAAATTTTTATACTAGGCAGTCAGAGCGTATGTATAATCCTGTCCTAGCGTCAATTCTTACTGAAATCGGTGAAGAAGACCAAATATCGTTTGCCTTGGGATCTCCCGCTGGCGAGTACTACCCACTAGAAGAATTTAGTCGAATTGGCCATAAAGTAATGAGCTCAGGCAATTGGCTGGCCTTTGAATATGGACCTACAATTGGACATTACCCACTACGACAATATTTAGCGGAATGGTTGAGCCAGCGTGGAATCCAGACCCAGGCAGAAAAGGTTATGATTTTATCGGGTTCCCAACAGGGACTTGATCTACTTGCCAAGATATTTTTAGAGCCGGGGGACTACATTGTGATGGAGGAACCTTCATTCCTGGGCGCGATTGGGGTTTTCAAGGCTGCTGGTGCCCGAATTCTAACGGTACCCACGGATCAAGAAGGCATAAGAACTGACTTGATGGAACAGATTCTTTCACGCCATCGCCCTAAATTCATCTACACCATACCAACCTTCCAAAATCCGTCTGGATATAAAATGAGTCTACCTCGCCGCCAGGAGCTCCTCAAATTGGCATATCAATATCATATACCAATCGTGGAAGATGATCCCTACAGTGAACTGTATTACGAGGGTGAGCTTTCTCCCTCTCTGAGATCCTTGGATAAGCACGGGCATGTCATATATCTTGGTACGTTTTCCAAAATACTGCTTCCGGGTCTTCGCCTAGGCTGGTGTGTAGCACCTCCTTCGGTGCTGGAGCATTTGAGCCTTGCAAAACAACATGTCGACCTGCATACGAGTACCACGACTCAGTGGATGATGACAGAATTCTGTTGCCAGGGACTATTGAACCCTCACCTTCAGAAAGTCAGAAATCATTACAGGATAAAGAGAGACACCATGGTTTCCGCATTAACGAAGTTTGCGCCACCCGGACTAACCTGGTCAGTACCCGAGGGGGGTTATTACTTATGGTGCGAATTGCCACCTGGCATGAAAGCTTCGGCACTCCTTACCAAAGCTGCCGTGAAGAAAGTTACCTTCGTGCCTGGCAATGCCTTTTACGCCAACTCAGGGGGCACAGACCGAATCAGACTCTGTTTCACTCGTCATCCAGAAGCAACAATCCTAGAAGGAATTCGACGTCTTTGCGAGGCTATTACCGAGATGTTAATTCAAACCCACCCAGAAGGCACAATTAACCGACCTCGCTTTAGTGAACCCTTGTCATGAATCAAAAGCTACCTCAAATTATTTCTGAGGTAGCTCTTTGAACTTTAGTTGGACCAGTTCATGCTTTTTTTGGCCGTCCGTAGTTAACGCTTCAGGCTATAAGTGTAAACTCCACCCATTAAAGAGACTTCTAATTCACCCTTATACATTGAGTAAACGAGGTGTGCCAAGGTTTCAGCCATCGCGAAACGCAACTCGTGAACGCTAAGGTCTTGCCGAAAAACCTGCTGACAGACTTGATAAGCTGTGGCACCGCTGCCAGCACAATTCTTGATCAATTCCAAGCGTTCTTGGTGATGATTTTCAAGTTGACTGATTCTCTCCTCAATGTTGCTGAACGGTTTCCCGTGAGCAGGTAAAGCACATTGACAATTTAAGCTTCGGATGCTGTGAATGGCTCTCAGGAAATTCTCTAACGGGTTGGAATCTGCACCCGGTTGTGGCCAAAGACTAACATTAGAAGAAATATCAGGCAGCAGGTGATCTCCAGACAAGAGAACACCGTGCTCCTTATTAAAGAAACAGATATGACCGTCCGTATGCCCAGGAGTCAAAATCACCTGGTACACATGATCCCCTAATTCAATAATCTGTCCAGATTGCAAGGTGGTCAGCTCAGCGTGAGGAGATGTATAAGGGATTAAATTGTCGATTGAATCAACAACCTTTACTAAAATATCGTCTGGCATTCCGTTTTCTTTAAATAAGACCCTCATAGCCTTCAGAATATAATTTTCATCTTTCCAGTAACGATTAATTCGATCAGCATCAATTTCCCCAATGTAAACTGGCGCACCCTCTGAATAGCTCTGAAGCCATCCCGAACATCCATAATGGTCCGGATGAAAATGGGTCAGGTAGATTCCTAAGATATCTGTAGGTGCTATGGCCTGCTCCTCGAAGAATTGCATCCATCCCTCCCTAGTAGCCTCTCTGCTCAGTCCCGCATCCACTAACCACCAACCACTTTTTCCTTTTATAGCGTAACAATTGACATGATTTAATCTGAATGGCAAGGGTAATCGAACCTTATATATCCCCAGTTGTTCATGAACCATCATATAATTTTTTCTCCTTCATAAGAATTATGAATAATAATTCACTCTTTAAATCTTATTTCTTCACGCTTAGTAGAAGTTCCTGCCTTTTTACGGAGAAGCCCTTCACGTTTTCGAAATAACATGAAGGGCTTTAGATAGCCACCGAGCCTAAGCATTAAATCTATCCTGCTCCCCATAAGGTTTCAATAAAGTCCGGATTCGATGGATCCTTTTCAATCTTTTTCCTAATTTTCTGGACATGAACCGCTACAGTTGCAGTATCGCCTAGAGGTTCGATACGCCCTTGCGTTGGCGCACAACAAAAAGCAGTCGGCCTCAGCCAACTGCTTTTTGTTGAAATTTCATGAGTAGTATGTTCAAACCTCTCTATATTCCAGAGTATCAAAGGATTATTGCATTGTCGAAATTGATATTATGCGTGCCACCGTACTGATCCTGCATCACCACGATAACGTGGAATCACGTGTACATGCCAGTGAAAAATCGTCTGCCCAGCGACGGCTCCGACATTTACTCCAATGTTGTAACCATCTGGGTGAAACCGCTCGTCTAGTAGTTCTTTCACTTTATTAAGAAGTGTTCCAATACTCATCATTTCTTCCGGGGTCGCATCAAAAAAATTAGCCGTGTGCCGTTTAGGCACAATTAGAACATGTCCTTCACATACGGGGTACTTGTCAAAAAAGGCCCGAGCTAGTTCGTCCTCAACAAGGATCTCTGTGCCCTGTAGTGTACAAAATACGCAATCGTTCATTTTTTTCCCTCCTCAAGTAACATTATTCACCCAAACTATTTATCTTTATTTAAACGAGTTTACTTGGTTTCTTTCTTCATTCGTCCGTACACAACCCAACCAAACAACATAGAGGTTACAATAATATATGCCGGGTGAATATTGGCTAGGTAGAGCAACGCCACGGTCACAACTGCGATACCCCATGAACTACCGGCAGGGAAGGATATCTTGCCCATATCATACGCTGTTTGTGCTACAAGGACAACCACTACGGGTCGAACTGCCTGAAGCATTGCTTTAAGTTCTGGTGAGTCAGAGTACTTCATTATTAGACTACCTAATAATACCACAGCGATGACAGTAGGCGCGACTGTTCCCATGATTGCAACGAATGCGCCAAGCCACCCTGCAATTTTATAACCGATATAAGCAGCCATTTTAGTGGCGATTGGTCCTGGTAGGGCATTGCAGATGGCTAAGGAATCCGCAAACTCTTGATTATCCATCCACTGATATCGGTCCACTGCTTCCGCTTTCACCAGCGGAATTAATGCTGGTCCTCCACCAAATCCTAGGTTTGAAGCGCGGGTAAAGGCTATAAATAAGTCCCATAGTTTTGTAAGCATAAGACCATCCCCTTAAACTATATTGAACGAAAAGTATCTCGGAAGTCTACTCTGTCGAATTATTCACATACCGTTCAAAAACAATCTATAATATCAGCGAAAAACCAATAATCCGAAGGCCATCGAAATTACAATAATTAGTGCGGGATGTAACTTCAACCAGTACAAAGAAACCACCGTCGCCAAAGCGATACCCCATGTCGTTAGGTTTGGGAAAGACCCTTTTCCCATGTCGAAAGCGGTCTGAGCAATTAAAACAACAACGACCGGTCGCACGCCCTTAAGCATGCCTTTTAAGACTGGGGAGTTCGAATACTTCATGAGAAAACTCGCTAGTAGGATAACCGCGAGAACTGTCGGTAAAATTACCCCAATATTTGCTACTATGGCACCTAGCCATCCTGCTTGTTGATAACCGACATAACCTGCTAATTTTGTTGCGATTGGGCCTGGCAATGCATTTCCAACGGCGAGTGCATCGGTGAACTCAGTGTTCGTTAGCCATTGGTAGCGCTCCACTACTTCAATTTGAATGAGAGGAACGACTGCTGGACCACCACCGAAGCCGAGGTTACTAGCCCTTGTAAAAGCAATAAACAGATCCCAGAGTTGTGTTAACATTAGGTTTCATCTCCTGCTTTTAGGTTTATATCATTTGTCAATATTAATACATTATCCTTCAAAAAGGAATACCCCCAGGCAATGTACTCTGTATTTCAGTGAAAGGGGTAGTTCCTAGGAACTACCCCTCTTCTGATATTAATCGTTGTTCTGCTAAACGTATGCCAAATCATTCGAATTTTGACCCATACATGTTTAAGTGGATCTTCTCAAACTTTAAATCTTGATCAGAATATGGTGGCTTGGACTGATCTGGATAGCCCATGGAAATAATTGATGCCACCTTAAGGTTCTCTGGAATCCCCAAAATCCTACGTACGTATTCTTCACACGATTCGGTTTCTAAGTAGCGTTCTCTGATTTGAATCCAGCACGATCCCAATCCCAATGATTCTGCCGTTAAATGAAGAATCGTTGCAGCAATGGCAGCGTCCTCCACCCAAACGTCACTCGTTGCTGGGTCTGCCAGGATTACAATTCCCAAGGCAGCATTCTTAATAAATCCTGAGCCCTTTTTAGCCAGTGCCAATTGATCTAATAGTTCAGTGTCTTCAACTACTATAAATTGCCAAGGTTGAAACCCTCTAGACGATGGGCTTAATAATGCTGCTTTGAGAAGTTGCTGAACGGTTGCAGTGTCTAACTTCTGTGGTTTATACTTCCGAATGCTTCGACGCCTATAAAGAATATTTAACATGTTCTTCCCCCCAGTCTATTCATCTACATTGCACTTTTTCAAAATTACGTCGGAATTAACAGAACTACCATACGTGTATTATAAGCCCCTTTAGAAAAATAAACTATCCGAAAGTGCTTGTTTATAAAATGCTAGTTCTCCCCTATAAGGTTAGCCATAACCAAAAGATTGCCTGAATCATATAATGAATTCAGGAATTCTAATCTCGTAAGGAGGGCTAGTCATGTTTAGTTATAGCAAGCCACTATTTTATCCGGTTAACGTTCAGCTACATGACCCAGTTTTTGGCCAAGTATTGCTTGAACACTATGGTGGAAAAGACAGTGAGTATTCAGCGGCCTCCCAGTACCTAAATCATCGCTCTAATATGCGTAACCACTACCTTCGTGACCTCCTAGGCCTCATCGCTGCCGAGGAAATGGGTCATATGGAAATGATTGCAGTGGCAATTAATAAACTAGGTGGCCCCCCGCTCTGTTATGTCAATTCGCAGGGGGTTCCCTGGAATATGAGCTATGTTGATCAAAGCTTAGACCCCATTGCGATGCTACAAGCCGACGTTGAAGCAGAAGTTCGAGCTCGAGTTTTGTACAATCATCATTTTACAATGACTAATGACCCCGGTCTTAAAAAGATGATTAGTTTCTTAGGAAGCAGAGAAGATGTGCATAAACACTTATTCCAAAAAGCCCAAACGTTGATTCTGCACTCTGCCTCACCCGAGCAATTCAATGAATTAATTGTATCCTATAAAGCAAGTCTGCAAAACATTTGATCATCAAATTAAAGATTTTCTATATCTGTATAAGTCCTTCAGGTTTATAATAATGAAGGACTTATATTTGTTCTTATAATTTTATTTATCATAAGACCGCAATATCTTCTTATAGGAGGGAAATCTTTTGCCTAAAAAAAATAAATTATCGGCTCATGGCGAATTTAAAATTCTAGAGACTAGTATTCAAGTTATTCAAAAAGGTCTCACGGACGGGAAGTTGACCTCTGAGGACCTTGTGAAGTTTTACTTAGCGAGGATTGATAAGTACGACCAACAAGGACCAAAACTAAATTGCATCATTACTATTAACCCAAACGCTTTGAAAGAAGCAATAGTTCTTGATCAGGAAAGAAAAACCAAAGCCCCCAGAGGACCGCTTCACGGTATTCCTATCGTTTTAAAAGATAACTTTGATACGTTTGATTTACCGACAACCGGTGGTAATAAAGCCATGGCAAAAAGTCAGCCTTCCAAGGATGCTTTTCTCACCAAGAAGTTACGTGCTGCAGGCGCCATTCTGATCGCCAAAGTGAATTTACATGAATTGGCTAGGGCTGGCACCACGATGAGTTCTTTAACTGGACAAACCTTGAACGCCTATGACCTAACTCGTACGCCAGGCGGTTCTAGCGGTGGTACCGCTTCGGCGGTGGCCGCTAACTTTGCTTTAGCAGGTATGGGGACGGATACGGTTAACTCTGTGCGTTCTCCAGCCTCAGCAGAAAGCCTTGTCGGTTTCAGACCGACGTACGGGCTTCTGAGTAGGAGCGGGATTATCCCTGCCGCATTGACCCAGGATATGGCTGGTCCGATCACTCGTACGGTTGCCGATGCTGCTTTCCTGTTAAACGTATTAGCTGGCATTGACCCAACTGACCCCGTAACTACGGCTGCCACAGGTCATATTCCAACTGACTACACTACCTACTTAAAAAAAGAAGGCCTTCATGGCAAACGCTTAGGTGTCGTTATGGCGATTGTCGGCAAAGACCCTGAGGTTAGTAAAATCTTTAATAAAGCACTTGCGGATCTAACGGCTCTAGGCGCCGAGGTTGTCTATATTGAGGACCCGAACTTTGATACTGTAAAAATCTTAACAGAGTGTGACGTACAAGTTTATGAAAGTAATCCAAATCTAGATGACTATCTGAAAACACTTGGACCCAATGCTCCAGTGCATAACTGTATAGAATTAATTGCCTCTGGAACATTGGATCAATCCATTCAAAAACTTCTTAACGAATCTCAAGCGCTAAGGCCTAATAACTTAACTGATCCTAATTATAAGTTAACCTTAGACAATGGTGTTGCACTTAGAGAGCTGGTTACTAAGACATTCTATCATCACAGGCTTGATGCCTTTGTTTATCCGCACCAACAACAACTGGTGGCTAAAATTTCCGACGGAGGTCAACCTGGACGTAATGGAATCCTCGCTTCGATTGCTCATACTCCTGCCATTACCGTCCCGGGAGGTTTCTCGCCCCCGAATGCAGATGCTGCTCTCGGAGTTCCTGTTGGAATTGAATTCATGAGCCTTCAATGGAATGAGCCGACGCTTTTTGAAATTGCTTACGCTTATGAGCAAGCAACCAACCATCGTCGACCCCCTAATCTTTCGCCTTGATCTAACTTGAACGGTAATGGTCGTTCACTGAATAGAAGCAGGTTCAAGTTCATTATCCTTAGCTAGTTTACTCTTGATCTGGGTTTGAACTCCAAATTCAAAGATCAAAGGGTATATCTTTTTTACTATTTCAGGGGATAACTGCCGTTCTATAGCGAGGTGCACTAAACGCAGCATCACTTCTTTTTCTCGGACTGGATCCTTGACCCGGTCTAAGCGTTTTTGATCCCCTATTTTCCGGACGACTTCCATTCGTTCCGCTAACAATTCAATGATGCTTTGATCGACTCTGTCAATCTGGGTGCGTAGGGTTTTAAGAGTATCCCCTTTGCCGCCACAAGTGAAACCTCTCTGCACTGCTCCAGCGACCACGCCTAGCTCCCCCGCTAGTTGGACAAATTGTTCTGGAGTCAATGACTGGGGCCCATCACTGACGGCCTCAGCAGGATTAGGGTGAGTCTCAATGATTAATCCATCTGCACCGGCCGCAATGGCTGCCTTCGATAGGGAGGAGATCAAGTCTCTTCTACCTGCTGCATGGCTTGGGTCGACGATGACTGGAAGATGCGAAAGCTCTTTGGCTACTCCTACAGCACTGAGATCTAACGTGTTTCTCGTACTAGGCTCAAATGTGCGAATTCCTCGTTCACAAAGAATCACTCTGGGGTTACCCGCTGCTAATATATATTCAGCGGCCAACAACCACTCCTCAATCGTTGCCGATAACCCTCGTTTGAGGATAATCGGTTTATTGGCTTTTCCTGCTAACTTCAGAAGCTCAAAATTTTGCATATTCCGGGCACCAATTTGAAGAAGATCGACCTTCTCGACCACTAGCTCCAGACTCGCCGCGTCAATCACTTCCGTGACACAGAGAAGGTTCTGTGCTCTGGCAGCTTGAACTAGATAATCAAGCCCCTCCAGCCCCAGTCCCTGGAAACTATAGGGAGAGGTACGCGGTTTAAAAACTCCACCACGCAAAATCTTTCCTCCCGCTAGTTTGACTGTTTCGGCGATCTGGCTCATTTGAAGACTTGATTCTACGGCACAGGGTCCACCCATCAGGATAATCTCTTTTCCTCCTATGCTTACCCCGTTGACCTCGATGATACTTCGTGTAGCATTTCGTCCTGCTAATTTTAGATCTTTCATGATAATCTCCTTTCAATCTTAAAATTATAAAAGTCTACGGCTCATCCCACTTAAGGGACGAAAGCCGTAGACTTCCGCGTTACCACCCATTTTGGCCAACCTTGGCCCTCTCAAAAAAGTACAGCATATCAAACTCGCATTTGTCCAAGTTTCGTCTAGGTATAACAAAAAACTCCTCATCCCTGAAGGGACGAGAAGCTCTATCTCGCGTTACCACCCGACTTTTGGCCAAAAGGCCACTCGACAAAGGTACGGGAATGACATCCGATACCTCCTTCCTGTTAACGGGGAAGAACCGTCCTAGCCTACTTGAATTCGTTCAGCCGGCAGCTCGGGAGGGAACTTCACCTACCACTACGCATAGAAGAGTTTTCAGTCGAGACTCTTCCTCCCTGAAAGGTAATAAATAGCTTACTTTTCTCCGTCTTCGCTTTTAAAGAATGTATTTAGTTATTTATTATATTATACAACAGATGTTTTTTTGTCAACTTTATTAAAACTTTTATTCAATTCTAAGAGAATCCCACTTCCTTCTATGTAAGACTCCTTCTTCTACAACGGGGGGTAGTAAAGCGACTATTTAATTCTTTTTAGAAAATCGCTTTTGGTGTGCTTCACTAATTCTTGGTACTCATTTAAAACCTTATCCAGCTTTTGACTTGCCCTAACAACCTCCGGGTCTGAATATCCTTTCGATACTTTCATCTTAACTAATTCTAAGCGTAATTCTTCAATTTGCATAATTACGTCATCAATTGTAACTGTCATTATTCCCCTCCATTGTGACTCATACGATGATTTTTCTCTTCAATTCTCTTTTACGTAGCGAATTCTCGCTATTAGTGGGTCTGGCACAAATCTTCTACAATGGAAGAAAATGCCACAGGTAAAGCAATCAAACTTAAGTCTGTTAGCGAGGCCCAAGTTCTATTGTCTAGACTCAGATGAGCTTCTTGAGCATCAACCCGGTACCCCTCGCCGGCTTCTTTCAGCAAGGACTTGTCCACTGTTTTGAGTTCAAAGGGAGCTGCTGGTAGATCAATGATAACCCAGATGATTTTCCATTGACGGTGGCTAAAAGTGTACCAAACAGGACCCTTCATTGAAACGCCCTGCTCGAATTTTTCTCTCACTTGCCTGTCAAACTCTCGCTCGGGTACGGCCTTTTGAAAATGGTTAAACCACTCACCATCCGTAACCTTGGGAAGACTATCCTTTGGCGCATTATCCTGAGGTAACTCAACACCTGGAAATTCCCACAGATCGGCCAATAACCCCTGAGAGGGACGTTTTTGTAAGAATACTCGTCCCCCTCTGCGCAAGACAAAAGTCAAACGGGTCACTACTTGCCGCTCTGCTTTGGGCTTTTTCACAGGATAGAAGAGGACGTCATTTTGTCGGTAGCCCTCACAATGTTGATTGATCGGACAACTTTCACAGTTCGGTTTCGAGGGCGTACAAATCATAGCCCCAAGCTCCATTAACGCCTGATTGAAGTCCCCCGGCTGAAGAGCAGGTTGCCATTCCGTCAAGTGCTGGCAAAAGTGGCGATGACTACGCGCCGTTTCCACCGGCTCAGGCCAAGCCAAGAGGCGCGCCACCACTCGCAATACATTACCATCAATCGCTAGGACCCTCTGCCCGAATGCAATACTGGCTATGGCTCCTGCTGTATACTTTCCGATCCCTGGAACCTGTAATAGGGCATCATAGTCCTCGGGCATTGTCCCTCCCCTTTGATCAAGCAGGTAATTGGCACCTTCCCACATTCGACGAGCTCTAGAATAGTATCCTAGCCCACGCCATTCAGTTAAGACATCCTCAAGACTTGCTCTACCTAATTGTTCGAGGCCGGGAAAACGATGCAGGAAGCGTTCATAATAGGGAATAACCGTCTTCACTTGGGTCTGTTGAAGCATAACTTCAGAGACCCAAATCGCATAAGGATTACCCGTCCTTCGCCAGGGCAGATCCCTTTTTTCTTTTGTATACCAAGCTAATAACAGCACCGTAATATTGTTTGATAAATCCATTATAAAACGTTCTCCGTTCTTATGTCTTCTATGTATTAATGAGGATCAATCCAACCATACAAAACGCGACTCCAACTATCTGGGTAAACGCAAACCCCTCATTGTAGAATAGTATCCCTATTGGGATAAGCAATAGCGCCAGAATACTATTGGCAACTAAAGACCCCAGGCTGATGTTCCAGCCTGCCCTGAAGGCAAGCAGATATCCCAATTCAAGACCAACAATCGCACCTCCCAGTGCCACGCTCGTCCAGTTCAACTCGCTAAACGAATGGAAATACCCTTTCTCACTTCTATAAAACAAAGAGGCTATTAAGGTTAACAAGGCTGCGGTCAAATAAGTAATAAGCAACGCCGAAAATGGATTTGCATTCGGAGGGGTTGACTTTTGACACACATTATACACAATATTTGACACAACAATCAGTACAATCGAAAAAACATAAATACCCATGCCTCAACCTCATTCATTTACAATTCGCGCTCTAGAAACCTCTTCTATTAAACCATAAAAACTAGCGCTAAGCATAGTGCCTAACGCCTATTTTAGAGATCCGTCTCTGTGGCTGTGAGGTAAGTGAGGCAGGGGGACGGTTCTGTTGCGTCACTCTGAAACAACAGAACCGCTCCGTGCCTCACTCGTACGGGTTAGCCCAGAAGTTGCCGATTGTATTACGGATACTCTCGGTATTTGAAACATAATGAACCTTTTTCCATTCTTCTGGATGCAATTTCTTATAGGAAGGAAGCGAGAACCTTTGATCAATGAGTAATACGACCCCTCGGTCCTCTTCCGTACGAATGACTCGTCCGACTGCCTGCAATACCTTGTTGAAGCCTGGGTACATATAGGCAAATTCATAGCCCTGCTGACTTGTTCTATCATAATATGCACGAATAATATCCCGTTCGATGCCGATTTGGGGCAACCCCACTCCAACCACGATGACACCAGAGAGGCGATCACCAATGAGGTCGATTCCTTCGCCAAAGATCCCACCCATCAAGGCAAATCCTACCAACGTGTGCTCTGGATTGGTGTCAAAGCTTGCTAAAAAGCCTTCTCTATCCTCTTCGTCCATACCTGGCGTTTGGCAGATCACATTGATCAGTTGATTTTGTGCTCTAAACTGATTATAGACCTGCTGCAGGTAATCATAGGATGGGAAATAGACGAGATAGTTTCCTTCTTTGTGACAAACGGTTGCGGATATCGCTTCTGCAACAAGGTCGTAGGTCGAGGCACGTTGTTTGAACTTTGTCGAGATGCGATCATTAATAAGTAGACACAGATTTTCCGAGGGAAACGGAGACGACAGCTTCAGCTTGTAACTCGCCTCCTCCCCACCTAAGACGTTCATAAAATAGTCCATCGGACTTAAGGTGGCTGAAAATAGGATCGCGGCCCGTCCTCTCCCCAAGGCTTCCTTGAGCCGAACGGAGGGATCAAGGCAGAAAAGTTTAACCCGGAAATCGTCCCGAGTAGGGTGCAGAAAAGTGACATAGCGTTCATCATAACTGTCCGCTGTCCTGATAAAGCTTAACGCTAGGAAATAATGCTCAACCAGTTGTTCTCGCCAAGCGACCAGTTGATCCGTCTTTTTAAGGAAACACTCTGCTTCTTTGACAAAGTTATGGAGTGCCTGGTTTAGCTTAGCTGGAAGCTCTTTTTCCACGATTTCTCCGCTTCCTCCAATTTCAGCACAACGTTTCTTCTCTTTAACCAAGACTGAGTTCACTTTCGTCACGCTTTTGGTCAGCCTCGGTTCGTCCCCTTTGGTGAGACGTTTTAACCTAAGCCAAGACTCCTTACCTAGCTCGGCCGAAAACATCTCTCGAGCCCGATCCACTAGGTTGTGAGCTTCATCGATCAAAAAGGTGTACTCTCCTCCGTCGAGGAAAAATCGCCGTAAGTAAACCCGAGGATCAAATACATAATTATAATCACAGATCACGACATCCGCCCAATTGGCCATTTCTAACGCGAATTCAAAGGGACAAATGGTATGCTTATGGGCGTAGGCCTCGATCACCTGACGAGTCCAAGCTTCCTCTCCGAACATATCCTCCACCGCCGCCCGCATCCGGTCGTAATACCCTCGAGCAAACGGACAATCTTCAGGTTGGCAGGTCGACTCAGGCAGAAAGCAAAGCTTTCGTTTAGCCGTTAAGGTCAGTCGTTTAATAGCTAACCCTTGCTTTTGTAAATCTGTTAAAGTTTTTTCTGCAACCGTTCGCGTAATTGTTTTTGCTGTGAGATAAAAAATCTGAACTGTCAACCCTTCAGCCATAGCCTTTAGCGCGGGAAACAAGGTGCCCAACGTCTTGCCAATACCCGTAGGGGCCTGTGCAAATAGCTTTTGACTCTGTTTAACCGTTTGGTATACCGCTACCGCCAATTCTCGTTGTCCCGGGCGATACGTTCCAAACGGAAATTGCATCGCTCGAATACTGCCGTCTCTGGTCTCCACCCACGATTGCAGTTTGATCGCCCAAGTAAGATAACGCTCGGCTAAACTAAAAAAGAACTCCGACAGTTCTGCAAAGGAAAAGAGTCTCGAAAACCTCTTGATCTGAGCAGTATCCAATTGGAAGTAGGTAAGCTGAGTCTCCACACTTTCTAAGCCTTCTTGCACAGCGTACATGAAAGCATAACACTGAGCTTGAGCCCAGTGCAAATCGCTGAACGTCTCTTCAATCAAACTTAGCTCCAGAGACGTAGTTTTAATTTCATCAATACAAGGACCTGATTCCTTATGGATAATTCCGTCAGCACGACCCGTTATCTCTAGTCCGAAGTCCTTACTGAAATCTACCGTAAGGTGTGCTTGAGGACTGACATAGATATACCTCAAGGTTACTTCCGGCATGTACTCAGCGCTAGAACCACTTGTCTTTTGAACATATTGATGAGCCTTGATGGCGTCTTGAGCCCGTGACGCTCCGATGGAACCCGGTTGCAAATCTCCCTGTTTAAGCACGAACTCGACAAGGGTACGAACAGATGCTTTAAGCATTTTCACAGTCACTAAATCCTTCCGAGACAAAGTTACCCTTTCATTATAGCTGATATTTCATCCTATCGCGAGAATCCACTTCGCCCTCTTCACAGCTTTTCTAGAAGTTGCTGTGATACTCCCTATTCTGTTCCCAGGGTTTATCCAATACCTGCTCAACGAAGGTTCTCGCCATTTCAGGATCGAATTGTATACCTGCGTTCTTGCGAATTTCATTTAAAGCAATTTCTTCATGTAAAGCCTTTCGGTAGGGTCGTTCGTTGGTCATCGCATCGTAACTATCTGCCAACGCAATGATCCTAGAAATCCTCGGAATTCCTTCACCTATTAGACCCTTAGGATAGCCTGTACCATCCCACTTTTCGTGATGCGCGAGTATATATTCTGCAAGTTCTTGCATTTCGTGAGATGAACTTAATATTCTGTAGCCTATCTCCGGATGGCGCTTTATTTCATTCCATTCCTGGTCTGTAAGCTTCTCTCGTTTATTCAGGATACCTTCTTCGATAGCAATTTTGCCAATATCATGAAGAAGCCCGCCTACTTTGAGCATTCTGATTTCCAGTTCAGATAAACCGATTTCCTTTCCTATCTCTACGCACAGTTCACTGACTCTTTTGGAATGCATTTCTTCCCTTGGACTTTTTTCATGCAGTGTATTAATAATTGTATTGATCATTTGGCTCCGAACGCTTTCATTCTCACAGGTCTTATTGCGATACATATCATCTTCGGCATTCTTAAATACTTTGGTTATCTCTTCTTCCATCGCTTGCTTAGTATCCCAACCAAAGGATATGCTGACTTGTATTCCATTAACCTGTTCCTCAGAATAGAACTGTTTTATTCGCTGAACAACTTCTTCAGCTTCTTCCTTTTTCGTCTTTGGCAGGAGAATGATAAACTCATCCCCTCCCCAGCGAGCTACTATATCATCTATTCGACATGCACTCTGAATGCATGCTGCAGCTTTCTTTAATAAATTATCCCCTTCATCATGACCAAACGTATCGTTGATAAGCTTTAAGCCATTAATATCGCCGACAATTATGGAAATAGGAAGGTTTCTTGTAGTATCTAAGCGTTTAATTTCTTCCTCACAGAATCTTCGATTATAGAGCTCGGTCAAAAAATCGTGATAGCTTAAATAGGATATTTCAATATTTCTTTTCATCAATTCTATAGCATTTTTGACCTTTAGCGGTAACGATGTTTTAATGGCTTCTTCACTTAATGGCTTAGAAAAATAATCATAGGCACCAAGCGTTAATGCCTTTTCGATCGCCAGTTTATCATCAATCCCTGTGCAAACAATAACTGGTATGTCCATGACACAGGGATCCTGCTTCATATCCGTTAATACTTGGAAGCCATCCTTAAACGGCATCATGATATCCAGAATACACATGTCTATCTTATTTGAGACAAGTTTTTCATTAAGATCTATCCCATCTTCGGCTTGAAATACATTAATATTTTGGAGTCTCTGTTCTAGAATCTGCCTTAAAAATTTGCTATCCAGCGGAGAGTCATCAATAATCATAATATTTCTTGTCATTATCTCATTTGCCCTCCCTAGCATTCATTAATGCTTGTAGTACCATCTCGATCTTCAGAAGCGAACTATCAAGCATTTTATAATCCCTCAACTGCATTGCTTCTTCAGCCGTTAAGGCTTGCTTATATATATCATTGACCCTAACATTTCCCGCGGAACCTTTTAACTGATGTAAGAGTAAGCCTGCGCCTGAAAGATTATTTTCAGAGATATTTTCTCTTATACCTATTAATAATCCTGTGGCATGCTCTTGAAAATCATTTAATAACGTTTCACTCGTCTGCTTATCAAAACCCGTAGCATCCATCAGGGCAAGAATAGTCTCAGCAAAGAAGGTGGTGTTTTCCTGCTCCTGCCGCTCAACCGTATCACTTAAGACATACTTATCGATGATCTCCATTACTTGACTGATATCAATGGGCTTACTAAGATAATCATCCATACCTGCTGCCAAGCATTTTTCTCGGTCTCCCTGTAAGGCATACGCTGTCATCGCTACGATCGGTGTATGTAAACCCAGTTTCTGTTCTCTGATCCTTATTTGGACCGTAGCAGAGAATCCATCTAAATAAGGCATATTAACATCCATAAAAATTAGATCGAATATTTCTTTTTCACAAGCGGAAACTGCTTCTTGACCGTTTTCTACTGCAACAACCTTAAACCCTTTTTTCTTTAAGATGATCGCGATAATATTCCTACTGACTAAATCATCTTCAGCAAGCAACACTATTTTGGATTCTTGGCATGTACACGAAATACTATTAGGGCTATTTATTATCTCTAATTGATCCTGCTTTTCTTGAAGTCCGAATACAGCCGTAAAAAAGAATCGGCTTCCTTTTCCCTCTTTGCTTTCTACTCCCATCCCTCCATCCATCAGTTCGATCAAGGTCTTTGAAATTGCAAGCCCAAGCCCTGTCCCTCCAAATTGCCTGGTATTCGAGTCATCTACCTGACTAAATCGTTTAAATAATATATCAATTTTGTGTTCTGCAATTCCAATGCCTGTGTCAGAGACACTGAACTCTAATTCTACTTGTTTTTCGTCCTGCCTTTTGAGGTCAACTCTAATCTTGATTCCACCTTGAGCAGTAAATTTTATGCCATTGCCCAATAAGTTTGAAAGCACTTGTCGTAATCGGACTGAATCGCCACGAATTATGGTTGGTATTCTATCATCAATATCCAATTTTATAGATAGTCCCTTTTGTTGGGCTCCAATATCGAACAAATTAACCACTTCATTGATGAGATTTATAAAGTTAAAGGGATTATTTTTTATGATGACCTTACCTGCCTCAATTTTAGAGTAGTCCAAAATATCATTTAAGACGCTCATTAATGCACCAGTTGAGGATTTCACAATCGTAAGATATTTTCTCTGCTCCTCTTTCAGATCCGTCAACAACGTCAAATCAGTCATGCCAATGATTCCATTCATGGGAGTTCGAATCTCATGACTCATGTTGGCAAGGAATTGGCCTTTAACGTTGTTAGCATATTCTGCCTCGTTTTTTGCCATAGTTAATTCTTCTAATGCCTTGCGCAACTGACTTTCACTGTCTCTTAATACCTCTTCGGCTTTCTGTCGTTCTGAAATCTCCTCCTCGAGAGAGGAATTAATCTCTTCAAGTTGATAGGTACGAGTCACGACCTTGTTTTCCAGGTCACTATTTAATCGTTGAATTTCTTCTTCGTTTTTTTGGCGTTCATAGATTTCTTCTTCTAGTATGGCATTCGTTTCCTCAAGTTGGGACGTTCTCTTCAGAACCTTTTCTTCTAACTCAACATTTAATAATTGAATCCTTGCTTCACGTTCAGCAACACTTTCTTTCATTATGTCGAAATAACCCGATAACTCAACAAATTCTTTATAGCCTTTGTACTTCGTCTCCGAACCTGTCCGATAATCACCTTTGGAAATAAGTTTGGTTTTATCGATAAGTTTATCCAACGCTAGGGTTATGTTAAGAATATTTCTGGTAGAAAGCACGAAACTAATCATTATAAATATCACTAATCCAAAACCAATCAATTTCAACCGAGTCACTGGCTCAAATATTTTATCTGATCTCAGCGCAATCACTGAGTACCAGCCTGTAGCATTCATTCTTGATGTAAATACCATGAGTTTTTCGTTATTTTCAAGCACGTCAAGTGGCTTTCCCAGAGTGATGCTCGTCTTAATTTCATTAAAATTCGTATGCAGTCTTCTTTGACTGACATTGTCTTGATTATCATCGACAAGATACATACCCTTTGCATCAAGAACGGATATTTGAGCGACCACATCCAAACGAGTACCTTCAGTAATCTTCGATATTTTAGATAGGTTCAATTCTCCGATCAGTGTATTCCCATTCATAGCCAGAGAAATTGCAATGGTCGGTTCATTCGTTTGTTCTGAAATAAATACTCTAGACCATACGGGCTTACCCGCTGTGTCAATGTCGCCAAAATACTCTTGATGGATCATACTCGTTCCAATTTGGTCTGGATTAAACGGTGCAACATTCTTTACGATGCCGTTTTGATCAAGGATTTGAATTTTATCAATATACGGGTAAATATTTGCAACAGTATTCAAGTAAGTATCAATTTCGCTCTGCTCAATAACCCCATCACTCAATAATCTTGCTCTTATTTCCTGCATCATATTGATTGGAGTCAAAATGATACTTTCAATTTGTTTATCGATATAGGTTGCGATTATCTTAGTTTGAGATTGAACGTTTTCTTCAATTCTTTGCGTGAAAAGCGAAATAACTATGAATATGAATATGAAAAAAGGGATTACAAAAATTACCATATTATTTATGATTAATTTAGACTTCAAACTTGAGTTTTTCTCCATTACTTTAATCAACTCTCCTTTGTTGTCCATTATATATTCTGAAGATCATATACTTTCTGATATTGTCTCCGAATTTATCAATTTGGAAATTACCATTGAGCCCTTGGTAATCACCAATTGATATAATATTGTTTTTAAGGGTAGATGGCTTTAAATCAGGCCCCATTTTCATTGCCTTAAATAAGCTAGTGGTGGCTTCATAAGAAAAGACAGCAGAAAATGTGATATTTTCTCCATATTTATCAAAAAATTTCTGTTTTAATCTCACAAAGTCTGGTGCATCTCCATTAGTATCAATCGCACCGACAATCAACATCCCTTCAATTGCCGCTCCCCCTTTAATCATTAAGTCCACCGTGTTTGACCATAAGGGGGCATAGATTTGTGCCTTGTTTCCATTTTTCCATAATTGCTGGGTGATCTGGGCATTATCTGCAGCACCAGCGATTAATAATACAGCGTCTGCTTTGGCTACTTCCAGTTCCTTAGAAAGACTTGAATAGTTTATATCATCGATTGATGGGTATATTTTCTTCAGAATTACTTCCCCATGGTCCTCCTCCAATAGTTTTTTGAAATTAGTAAAAAAGGCATCATTAAAGCCAGTGTTTTCTAAATTATAGATCACAGCAAATCGTTTGTGATTATTTTTAGAAGCCGTATCCGCTATAATACTTGTCTGTTCGAAAGTCGTTCCAATGTACCGAATAAAATTATCATCGATACCCAGCAATGAATCTGCGCTCATTGTCGGAGACAAAAATAAAATATCCTTTTTTTTGAGATACTCGAAGGAATCAACCATCATGCCACTTGTATAATGTCCAATGACAACTGGTATCTTTTCCTCGATAAACTCTTTATCGACCTGCAAAGCGATTGCTGCATCATACTTGTCATCCTTGACCACCAATTCAATCTTTCTGCCGCCTAAGCCTCCAGCATCGTTAAACTCTTCGACTGCAAGCTCCACGCCCCTCCGACCTGAAACTGATAAGTCAGAATTCATTCCTGTCATTGTCCCTACTACACCGATTTTGATGACTTCCTGCTTTTGGTTGCACCCCGGCAAGAAAAAAATACTGCTAATAAAAATTGCACCAATTATAAGTAGAATAGGCTTACTATAATTCAAGCTAAATCACCTCCATAAGCTTGGGGGATTTATACGAATTTTACATAAGAATTATTTAAATATTAAGATTCGACACTTTACCGAAATCTTCCTTCAATAACTACTACATATTACCAAAAATTAATATAATTTGGTGTTTGTCGATTTTTATATATAAAAAAATACCATATTTGGTAATATACATGAAGGATAAATCATATTTATCCAGAATACTCTCTTTATTCTTAAGTGTAATTGTTGTGTGGAGGGTGTTATGAGAGACGAAGATAAAACTATGGAATTATTACTCTTTGAATTAAATGAATATCGTAATCAATATAATCAAATACAAGGACAGCTTTCGTTTGCTAGGGCCCTAAATCATATTGCCGAAACAATTATTAGCAATCAGGACACCACTACTATTTTTGAATCAATGGCAGAAATTATAGGTACGACCCTGCAACTCGATCGCTGTTTAATCTATGATATAGATTTTACCAAACACCAACTAATAGGTCTATGCGAATGGCTTAACCCCAACACATCAGGTCTCATCCCCTCCAAGGCTACCTACAGTTTAGATGTATTTATTGATGCGAGCTTGCATATGAAAAAGTCCCACCAATGGCAAGAAAGTCATGCGGATGCCTACAACCCGCACGCCAACCGAGATGGCTCAGGAGACCTTCTTCACAAGGTAATGCAAATTGCAAGCGGCCTCTGGTATCCTTTTTCCTTTCGTGAGCAAGGATACTATTGCTTAACGTTTAACCAAGTTACTCATCGGCGTGTTTGGAGGAACGAGGAAATCGGATTTATTGCCAGTGCCGCTCATTTAGTAGAAATCGCGATCCAGAAGATCAACTTTCTCACTGAACAAAAACAACAGGAAGAAGCCTTACGCTTATCGGAAGAACGCTTTTATAAAATTTTTCATTACAGTCCGATTTCATTGACAATTACTTCCTTAGCTAGTGGGAACTATATCGACGCCAACGAGTGTTGTGTCAAATTACATGGTTATAGTAGAGACGAGTTTATAGGGCGCACAGCACTAGATCTAAATTTATGGGTAGATCTTGAGAAACGTGCAAAATATTACAAAGAACTCACAGAAAACGGATTTGCACTCAATCATGAAATTGAAAGCTATAAAAAATCAGGGGAGATGTTTGAGGCTTTATTTTCCGGAGTTGTGATTGACATTCACGGAGAACAATGTGTTTTAGGCTCAAAGACGGATATCACTGAACTCAGGCAGTATCAAAGAGAAATATCTCGTTTGTGTAGTTTAAATCTGATAGGTGAAATGGCTGCAAGCATCGCCCATGAAATCAGAAACCCTATGACGACAGTCCGAGGGTTTTTAGAGTTGCTAGGTGAGAAAGAGGAATGCTTACGCCATAAAGATTTCTTTACGCTCATGGTAAGTGAACTTGATAGGGCAAATTCATTAATCACAGAATTTCTTTCCTTAGTAAAAAATAAACCGATCGAATTGAAAAGCCAAGACTTAAATCTTATCATCGAAAGTCTGTTTCCATTAATACAAGCTGATGCTCTGATAGCTGACAAGGACGTGATCCTGGAATTAGACACGCTTGAGAATTTATTAATTGATGCTAAAGAAATACGACAACTTATTCTCAACCTCGTTCGAAATGGACTGGAGTCAATGTCTCCTGGTCGAAATTTAACGATTAAAACCCACATGAAAAATGATTTAGTAGTTTTAATTGTTAAGGATCAAGGTAAAGGGATGGATTCGAGAGTAATTAATAAAGTTGGGACTCCCTTCTTCACTACCAAAGACAATGGTACAGGCTTAGGCTTAGCAACTTGTTATAGCATTGCTGCCCGGCACAATGCTACTATTAACTTCGATACTGGACCATCTGGTACTACCTTTTATGCAAGTTTTAATGCAGTAAGAAAGCTACCTCAGAATTAATTGAGGTAGCTTTCTTATGCACTACTCTATAACCTCGGATCGACTGGTTCTGTCTCTAAGGCCAAGGTAGCCAAGATTACTTCTACGTCTGTTTCCGTAAATACAGTATAGGTTAAACGGACGCGATACCCTTTTTCAGCCCGGTCATATAGATTTTGGGGATTCTTAAGAGATTTCTACTCGTCATAATGTGTTGGCACATACTTTACCTCGGCGAAATTCTTCGCAACTCGCTCCGTCTCTAGTATTTCTCCACTCTTTCTTCGTATAATCTTATTTCTCCAGATTTCATTTTTTCTATAGTAGTTACCCCCGATCTTAAGAAACTGGTGATTTTTTTCAAAGACGTGATAAGCAAAATCTAGATTTTGGTCGACTCTCAGGTCACCTTCAAGGCATTTTTGGGAAAGCCAAAGGCGAAGTTGAAAAGTCTGGTCTGTATGATTGGTAAACTGATAGTCAATATAATTGTAAAAGACTGTGGCACCACTCCCAAACGGCAAAACCCTACGATCATCAGGAAAAGGATCAAAGCTGTGATGATAGCGCTCTACCACTGTTAACGGGCTATGAATCACGAGCCAATGGATGAGATTAGCGATCTGACAAAGTCCTCCACCGGTCCCTGCACGAGCTTCTCCCCGTGAGAGTACCATACCTGGCAAATATCCTTTGCGTTGGGTGGCCAAACCGACGATTTTCCAGAATGAAAAGGTTTCACCCGGCCTAATCAGGATTCCATCCAATTTTTCTAGGGCGAGAGCAAGGTTAGTTAACTTGTTATACTGAAGCTGCAGATCACTGTCTCCCAGCTTTCTTATCAAGACGGACTGATGTTTTTTTACCCTATAGGGTAGTTTTTCAGAACTGCGATGTGAAGCAAACTTCTTATTTTCAAAAATTCCTTTCAGAAATCTTTGAGACCTTCGGGTCCAGACCGACAGAAAATATAAGACTGGATGTATTTCACTCAGTAGTCTCCTTGCCATTCCATAATCTCCATTCACAATGGTTCAATCTTTATCGTCATTTCTTCACGGTATTAGGTCTCTCCTGCCTAACCCTGCGAAAATGTACAATAGCAATGTGTATGTGTATTATATATAATAGTTAGCTATAGATAGATCTTAATGATCAGAAAAAAAACCGTTGGCAGAAAAGGAGTAAGAAAATGGGGACAGTACTTTTAGAAGATATCATTAAAGCTGGCCAAGTTCTCAAAAGCATCATTAACAAAACCCCACTCCAACGAAATGACATCCTCTCAGAAAAATACAACTGCAATGTTTATTTGAAGCGTGAGGATTTACAGGTTGTTCGTTCGTTTAAGATCCGAGGTGCTTTTAATCTGATTCAGAGTATTCCCTCTGCAGGATTAAAGAATGGTGTAGTGTGCGCCAGTGCTGGTAACCATGCCCAGGGTGTTGCTTATTCCTGTAAAAACTTGAGGATTCCCGGGAGAATATACATGCCCATTACCACCCCAAGACAAAAGGTCTCGCAAGTCAAACGATTTGGTGGAGATTTTGTCGAAGTCATTCTGACAGGAGACACCTTTGATGATGCTTTTAATGAAGCCAAAGTGCATAGTGACGCAGAACAGAAATACTTCATTCATCCTTTTAATGACCCTCTGGTAATTGCAGGACAGGGTACCATGGCCATCGAAATCCTCAACGCTATGGAGAATGCGGTGGATTATGTTTTTGGGGCTATTGGCGGGGGTGGAATGATGTCAGGTGTTGGCACCTACATCAAATGTCTAAGTCCTGAGACCCAGATCATCGGAGTAGAACCTCAGGGGGCCTGCTGCATGAAGCAATCCCTTGATAATCATGAAATCGTGACCTTGGATCAGATAGATAAGTTCGTTGACGGTGCAGCAGTAAAGCGAGTTGGAGACCTAACCTTCGAAATTTGCCAGAAAGTCTTAGATGATGTCATTGTCGTCAGTGAGGGGAAAGTCTGCACAACCATTTTGGAGCTGTACAATGATAGCGCCATTGTGGCCGAGCCAGCCGGTGCTCTTTCGATCGCTGCCTTAGATTCCTATAAGGATAAGATCGAAGGTAAAAACGTCGTTTGTATAATCAGTGGTGGGAATAACGATATTGAACGAACTCCTGAAATTAAAGAGCGCTCCCTCCTCGATCAAGGACTTAAACATTATTTCATCATCAACTTCCCTCAGCGCCCCGGTGCCCTAAAAGAATTCGTGGTTGATATTCTCGGTCCTAACGACGACATTACGCGCTTCGAGTACACTCAAGTAAACAATAAAGAAAAAGGCCCAACCCTTGTCGGAATTGAGCTCACCCGAAAAGAAGATTACCAAATTCTAATTGCTAAAATGGACAAAAAGGGGATTCAATATACCGTCATCAATGAAAACCCCGAATTGTTTGATCTTCTAATTTAATCCCATCAGCACCTCTAGTGAAAAGTAGCCACCTGCTTACAATAAGACTTGTAGCAGGTGGCTACTTTCGATGAACCTACTATAATAATCCGACCGCTTTAAAAAGAGTCATGATCATAATTAGCACAGTTGATACTATCAGGACATATAATCCGTTCCAGCGAAATCCGACCTGGATCGGAGATTGCTCGGTTAATCCTGATATAGCAATAACGTTAGCAGCAGAAGGCGATACCGAAATCCCCATCGCCCAACTGATGGCCAAAATCAAGGCCATATACGTTGGGGTCACGCCGTAAGCTGCAGCTTTAACGGTTCCACCTAGAATGGTAACCGTTATTATCGGATGAACCCCTAATAACGATAGTGTAAGACTCCCGAAAATTATAAATACGGTAAGCAAGAAAGTATTGCTGCCCACAATTAAGTGTAGAAAAAGCGGTACGTAATCCCCAAGGTGAGAGTATGAGATACTGGTTGCAAATAATCCCGCTCCGACAAAAAGAACAATTTCACTTTTCAATCTAGGCAGCTTTTCTGTGAAGTAGTCTCCCTTGAACTCTCTGATTAGAACTGGCAAACGTCTGATCAGGGCTAGCCAGATGACAGGGAAAACCAACGAAACCAGGGAAACGACGATAATCGTGGATATTTGGGTTATCAGTGATACAATGGCTATCAGAGCGATTAAAGCAATTCCAAAAACGGTTAACTCTATAACTTTCCGCAAATTAATTTCTGCTACTGGCTTAAGCTTTTCGGCTGTAGCAACCACCTTAACAAAACTAGTCTCTACTCTTCTTGCTTCGAACTTCATCAAGATGAATCCGATTAAACCGGCTATGACAGCGAATAAGATGCCAAAAGGAAAAAACGTGGGCCATTTGGCTCCAGTTAATTGTATTACCAAGGCTATGGTTGCCGTCGTTGGCGCCCAAAACATGGATGTGGTAAACCCCCTGCTTATGGCCACACTGAGCAACTTTTTATTGGAACTTTTATCGCTGGCTAAGCTAATCTGATGCACGAGCGGCACAACCGCCATATTAACCAGAGCGCCGATAAACGCAGAAATAAAACTTACTAGCAAGTAAAAACGGCTGTTGGAATGAACATAGCGTTTAAATACACCTTGTAAGGACTCGAAGTATCCCCCATATTGAATAGGGATACTTAACAAGGGTACTAGCGTAAACATAACTACCATGTAGAGGTTTACTTGCAAAGCTTGCTTCCATATACTTAACGGGGCATGATATAAAATTAATAGACTGATGCTTAACGCACAGGATACATAACTAATCACCTTCACAGAACCAGTGACAACCGTTAAGCTTAGTGAGAGAACAATGACCAGAAGAATTAGAGTAAGGTCCCCTATCAAATCCGATTTGATATACAGATTACTTAAAAATATTATCGCCAGACAAAAAGTAATTACGCTGCGAATACGGGTAGTTAATACAACCATGTCAAACTCCTTATATAAGTGGGTACCCAAGAAGGGATGGTTCTTAGTTCCATCGGAGCTTTCCATATCAGCTCTGCACCTTGTTCAATCACTTGAGCCAACTCCCTAATGAGAAATCAATTGCCTATCATTATAGACTATTTAACCCCACTGTCCTAGTGGAAGTTTTCCTCCAAGCCTGCAAGGTGGACGCTTGCATGCCATGAGCCAGCCCACCAACAGCAGCCTGCGTGACGGCTTCGCGAGATTGCTCAATTGATGCAGCAGAACCAGCAAGCCATGAGCCGGTACGCCGCCAAGCAGGGCAAGCCGGCGCCCCAGGTGCTGGCTTACGAATCGGCGGCGTGACGCTGACCACCTTGGCGATATCCAGCTTCATGCCATACTCATACAGCTGTAAATCCGAACTGTTGGACTTGCCATATTTGGCAAAAGGACACCACGAAATGAGAATAAACAGAAGGCGGTTTTTAAGAAAGAGCGTCTACTACCTGGTAGGGGGTGAGG